>DAIUCV010000007.1:0-34261 GCA_036846005.1 Patescibacteria group bacterium | reverse complement strand
TGGCACACATGGTAAGATCTGCAAATTCGGGATTAATAAAAACGTTAGCCAAACCCGCATGCCAAGTTCTTCCGTCATCCAATGCCGAAATCGAAAGAGTCTTTGTTCTTTCCGCCAATGCTTGGGTTGCTTCTTCCATTAATTTATCCAAATCGTCCTTTACATCCCAGACTTCTTCTTTGGCTTTGACCTCATCGGTTAAAGACATTTGTTTTTCTTCCATAAGCTGATCTATATAAAACTTCATTGCTTTGGGAGTAGGAACTCTGCCGGATGAAGTATGAGGTTGTTTCAAATATCCTATTTTAGTGAGGGTTGCCATTTCGTTTCTGACCGTTGCGGAAGAAACCCCAAGACTATATTTTTTCTCCAAAATCTCGGAACCGACAGGGTCTGCTGAATCAATATATTCGTCGATTAAGACTTTTAAAATTTGAGCTTGTCGGGCCGTCAATGCATCTGTCATACTGTTTAGCATTCTTATATCACGAGTGCTAAAAGATGTCAAGAGTTTACTTTAGGAGTGTAAGCAAAAATTATACATTGCTATCCGTAGTCGTGGGCGCAACAGGTTCGGATTCTTTACTGGGGACTCTGGCAACCTTACCTAAGAATATCCTTCTTACCATATTAAAAAATATCCAAACTTCGTCGACCTTAAAAAGAAGCGATAAACCTAGATAAATAGATAGTCCTACCAACGTGACTATTCCCGTTAAAATCATCAGATTAATGGTATATCTAGTATCCAGTACAAATCTTTCAAAATTTATTCCTTCGATTTTACTTAAGAAAGAAATTCTTTTAACCCATGCATATTGGTCAAAAAATTTAAGGAAAAAATACATAGAAAATCCGGAAATTGTTGATGAAACAAATATTTTTAACATTTTAAACACGTTTTCAAAAGCATAAAGCCCGGTTAACCTTTTATTCATCAAGGTATAAAGAAGAACGGCCTCGATAAAAGCACTGAAGGAAAAAGATGCCGCTAATGCCCAAACCGGTATATTAAAACCTTTTACCAAAATAAAATCCCCAGTTACCAAAAGTACCAAACCTATCATCGAAATTACAACAGGAGTTTTCGCATCATGGAGGGCAAAGAAAGCTCTTGAAATTATAGCCATTAGAGATTGAAAAACTATACCCAAGGCAAATGCTGTCAATACCAAACCCGTTTGCACGGTTGAATTCCAATCAAAAATACTGGTTCCATAAACCAAACGTACAATCGGGATTCTTAAGACTATCAGAAAAACAGTCAAAGGGGCTGTAAAAAATATAGCTTGGAAAACCGTACTCAAAAAAGTTTTTTTGAATTCTTCAATATTTCCTTCCTTGCGCGAAAGTATCGGCAAGGCTGCTTTAGCAAGAGAGGTGCCAAAAAGAGTGACAGGTAAAAGCTGCAGGGAATTTGCAAAGGTGTAGTACGTGTATGATGCAACAGAAATAAAAGAAGCCAAGTAAAGCTCCACGGTTTTACCTATTTGATCAAAGGAAAGGTCGATTATCCTGGGCAGTGCCAATCTACCCACCTTTTTAACACCTGCTGTGGGTTTAAATGCCAACGAAAACCTAAACCCAAGTTTATAAGCTAGGGGGAGTTGAATCAAAAAATGAGCTCCCGCCCCTATAACAACTCCAATCGCCGGAGCTTTTAAACCATACTTCGAAGATAATAATATCGTACCCAATATTATTCCAATATTATAAAAAATCGGAGCCAAAGCCGGAACCAAAAAGCGCCTTAGACTTTCCAGAACTCCAGTTAAAACATAACTTATTACAAAAAATCCTTGAGCCAAAAAAATGATTCTGGCAATTGCTGCAATCTCTGCTATTTGCGAGTTATCAAATCCCGGAGCCATAAGAGAATAAATCTGTTTTGCCCAGAAACTAAAAGCAAATGCAAATACCGCAAAAATTACAATTCCGATATTTACAACTCTGGCTGCAATATCCCAAGAATACTTTTTACCTCTTTTTAAAGTCTTGGTAAAAACTGGTATAAAAGCCGAGGAAAATGTACCAAAAACTAAAACCTCAAAAATAATATCGGGGAGGCGAAAGGCAGCAAAAAATAACGATAAATCGTCCGGGTTAAAATAATTAGCTAAAATTCTTTGTCTTACGAGTCCTAATGCTCTCGATGCTAAAACCATCATCATTACCACAGTTGCAGCAGAAATAATAGAATTTTGGGGAGAGATTAAAAAGTCCTTTCCCTTTTTTATAAACTTGTTTACCATCAGTATTGAAAAAGTTCTCTAGCTAGATTATACTCACTAACTAGCATTTGATAAACGTATATTTTTAAATTCCCTTTTACTTCCGATTTTATAATTTGAAAATTCGGCGAAGGAAAAGAATAACTATGCCAGTCACAAAAACAGCTAAAAGAGCCTTAAGGGGTTCAAAAAGAAAAGGACAAATAAATAGTCTAATATTATCCATGCTTGAGATCGCAGTGAGAAAAGCGAGAGTTTCAAAAACAAAAGAATCAATACTCAAGGCCGTATCCTTATTAGACAGAGCAAGCAAGAAAAAGGCAATTCATAAAAATAAGGCATCAAGAATAAAAAGTTCTCTGGCCAAACTTCTCCCTAAAAGGGTAGCCGGAAAATCCAAAAAAAATCTCAAAAAGGGTAATAAATAATCATCTTCTTATTAACCTCATCTTTGGAATTATTTATATAGTTTATTGGGTAATTTTTAAGCTTAATTCTTTTGCTTCTTCTAGCACTTTACATATGGTATAGTAAATCAGCGGTGTGCCAAATTGGTTTCCTAATTTGGTATTTTAACGTGAAGTAATATGGCTGCCCAAAAAAAAGAGAGTCAAATAAATTTACTACCTAAAGATAAATTCGCGGGAAGCCCATTGGGAAGAATCTTAAAATGGCTTCTGTCAACTTTTAGAATAATGGTTATTGTTGTGGAAATGGTAGTCATGCTTGCCTTCTTTTCTCGTTTCTGGTTGGACGCAAGAAATTCTGACTTAAATGATGAAATAAAACAAAAATCTGCTCAGATTTCAGCGTTCGCTACATTTGAAAAACAATATAAAACCATCCAGGAAAGATTGAAAATATTTCAGGCTTTGGCAGGAGGGGAAAAATATTTTTCCGGAAATTTAAACCTAATCACATCTTACCTACCAGCAGATGTTGTTATTTCATCTTTTTCTGCAACAGGAAACCAAGTTACAATTGCCGGAGTTTCACCTTTTGAACAAAGCATATCTCAATTTATAGTTAATCTGGAAAGCGACAAAGATATCGAAAGTGTTACGTTGACTCAAGTTGATGCAGGAGAAAAGTACGAGGGATTAATTGGATTTGGTTTGGTAATAAACATGAAGAAAGGAGCTTTATAAATATGGCTTTAGGCTGGAGAAAAGGATACGCAAGATATAAAGGATTCTTTTTAAACATCATTGACTTCTATAAGCAAAAAAAGGATCTTTTGATGTTTATGGAAATTCTTCTCTCCATAGCTACCATAGCTATTTTTTCAGTTTTTGCTATAAGACCGACTGCTATTACCATCATTGAACTAGTGAAAGAAATAAAATCCAAGGAAGAAGTTGTAATCAAAATGGACAACAAATTGTCGGATTTGAAAAAGGCCCAAGCAAATTATTCTAAAGAATCAGCACGGATCCAACTTTTGGATACTGCTCTTCCCATAAAACCAGCACCTGAAACTTTTCTAAGACAAATTCAAGGCGTTTCATCAGGAGTTGCGACCAATTTAGAAAGTGCATCTATTGATGAAATTGTTTTAGTTGGAAATGTAAAGGTAAAAAAATCAATAGTCGATAAAGAAAGTTTACCGTCAGGAGCCGAGGGAATTACTTTTTATTTTGATTTTAAAGGTAATTTTTCAGCTTTAAAAAACCTTTTATCCGACCTGGAATATTTGAGAAGACCCATTAGAATAGAGGCAATAAAGTTCTCAAAACTTAAAAGCGATGAGATAAGTCCTGATATTTTGGATTTTACTATTTCAGGTCAAGCACCGTATTTTAGAGAAAGTAATACCCAAAAATAAAATGAAAAAAACCAAAACACCAGGTATAGTGACAATAGCTACTCTTACCCTAATAACTCTGATCTTTTGGATATTTTTTAATGTTTACCGAGTTTTTTCCGTCAAGACTCCTGTTACTGTACCCGAAGAAATCCTAAGTCCAATAGACCCCAGTCTAGATGCAAATGCTCTTACCAATCTTACAAAAAGACTTTACTTTGAAGAAGGTATTATTCCTGATAATAATATCCCAACTCAGACGGCTACGCCTGCCCCGAGAACCCCAACCCCAACAGAAAGTTCCTCACCAACACCTAGCCCTACAGGTGTACCTAGTCCGACGCCATGAACCAAAGAAAAGTTCCAACAGTTATCGGGATTCTGGTCCTTATCATAGGACTTGCTGTAGGTATTTATTTACTACAAAGCCGGAATATCTTTAAATTGGGCGCAAAAGGGGAGACTCTTCCCAAGGATGTAAGAATGACCAATATCACCGATTCTTCATTTTCAGTTTCATGGACAACAGACAAAGAAACCGGAGGGTTTGTTTCTTGGGGTGAAAGTGAAGGGAGAATGGACAGTGTGGAGGAAGATGAACTCGAAGAAAACGGATTTACCCATTTTGTAACCATAAGGGGCTTAAGTCCAACAACAACGTATTATTTTAAGATAAATTCCGGAGCCAATTTTTATGATAATAATGGTGTTCCCTGGCAAGTCACAACAGGTCCGGTCCTTAACTCTATAACTAAAGCAAATACTATTTCTGGCACTATTTTAACTGCAACGGGAGAACCCGCTGCCAATGCTTTAATATACGTATCAGTAGGGGGATCTTCACCTCTTTCAACCTCAGCTTCAAAAGACGGAAGTTGGGTAGTTATGATATCTTCCTTGAGAACCAACGATCTTGCTTCATTTTTCACTATCAATCAAACTAAAGATGTAATTGAAATTGCAGCCAATTTGGGTCCCAAGGGAACTTCATCAGCCCAAATTTATCTTACTTCTGCCAAACCCGTTCCTCCGATGGTATTAGGGCAAACGCATAATTTTAAGAATTCTCCCTCGAATAAAACTGACGAATTACCTGAGGCTAATTTGGAACTACCCCAAGATGCTACTCCAACATCTAAATTTACCTCTGATGAAAAGGCAATTGCTGAAGCTAAGGTTGTAACCATCAAAAGTATCGACGAAGGGGAAACTGTAAGTTCTAATAAACCAGAATTTTTTGGAGAGGGTCCGGCATCTACCAATATCACGATAACCGTCGAATCTGATGTGATTAGCGCATCTGTAAAGGTAGGTGCAAACGGTAGTTGGGTATGGAGTCCCCCCAAAAATCTTACCCCCGGAGTACATAAAATAACCATCAGTTGGAAAGACGCCAATGGAATTTTGAAATCAATTACCAAAACATTTATCGTTCAGGCGTCCGAAGTACCGGCTTTTGAAGCTACCCCCTCGGCAACGCCGACTTCTACTCCAACACCGACGCCTACAACCAAACCCACATCAACACCAACTCCTACTTCGACTGTTAAATCAAGTCCAACCGCAACTCCCAAAGCAAGTCTTACCCCTACACCTAAAGCAACAAGTACCAGTTCTCCTTTACCCGGATCTCCGAGACCAAGTCCTACCCCTATTCAGCCAGTATCAGGAACCGGATTACCCAGCATATTTCTTTTAATATTAGGGGTCTTACTTTTGACTGGAGGATCTGTTGCAAGTTATCGTCTTTTTTTGAAATAATTTTTCATTGACATACACCAGTTATCCAATTAATATAAATTAAATAAGTTATGCCCGACGATTCAAATAAAAACCAACCCAATCCCGCAACTCCTCCACCGTCTTTCGTGGTTGATGCTCCACCTCCACCCATTGATCAGGGTGGAGAACCTCCTGCTTCAACCGAGAATGTAGAAACACCCCCTCCTCCAATTGTTGCGCAGGAAGGAAATTCGCAAACTTATGATATTCCACCCGTAGTAACCAATCCCAAACCTCAAGGAAAAGGTAAAAAAGGAATGATGATAGCAACAATTCTCGGAATACTTCTTCTTGTAGGAGGCGTTGGAGCTGGAGTTTTCTTGGTTCAAAGAAATCAGAATATCCGATCAAGAGCTGCTGGGGGGGGTCATTGGAATGAAAGTGGTTATAACTACTGTGATGATTCAGGATGTGATGTAGGTAGTGATTATCCCAACTGTATTATTATGCATTACGGTTCAAAAGACGCCGATGACCCAGTAGTTGATGACTACGTCTTAAGAGATAGGGTTCAAAGTTCCTATATAGGATTACAAGACTGTGGTGCAGAACAAATAGATGTTGGTTGTGGTTCACCGTTGGTTGATGTCGGTTGGACCTGGTATAGATATGATTATGATTGCACAGAACCAACTGAACCACCAACAACTCCTCCGACTGTACCACCAACAACTCCTCCGACTGCACCTCCTGGTGCTTGCGGTTCAGAATGTATTCAGTCTAATGATACATGTCCGGATCCTCTTGAGTGTCTTTTTCTGTCAGCTCCTAATATATTTACCTGCCAAAATCCCAGTTGTCCGGGAGATGCTGACTGTGTCTGTTCAACACCAACTCCTCCACCTGCTGCTTGCGGAGCAGAATGCAATCCGTCTAATGACACATGTCAAGGTTCTCTTGAATGTCTTTTCTTAGCAGCTCCTAATATATTTACCTGCCAAAATCCCAGTTGTCCGGGAGATGCTGACTGTGTCTGTTCAACACCAACTCCTCCACCTGCTGCTTGCGGAGCAGAATGCAATCCGTCTAATGACACATGTCAAGGTTCTCTTGAATGTCTTTTCTTAGCAGCTCCCAACATTTTTACTTGCCAAAATCCCAGTTGTCCGGGAGATTCTGACTGCGTCTGTTCAACGTCAACTCCTCCCCCTGCAGGATTTTTCAGCTGTCTTGCTCTAAAAGCCTATGATACAAGCTGGACACTTCTTTCATTAAGTGATTTAGCAAAGCTAAAAGCGGGTAACATTGTTCGTTTTACTGTTGCCGGTAATACAAACTACGGAGAAATAACTAAAGCGATGTTTGAAATCAATAATGCCTGCACTCAAGAAGTTACAAACAAAAAGCCGGGTCCCGTACCATGTGAGTATTGCTCATCCGAATTTTATTATGACTATACGATTCCTTCCGGATTTACATCGTTTACTGTTAATGCAAGACTCTATGTAGAAGGTTTCGGTTGGATGGGAGGTATAGAACACATAGACCTTTCGTGTACTACGCCATTACCAACATCAGTTCCGTCAGTTGATTAAAAATACTTATGAAGAGAAATAAAATAGTAACAATTTTAATAGTAATAGTAACAATAATATTAGCCGGCATAGCAATTTTTACGGCAATCAGACTTTATCAGCTTAGGAAAGAGTCTGTAGCACCAACTGCTCCCGAAAAATCTGAGGCTCAAATTTCAACTCCTTCTCCTACCTATGAAGCTTGTTCTGCTTTTTCTTTTACGATTTCAACTCCTGCTCCTGGCGTCTGTAACTCCTCTTGTGTAACTAATTCGGATTGCGCATCTGCTTCAACAACCAGTGCGACAGACAACGTAAATCTTATTTGCTATCAACCCAGCCCTACTCCTTGTCCAACAGGAAAAGCCTGCCTAGATGTTATGCCTCCTAAGGTTTGTCGAAATGTAGCTTGCCCTACTGAAAGTGATTGTGTTTGTTCAACGTCAACTGCAAAACCAACCGCTACACCGACTTCTACCCCCACACCTACTCCTACAGGAACAGCTGGTACAACACCGACACCTACAACTCCAACAGGAACATCAAGTCCTATCTCACAGACGACTTCTACACCAGAAGCTGGTCTACCTGTAGCGGGAACAGCCTTTCCTACTTTAATCGGAATTGGAGCCGGAATTATTCTTCTTATACTTTCAATTGCTCTTGCTATTTAATTAACTTACCTCCAGGAATTAAACCAATAATAAGAAGTGTCCAATACTTTAGGTATGGGTATACCGGACCAGTGGGGATAAAAATAGATAAAAAGAATAAAGGCACAGATGAAAAAAGCACTAATTAGTTTGGGGTTTTTTCTTAATACATAACCTGTAGCAATAGCCAGAAATGGAATAGAAGGCAGGTAATGATAAAAAAACATAATTCTGGGTGAAGCTGCCCAGGGTACAAAGAAGATTAAATAGGAAAAAACCGTCAAGGCAAGAACTTTACTTTTATCTTTAAAGGCATAATAAAGACAGGTAAATACAGCTACTAAACCTGTCCAAAAAACAATCGGGTTACCCATTACGTAAATATTCTCAACTTTATCTTTGAGAGCCCCTGTATAAAGCCATATTGGTCTTATCAAAAGTGGCCAGGTATACCACAAGGAGGTATAAGGGTGAGTTGCTCTAAGTCTGGTATGATACCACCACATTTGTTTCTGCATGCCAATAAATACCTCAAAATTATGTCCTGTCAAAAACATTGGCAGGTAACTGAGTAAATATATTGCCGGGGGAATAACAACAAACCAGAGATAGGATATTCGAAATTTCTTTTTTAAAACAAAATGAGCAACTACAAAAATTGGGATTGCCCAGAATGCACTCCATTTTGAGGAAATCGCTAAACCAAAGAAAATTGCAGAAAGAAAGTTTTTATCTTTTAAATAAAGGTAAATTGAAAGAAGAACAAAAAATAGTATATATGAATCGTTCATTCCTATTCTAGACATAACCAAAGGTAAACCGTCTAGACTAAACACCCCGGCAGCAAGAAGGGCTATTCCCTCATCTTTAAAAAGAGCTTTGGAAATTAAATAAATCATAAGAACTGCCCCAACTCCCAGGATTGCACCCGGAAATCTCCAGCCAAAAGAATTTTCTCCAAAAATAAGCATTCCCAAAACCATACCCTCCTTAGCTAGTGGTGGATGGGTCCATTCATAGGCATAACCTGTTGGATGCGGATTCCACCATTCCCAGGCTTTGGGATCACCATGAAGCATAATTCGCGCCGTAAAAGCATGATATACTTCATCAAAATATTCCTTCCCGGGGTGATTAAGAAACAATAACCTGGTAAATAATGAAAAAGCAAGAATTAGTCCCAGATAAATTTTTACTTTTTTGGCTGAAATTTTCAAAGAAGGAAAATTTTGTATTTTACTTTTAACACCCGTTTTTAACAATTTGAAGATTTTTAAATCAACCTTAGATACACGGTCTCTAATAACCTCTTGAAAGAGAATAATAAAAAGCACTAGGTTTACCAAAATAAATATTTTTATTTCAAAAGATGAGAAGGCATTCAAGAAATCTTTGGTAATCCAGAGGTATGAATAAAAAAGGTTAGCCAAATACGTAATCGACAATCCCAATAAAGGAACCCAAAGAATAGGATTTGTAGCTGCCGAGATCGAGAGTGGAGCATACACAAAAAGCAGATGTCTTTCGTGCATACGGGAAAAAAAGAGGAAACTAGTCAAAAACAACAATGCTGCCAATTTATATTCTCCGAGATTTTTAAGTTTAATTTTTAAAAAGCCAAAAATAAAAACAATTACAGTAAGTAAATATCCTACAAAATTTGCAGATAGAATTCCCCTTCCTTCACTTTTCCAAAAACCCGAAAATCCCCAGAAATTAAACGCATTGATACTGGAATACGGATACTGATTAAGAGTCGCTTGAATTCTTTGAAAAATAAATACCGGTAAATTACTTCCTCCTGCAAACGGAATAAAAGTTGATATAAAAATCAGTAAACTTAAAATTATATAACCCAATATTTTTGATAGCTTCCATTTTTTTTTCAACATAATAAAAAGAATTACTCCCGCTGCAAGTGCAGCTTGAGGTTTGATGGCAGTACCAATAGCCAAAAGGATAGAAGATGCAATTGGGTTCATACTCGCCAACCAAATAGATGAAAGCGAAAAAAATGCCGTTAACGAATCTACTTGTCCCCAAAGTGTGGAATTGGCCCAAATTGCCGGATTGAAAATATAGATACCGGCAGTTATTAAAGCAATTTTTTCTTTTACTTTATCTTTTAAAATGAGATATATTACTCCTGCCGTTAACACATCGGATATTATTGCCGGAAGTTTGTATAAAAGTATCTGGGGAATAATATTTAAATTATTTATTTTCCCCAAAATCCAAAGAATATACATATATCCCGGAAGATAATCGCTCCAGATATCATAAAAGCTGGAAAGACCAAAGTAGACAAGACGGTTGCTCCATGCGATAAAAGTATTAAAATCAAGTACTAGAGTACCAAAAGGAGAAAGTAATAACCGAATAATAATTCCTGCTAGTAAAACAAGTAAAATATTTTTATTATTCTTAAAAAATTTCACATTAAGATTATATAACTTTTGAGGTTAATAATGTTTTATAAATTAAAACTAATTGCGATAAAATATCAAAACTTTTTGATATTACTTTTTTTCTTGTTACCCGCTATTTATTATAATTTCGGTTTTTTTAAAGGACTTATTATTTGGGGGCAGGATACTCCCAAAATTTCTTTCCCTCTTACTTATCTTTTAGATTGGTCCTTTAAAAATTTTAAGCTTACATTTTGGACTCCTGATATTTTTTTTGGATATCCAATAGGGTCAGAACAGGGTCAATATGGTCTTTTTTATCTTCCCAACATTCTACATACCTTCTTCAGTCTACCAATTTCGCTGGGGATTCTTTATGTAGTACATCAGACTCTGGCTGGATTTTTTACCTTTCTCTTTACGAGAGAAAGAAAAATGTCGATTTGGGCTGGAATAATAGCAGGAATCGCTTATGAATTTAACGGATTTATAATTGCTCACGCTCAATATCCCAGCCATGTCTATGCCATCATGTATTTACCTCTGATTTTTTATCTTTTAGAAAAAGCTAAAAATAGCAGGAATATTTTATACCTTTTCTTAATCGGAGCTTTATTGGGAATTCAATTTTTAACCGGACATCCGAATATCCCAATAATGACCATTTTCGCTTTAGTTATATACCTAATATATTTGTTCAAGGATAATTTCAGAAAGATACTTCAGGGATTTTTAATTATATTTTCTTCGGCTTTTATTGTATTACTACCCCTGATCATTGAAATGAAACAGTTAATTCCTTTAAGCACAAGGGCACTCGGTGTAAATTTTATAGACGCAACTAATTCTTCCCTGAACTTTTTTGATTTAATTACTTTTATATTTCCTAATTTTTTCTTTTCAAACCTGATAAACAATTCCTGGGCTTATGCCGACGCGTGGCATTTATATGGATACTGGGGGCAGATAGAAACTTTTGGGTATATTGGAATTATTACTTTATTCCTTTCAATTTTTGCCTTATCTAAAAAGAATATAAATAATATTTATCCTTTTTTAATCATTATTTTTATTAGCTTTATTATTGCCCTGGGAAGAAATACGCCAATTTATGAGAATATAATTTTTAAAATTCCCCTAATTAATGGCCTGCGAGCACCAGGAAAATTTATTTTCTTGATAGATTTTTGCCTGGCAATACTTGCTGGATACGGCTTGGATCGTATTGTTTTTGCTAAAGTAAATTCATCTAAGATTAGATATCTATTTATTGTCCTATTTCCACTTATTATTGGTTATTTGGTAAATAAACCCAACTCGATAATTTATAACTTATTTTCCCTCTATCCCACTCATGATTTAGATATTTTAAGAGATCTTAACTACTCGCTAAACTACCATACCGCTACTAGTTTAATTCTCTTGATAATTTCTACATTTATTCTTTTACTAACCACATTTAAGAAAATGAAAAAAACTGGGGTAGTTTTGATTATTATTTTGTTACTTACGGATTTATTTTTATTTTCCCAAAAGATAAATACTTGGCAAAAACCGAGTGAAATTCTTTCTCCAAACGACCCTGCTATCCAAAAATTGTCTCGAAATTTAAACTACAATTGCTGCAGAGTTTATGCATTTAGGAACTTTTGGAGCAACCTAATGGCCGATAGACTAATCCCTTACCATATCCCAGATGCTAACGGATTCGTTTCTTTAGAACTAAGTAGAAATAACAAATGGCAAACAGAAGCAGAAAGCCTGTGGCAGTCGGGTAATCCAAAATTATTTCAGCTTGGTTCAGTTAAATATGTTTATGAAAATAGAAACAATGAATCAGTATTAACTGAAATAAAAGACTATCTTCCGAGAGCTTATGTTGCCTATAATTGGATTTATTCCAATAATGCAAATAACTCGGTAAAAAATATTTTGTCAAAAGACTTCAATCCAAATACCGAAGTGGTTATTGAAGGCAAATTGAATATTGCGTCTAGAAAATATTTACCTATTCAGCCAGTAAAAATAGTAAAATACGAAACAAATTACATTCGGATAGACGCTAACGCTACTGAGAATGGTTTACTGGTTCTTACTGATACTAATTATCCGGGTTGGAAAGCATACGTCAACGGAAAAGAAGAAAAAATAATTCAAACAAATTATCTTTTTCGGGGTGTGTCGATTTCAAAAGGGGAAAATATAATTGAATTTGAATATCAAAAGTTTAATACTGTAATATTACTTACTTTTTCTTATTTTATCTTTTTTGTTATTCTTTCTATATTTCTCAGAAATAATTATGTTCAAGGGAAAAATTAATTATATTATTATTTTCGTCTTAGTTTTTTTAATTTACCTTCTTACTTCTGCTGGAAATACCCCCTATAACTACTTCATAAGGCTTGCAGATGCCTTTATTCATGGACGTTACTGGTTGACCGAAAATCCACCCTGGTTAAGTGAACTAATTCCTGCAGGATTAAATAAATACTATGTTGTATATCCTCCTATGCCAGCAATTTTATCAATTCCCTTTGTTTTTTTATTCGGAAAAAATCTTCCCCAGCAATATATCGCCCATCTGTTGGGGGCTGGTTTAGTAATTCTAACAATTGCACTCTCCTGGAAAATAAAAAGGGATAAAATGCTTGCCCTTTGGTCTGGAATACTTATTGGATTAGGTAGTATTATCTGGTTTTTATCGTCTGTTGGATCCGCCTGGTACATGGGACAAATTTCGGCGGCTTTTTTTCTTACAGCAGCTATCTATGAATCGCTTTCCAAAAAAAGGGCACTCTTGATTGGTATTTTTCTGGGGGTGGCTTACCTATCAAGAATTCAGTTGGTTTTAACCCTACCATTTTTTCTCTATCAAATTAAGGGAAAGTGTTTAAATGAATATCTTAAGTTTATCCTTGGTGTTACTCCTTTTGTTATTTTTAATGCCGTCTATAATTATTTACGATTTGGTGTTCCTTGGGATAAGGCTTATTATCTCATTCCAGGTCTTTTAAACGAACCGTGGTTTTCAAAAGGATTATTTAATATTTCGTATATTCCCAATAACTTAAAGGTAATTTTTTTGTCATTACCTATTTTTAAAAAGGAATTCCCCTATATTCAACCATCTTGGGAGGGTTTGGCTATCTGGATAACAACACCTGCATTTATTTACTCTATATACGCTTCGATAAAAGAAAGGATAGTTCTACTGTCGTGGTTCACAATCTTATTGATATCTCTGGTAATTTTCAGTCACGGTACTACGGGTTTTGCACAATTCGGCTATCGGTTTGCCGTAGATTTCTATCCCTTTTTAATGCTTTTAACTATAAAGGGTGTAGCAAAAACAGGCTTGAAATGGCAGCATTGGCTTCTTCTTGTCATAGGTGTTGTAGTAAATTTGTGGGGAATATTATGGATTAATAAATTTGGCTGGGTCAGTTATTAAGTAACTGTGATATCCATTCATGAACTTTATTCCAATTACCTTCTTTTGGTATAAAAACGTATAAGTTATCGTATTTAGGGGAAATTGGAGGATTAATTAAAAACTCTTCCAGTAACACATATGATCTATATTTCTCTCTAGCTTGAAGCATTTTTCTTGCTAAAACCGAGGTAGAATTAATATCAATATCACTTTCCACAAACTGTTTTACAGATTTTAATAGTGCATTAATTTTAGAGGGTGAAAGTAAAACTTTCGTGCTAAGAACTTTATCTTTAATTGCCTGTAATACCAAATCCTGCCTGGCTGCTCTAGCCAGGTCTGTCCCTTCGTCCCCTTGAGCATTCCTGCTTCTTACAAATTTTAAGGCCGTCTCTCCGTTCATGAATTGTTTACCTGCATTGAAGTGTATTGTTTCGTATCGGCATTTAAATTCTTTATCTCCCCCACAATTGTCGTTTTCTTTTCCCGCTATCGGATACTTCTCATCGGTAAATTCATTTTTAACATTTACTTCTATTCCTCCAATTGCATCTATAACATTTTTAAATCCTGAAAAATCTATCACTATTGCATACTGCAAAGGTTGACCGACTATCTCCTCTACAACAGATTTTGCGAGAACTATTCCTCCTCCTTTTTCCTTTTGATTTCCCCAGTAATAGGCACTATTTAATTTGGCACGAAGAGAAGGTACCCAAATATCCCTGGGTAATGAAACCAACATCATTGCCGAATTATCATGCGGTACAGACAGAAACATTATCGTATCCGTCAAATCCGGAGATTCGTGTCCCTGACCGCTTTTCCCCAAAATCAAAATATTGGTTCTTGCCGAAATAGATTTAATCTGATTTTCAGGGGTCAGAATAAAATTCGTTAAAATCTTCGCATAATTAGCAAGTCCTAATTTAGAAGAAAAAAAACTTAAAATAACAATTACCAGCCACCCCGCAATTACTATTCCTGCAAATAATCCTATTCTTACCAACCAGACGTGTTTTAAAAATTTTCTTTTTAGCCTGGATATGGTTATTTCTTTTTTAGTTAATTTTTTGGGATTTAACAACTTCTCATCCATAATCTAGAATTATCTACTAATATATAACTTGGATATGTTGCAAGAACTAGTTTAGCCTAAAATTCATTAATATGACAGATAGTTTACTTAAAAATTTAAATAAATTTCAAAAAGAAGCGGTAACCTACGAAGGAGGACACTTACTGGTACTAGCAGGAGCCGGAAGCGGTAAAACAAGAGTACTTACTTTTAGAACAGCTTGGCTTATCGATTCAAAAAAAGTTCTTCCAGAAAACATTCTACTTCTTACCTTTACCAACAAGGCAGCCGGTGAAATGAAGGAAAGAGTTGCTAAATTAACAAATCAAAAACCTGCTTTTGCCGGAACATTTCATTCATTTTGCGCTAAAATCTTACGAATCGACGGTCAAGCTTTGGGAATTCCAAGGGACTTCATTATTTACGACGATGAAGACACTAAGGAAGCAATCAAAGAAATTCTAGACAATCTTAATCTTCCCATAGACTCCTATAAACCACCAGTTATTGCCTCACAAATTTCCGACGCAAAAAATAATATGCTTACTCCCAGTCAGTATGCAGAATTTATCAGAAGCGAATTTCAAGAAAGGGTCTTTAGGATTTATGTAGAATACGAAAAAATGCTTAAAAAAATCGGAGCTCTGGATTTTGACGATTTGCTGCTTAAAACCGTCTATTTATTCGACAAAGACGCTAAAATTCTTGGTAAATGGCAGGATAATTTAACCCATATCTTAGTTGATGAATGGCAGGACACTAATAAAATCCAATACAAACTCACAAAACAACTTGTAGGTAATCAAGGAAATATTACGGCCGTGGGTGATGCCAGTCAGAGTATTTATATGTGGCGGGGAGCTGATTATCGTAATATTAATTTTTTAATGCGGGATTTCCCCGAGATTAAAATCATTAATCTAGAGCAAAATTACCGATCTACACAAAATATTCTGGCGGCGGCTAATTCGGTTATCTCCAAAAATACATCGCATCCAATTTTAAATTTGTGGACGCAAAACGACACTGGAGATAAAATTAAACTTTACTCTGCAAGATCGGGATTAGACGAAGCTTCGTACGTCATCAATGAAATCCTGGATATTATAAATATTCGAGGAAACAAATATTCTTATAAAGATATTGCAGTTCTTTATAGAACAAATGCTCAATCCAGAGTTTTGGAAGAGGCATTTCTTCACGCTGGAATCCCCTATACAATTGTCGGCGGTGTTCATTTCTATTCCCGAACCGAAATAAAGGATGTGTTGTCATATCTCAGGCTACTTTCAAATCCCAAAGATATTGTCTCCCGGAAAAGAATCCAAAAGATGGGTATTAGAAGGTATCAGAAATTTGAAAATTTCGCAAAAGATTTTATAAAGAATGATCAAACTACGCTTGATATCCTGGATGTTGTTTTAAAAGAAACGGGTTATCTTGATAAATATCAAAAAGAAACAGAGGAAAACATTACCCGTCTGGAAAATATTAAGGAGCTTCGATCTGTTGCAACAGAATTTCCCGATATCAACGATTTCTTAGAAAACGTTGCTTTGGTTGAAGCCGAACAGACATCGGATAAAAAAATACACACTATAAATTATCATCAGGAAAGAAATAATATTACCTTAATGACCATTCACGCCGCAAAAGGATTGGAGTTTCCAGTCATTTTTATAGTCGGAATGGAGGAGGGTCTTTTCCCCCATTCAAGATCTTTAATGGATATTTCCCAGCTGGAAGAGGAAAGGCGACTAGCATATGTGGGAATTACCAGGGCTAAAGATAAACTTTATTTATCCTACGCTTCCCGCCGACTTTATTTTGGGGAAAATATTTCAAATCCACCCTCAAGATTTCTTATAGATATCCCTGAAGATTTAATTCAGGGAGCAAATGAATTAAAATTTGAGAAGGAAGAAAAACAATCTGACCCTGATAGTGGTTTTGATTGGATTGTAGAAAAATATTTAGGAAAAAAAGATGTTGAATAAAACAGAAATCGATACAGTTGCCACCCACCCTATTCAAAGTTGGGTATGGGGAGAGTTTAGAAAAGCATGGGGAAATGAAGTTGTCAGATTTAAATTTGGTCAAATAACGCTTCATAAAATTCCTTTCTTTATCTATAAAATTGGAATTTTTGAAAAAGGTCCTACACCTACTAAACAAATGTTGGCAGAACTCAAGGATTACGGGAGAAAAAATAATTTAATTTTTATTAAACTTGAACCAAACATGGTCAAAACTCCAGGCAATCTGCAAATATTTGAAAAGTTGATAATTTTGTTAAAAACAAATGGATGCGTTAAAGGTCGAAGGCTTTTTACACCCGAAAGTTTTTGGGTAGACTTAACCAAATCCGAAGAAGAGTTACTTCAAAGTTTTTCTTCGAAAACCCGCTATAACATTCGGGTCGCACAAAGACACGGAGTTGTAGTCAGAGAAGATAATTCCACAAAAGCCTTTGAGAAATATTTGGATCTTACTTTCCAAACCTCAAAACGCCAGGGATTTTTTGCACACACAAAAAAATATCATCGCCTGATGTGGAAATACCTTCATCAAATGCAAACAGACGACTCAAAACCGCCTATCTCCAGACTTTTAGTCGCAATATATAAGGGAGAAATAATAGCTACTTGGATTGTTTTTGTCTGGCATGATTTTCTCTATTATCCTTATGGGGCATCTTCAGACAAATATAAAAACGTAATGGCTAGTAATTTAATGATGTGGGAGGCAATACGCTTTGGAAAATCCCTAGGTCTGAAAACTTTCGACCTTTGGGGTAGAGAACCCGGTAAGGGATTTACACGCTTTAAGGAAGGATATAATCCTAAAGTCGTGGAGTTTATAGGAACCTGGGACCTGGTAATAAATAAGCCTATTTATTTTATTTATAGAATTGCAGAAAACGTAAGGTGGTTCTTACTTAAAAATATTCTCACTTTTCTGAGATGATTGATATCAGACAAACTCCAGAATATACAAAATATCTTTCAATAACGGGCTGGAGTATAAAAAGAAAAAGTGAAGTTAATTATTTCATCAGAAAATTTCCTCTAATTGGTTCTCTAATCAAAATCCAAAGACCAAAAATAATTGACTTTGGTTATATTGAAGAATTAGCAAAAAAATACAAAGCTTTTCAGATAGTTTTAGAGCCAGGTTTAAGTTCCAATATCGGGTCCAGTCCCTTTAATCATAATTTATTATACATTCACGGCTATAAATTAAACAATTCACCTTATTTACCCACCAAAACTCTTCAGCTTAATTTAAACAAAAGTGAGAAAAAATTATTTATTAGTTTAAAGAAGGATTGCAGATATGCCTTAAGAAAAAATTCTCAAACTTTAGTTTCCAATTACCAGTTAAAAGATATTGAGACATTCAGAAATATTTGGAAAAACGCTATTGGTTTAAGACGTTATATTCCTCCTCTATCCCATTTAAAAGCTCTAAAAAAATCATTTGGCAAAGATTGTTTGTTCCTAATTATAAATAAACCAAAACCGATTTTTTCCGGCGCTATTTTCTTAAAAACTAATGATATCGGTTATTACTGGCAGGCATTTACCAATCAGGAAGGAAGAAAAAATCTTGTCCAATATAAAATCGTTTGGGAAGGAATTATGTGGGCAAGGAAAAAAGGTGCAAAGATTTTTGATTTCGAGGGAATTATCGATGAGCGTTTTCCAAATAAAAGTTGGTTGGGTTTTACACATTTCAAAAAAAGTTTTGGGGGTTCTGAAGTAGAATATCCAGGTTGTTATACGAAATTTAGATTTCCATTCCAAATTTAAATTTACTTCTCAGAATTGCATAACATTTTATACTCGCAATTTTTACATAGCATGTTTCCCGAACACTTAAATTCAGATACTTCTATTTCTTTGCGTATTTTAAAGATCTCTTCTTTTGCTTCTTCCAATTGCTCTTTTGTTCGTGTGGTTGAAATTTTGGTCTGATTTTCGAAAAAATAAAAACTTAGTATTACATCTTCCGGATTTTTATTAAACGGATCTTCGGGAATACTTACTGCTGCGAGTGCATAAAAAGCTAATTGCCTACTTATATCTTTATTTTTATCCATTTCTTTTTGGGTTGGAGGTTTTTCACCGGTTTTATAATCAATAAGTTCAATTTTTCCTTTAGGAAGAATATCTACTCTATCAATTCTCCCTCCAATTTTTAAAGGCTTTTCAGTTTTGTCTTTAGAAAAAAGAGAAACGGTAAAGGATTCTTCGATCCTATCGACATTGACTTTTTTATCAAAGCTTTTTTGATAATAACCCGATAGATATTTCTTACCCCTTTCGAAATTCTTTTTTTCCTCGCTTTTTGTGCGATATCCTTCTTTTAGCCAATTCTTTTCAAGTAAGAATAAAAGAAATTTTAGGTTTGGCTTTTCATCTATCTTAATCAAACGGTAAAAATCTCTTAAGGTACTATGAATTGAAGTACCGAAACTTTGAGGACCCGATGGAATGGTTGGTATTTTAAAGATATATTTTAATTTGTAGTGCAGAGGACAAATTTTAAACGTATCTATTTGGGAATACGTAAGATAATCAATGTGAATAGAGGGTTTATATTCTACATCTGATGTTATCGTTAAATCTGAACTTGCTTGGGACTTATAATCCAAAAAACTAAGTTGTTCGCTTTTAATAGCCAACTGTTCACTAAACAAAACTTCATCACCCAGTGCTTCAAATATAAAAGGGGATAGTCTTTTTTCTCTTTTTCCTTCACCATAGTAGTCTGCTGCAGTAAAAAAAAGTAAATCTTTTGCTCTTGTCATTCCGACATAAAAAAGCCTCCGTTCTTCTTCCAAGTGATAATCTCCTACGGGTAAGACCTCTTTAATAAATTTATCGGGAATGGGAATTTGCTCCCTTCTTTCTATCGTTGGGAAACGGTTACCGACCAAATTCACTAAAAAAACCACGGAAAATTCAAGCCCTTTAGCCGAATGTGCTGTTAAAATATTTACGGCATTGACCTCTGTCCAGTCGGTATCAGCAGCTAGTGGAGATTCTCCGAGTTCACTGGAAAGCTCTATCCAGTCAACCACGGCAGCAACGGTTGCGTCTTCATGGTCTACTTCATAAGTTTTTAACCTGTCAAAAAATTTGGATATATTAGCCGCTTTTTTTTGTGCTTCGGAAGAATCAGGGTTAATCAGTTTTTGCATTAATCCCGAATCCTGCAGAAAGTAATAAAGTATTTGCCCTGCGGTTTCTTTTTTAACAAGTTTTATATGTTTATCTATAATCTCTAATATTTTTTTTATTTTTTCTCTTGTCTTTATTCCCACAAATATGTCGTCTATTTTGTGGCAGGCTTCATAAAAAGTTAAATTAAACCTTCTGGAGTAATTTCCTATTACTGCCAGATCCCTAACTGAAATATTAAAATAATCAATAGTCAAGAGTCGGTAGAAAGAAACAGAATCGTCAAAATTATACAAAACCTTTAAATAAGAAATTAAATCGATTATTTCAGGTTGTTTGAAGAGTCTTCCCGGCCCTAAAAACTGATAAGGGATACCTTGTCTTGATAATGCCCTACCAAAAGGTTCTGCATGATTGTTGGCTCTAACCAAAATCGCGAAATCTTTAAAATCATATTTTTTTTGTTTTGCAATCAAAGTAATTTTTTTGGCAACTTCGTCCGCCTCATTTTCAACTCTGTCTTTATGAATAAATTCAATTTTGTCACCCTGCATCTTACCTTTTGCACTTGCAATTAATTTCTTATCTATTTTCTCGACAACCTCTAATCTATCTGGGTTATTGAACTTGATAAGCTCATGAGCTTTATCCAAAATTTCCTGTGTAGATCGATAATTTCTGGTCAAGACAACCATCTTCGCTCTAGGGAAATTTCTTCTAAACTGAATAATATTACTAACTGCAGCTCCCCTAAATCTATAAATCGACTGGTCGTCATCTCCACAAACAGTTATGTTTTTATTTTTTCCAGAAAGAAGAATTGCCAGTTCGTTTTGTACAAAATTGGTATCCTGAAATTCATCTACTAATATATATTTAAATTTTTCGCAATAAACTTTTAGTATATTTTTTCTTGCCTTAAAAAGTTCTAACGTTTTGATTATAAGATCTCCAAAATCCATAACCGCCTCTTTAACTTTTATTTCGTTGTATGTTTTATAGGCTTTTGCTAATTCCTCCCATTTTTCTAATTCGATTTTTTCTTCTTCACTTAGTTTCTTGTTTTTGATTTTTTGCTTTTTAACCCAATTCAAATATTCATTGGGAAGTACATTCTCGTCCTGTAGTCTACTGAAGTGTTGAAGCATCCCTGCTACAAATTTTGTAGGATTCCCCAGAGGTCTAAAATACTTGAGGTTAAATTTAAATAAATTATTTCTGACCAGCTGGACACATTCTGCCTCTGTCATTAGTTTATATTTGGGATCTAAACCGATATGAAGGGCTTCTAATCTTAAAATTCTATCGCAAAAAGAGTGGAATGTTGAAATCCACATGTCAGAATATCCGTAAGGTAGGGTTTCATAAACTCTGTCCTGCATTTCCTTGGCAGCCTTTTCCGTAAAGGTCAAGGCCAATATCTCATTCGCTTTTGCAAGTTTACTGGTAATTAAATATTTAATCCTCTCGGTGATAACAGTAGTTTTCCCAGTTCCTGCACCTGCAATAATTAAAAGGGGTCCTTTTTTAAATTTTACAGCCTCAAGTTGTTCTTTATTTAATTTTCTGTTTTCTTCTCCTACCATTCTGAAGAATTATACTGCAAGTATTAGTTATTTATTTCTCCAACTCTTTGGTTTTCTTTTCAACTCCGTCTCCAAGATTTTTAGTTTGGGAAATTTTTTGACCAAGCTGGGTAAAGGATGAAAACACATTACCCATCATGTTGAATGCATTGGTCAAATGTTTTTGCAATACTCCCAAATTTTCTTCTACTTTTGAATAGTCTTTATGTATCGCCCTTAAAATTCTGAATACCTCTCGAGATTTTGTTTCCAAATCCTTCCCTTCAAAAGAAACAAGAATCACCTGTAAATGGGCATAAAGCGTGTTGGGGGAAACAGGATAAACTCTTAATCTTCTGGCAAAATTAGATAGTTCTTGAACATTCACAACCTCATAATAAACAGCCTCTGAGGGAATATACATCAATGCAAAATCCATTGTTCCTTCCTCGGGTAAAATATATTTTTTGGAAATGTCTTCAATGTGTTTTTTAACATCAGAGATAAATTGTTTTTTGGCAAGACTCCTCTCTTTTTCGGTTTCCCCTTTAACCATCAGGTTAAAATTTTCCATGGGAAATTTAGAATCAATACAAAGAAGTCCTGCCTCTGTTTTTAAAACTGCATCCACTTTCGCACCAGATCTAAAAGGATACTGTAAGTGAAAGGCATTCTTGGGAAAAGTCTGACCTATCATCTCTTTTAATACTTCTTCTCCCAATCCACCCCTTAATTTAGGAGACTGCAAAAATTCCTGCAGTGTTCTTATTCCTTTACCAACCTCACTCATTTCTCCCAAGTTTCTCTGAACCTGAGAAATAACCCGGGCAGCATTATCTAATCTCTCATTAAGGCTTTGGGTATTTTTCTGTAATGAATCTAGTAAGGCTTTTCTATCGTCTCTGGAACCAGTTTGAAGTGTTTTAATAATCTCCAAGAGTTCATCGGAAGGTTTTTGTTTTTCTGTTATATCGCTTAATTTCTTATTGATAAGAAATCCTATGATAACGAGTCCTGCAATAAGAACGACTAATATAATTACCGGATCCATATAAATTTATTTATTAGAATACTTAATTATAATTCTAATATTAAATACAATACCATTAACCAACTTCCCTTTCAAATCGGGTGAGGTTAAAATGAAATAAGTGAAACGTCTTAAAACAAAAAGGATTGAGAAAGTAAAAAGAAGAAGAAATTTTTTTCCCACTCTTGTCCTTACTCTCATATTTTGGCTGTTAACCTCCCTGATAATCTATCTTTTTGATCCTTCTTTAACCGGAGCCGTTCCGTTGTTTTTCGCCTCTTTTTTTATTTCTATTTTTTTAACCCTTTCTTTGATTTTTGCTAACTCCAGAAGAGGAATTCTTTTTTCTTCCGGTATATTCATGTTTTTAATTCTTAGATACTTCGGTGTTGGAAATATCTTAAATTTAATTTTAATACTTGCCATTATTACAGCATTCGAAATTTATCTTTCCAAAAATTAATTATTGACTACTTATTAGTAATTGTTATACTTCTTAGCGAAATCTCCTGCCAATTTAGTCAATAAAAGTGGCAGTATGAAAAAAACATTTTCCAAAGTAAATCCTTACCTAAAAAATCAAATCACCAAATCTTTTGCGCAAACTTTAGTCGACTTCACCGATTTAAATGATATGCTGACCTTTTTAAAGGATTTCTTCAGTGAAAAAGAGTTGGAAATGTTTTCTAAGAGATTGGCTGTTTCTTACTGGTTGAAAAAGGGAAG
Organism: Patescibacteria group bacterium; assembly: GCA_036846005.1. GTDB lineage: Bacteria > Patescibacteriota > Microgenomatia > UBA8517 > UBA8517 > DATEXQ01. The sequence goes on along the minus strand of DAIUCV010000007.1, from coordinate 10,848 downwards.
AAGCTACTCAAATATAACCAACAACCTAAAAGCTTCAAGTGCAACAATTTCACAAGTTTCCTCACTTATGAAATCAAAAGGAATGGAAGAAGCTTTAAAAAAGATGGATGCCGAAGAATGGGCTACTCTTTGGAGTAAAAAAATAAAGAAATTTGTTGGAAGATAAAATCTTTGTTAAAATATCCGTATGAATATAAAAACCTCCGTTATGATGATTGTAACCGTTCTCTAACACGGAGGTCTTTTATTGGATAAAGTACTGGAAATAGCCTCCGCGAGGAGGTTTTTTTATTACTAAAAGGTTATACTAAAACAATGAACAGAAAATATTACGTTACAACAGCCATAGATTACACAAACGATGTAATTCATATCGGTCATGCCTATCAAAAAATAATTGCCGATGTTTTTGCCCGTTATCATCGACAAATCGGAGACAAGACTTTTTTCTTAACTGGCACTGATGAACATGGTGGAACAAGTGAACAAGCTGCCAAAACTGCCGGGAAATCGGCCAAGGATTTTGTCGATGAAATAGCCCAAAAAGACAAAGAACAACTTGATGCATTAGCCATCTCCTATGATCGTTTCATACGAACAACTGATGAAGATCATAAAAAAGTTGTAGCGGATTTCTACAAAAGAGTTGAAAAAACCGGCGATATCTATAAAGCCGAATACGAAGGTTTTTATTGCACTGGTTGCGAATCATACAAGAATCTTTCGGAAATAGTGGACGGAAAATGTCCGCTTCACCCAACCCGGAAACTTGAAAAAATTAAAGAGGAAAATTATTTCTTTAAGTGGTCTAAATATCAAGGTTTCTTAAGAAAGCATATTTTAGAAAATCCCGATTTTATTAAACCCGAATCACAAAAGAAAAATGTGCTCGGTTTCCTGAAGCTAGGTCTTGAAGACATAGCTATTTCAAGACCTGTTAAAAAAGTTGCATGGGGTATACCTGTTCCAAATGACCCCAGCCAAGTAATTTATGTCTGGTTTGACGCTTTAATTAATTATATTTCAGGAGCGCCAAATTTCTGGCCGGCAGATCTTCATATTTTAGGAAAAGACAATGTTCGCTGGCACGCAATTTTGTGGCCTGCAATGCTCAAAAGTGCCGGATATAAACTCCCTAAAACTGTTTATGGCCACGGTTTTATTACACTAGATGGAGAAAAAATCAGTAAATCCCGCGGGAATATAATCAGGCCAACTGATTTAATTAAGCAATTTGGAGTAGACGGGGTTAGATACTATTTCATTCGCCATGGCCCTTGGACTGAAGACGTTGACATAAATCTTGAAAAAATCAAGGAAATTTATAACGCTGATTTGGCAAACGGACTAGGTAATTTGATTGCCAGAGTTGCCAGGTTATGCGAAAACAGTAAATTTGAATTTCCTATAAAAGCAAGACATAACCTAATACCTACGGGGGAATTTGAAAAATATATTAAGACGCTTCAGCCTAACGAAGCACTTGCGCATCTTTGGACAGAAATTACAGTATTAGACCAACATATCAACAAGGAAAAACCTTGGGAATTAAAGGGAAATACCTTAAAAGAAGTCCTTTCGTGGTTAGTCGAGGAAATTAGAGGTATATCCTATCGACTTAAACCTTTCCTTCCCGAAACAGCTGAAAAAATCGAGAAGCAGTTTGGTCAATCTAAAATAAAAAGCACAGATTCTTTGTTTCCTCGAATTAAATAAGTTCTATGTTGAAAAACTTTATATTAAAGCACGAAAGACTTGTGCAAAGAATGTTGGAAATACTTCCCGGGTTTTTTTCTTGGAATATGATACTTTTTCCTTACTGGGGAATTCTTGTCATTCCTGAAGTTGTTGCCTATTTTGTCCTGGCTTTCAATATTTACTGGCTTTATCAATCCGTACAGATTGCCATAACCGCAATGATCTCACATGTCAGAATCCAAGCATCAATGAATTACGACTGGGTTGGAGATTTAAAAGTCTTTCCCGATTCTGGAAAAATTAAAAACATTGTAATTATTCCCACCTATAAAGAACCTATTCACATTTTAGAGAGAACTTTCCAATCCCTTGCAAATCAAACTCTATCAAGAAAGCAAATATATCCAATTCTTGCCATGGAGAAAAAAGAGCCTAAAGAAGACAGAAAACAAAAGGTGAGGGAGCTTGCAACTAAGTTTAAAGGTATATTTGGAGGATTTTACGTTACAGTACACGATCTTACTCCGGGTGAAGCAGTAGGAAAAGCTTCCAACGAAAAACACGCAGCCATTTGGTTTAAGAAAAATGTTATAGATAAAAAGAAACTGGATATTAACTACATAACCGTAACAAGCTGTGACGCCGATCACAAATACCATCCAAATCATTTTGCATACCTAACCTATAAATTCTTGGATAATCCAAATAGGTATAACCGTTTCTGGCAACCGGCAATTATGTTCTACAATAATATTTGGGAACTGCCGGCTATAACACGCGTTCCTAACGCCCTGGGTTCTATTTGGAATCTTTCTCAGTTACCCAGACGAGACAGACTTATTAACCAGCAAAATTATTCTCTTTCTTTTAAGCTCCTTGATGAGGTTGGTTATTGGGATGCCGATAAAATACCCGAGGATTGGGGAATATTTTTTAAATCATATTATAAAAAAAGAGGCAAAATTGAAGTAGAACCTTTATATATCCCTCTTCATGCTGATGCAGCCCAATCCTCTAGCGTCTGGAAAACATTGGTAAATCAGTATGAACAATACAAACGCTGGGCATGGGGGGTATCTGACGATCCCTGGATAATAAAAAGTTATTTGACTACACCAGGAGTCAATTTTTGGGATAAATCAATGAGACTTATTTATGTTATCTGGTCTCATTTTATGTGGCCTGTAAACTGGTTTATTATAACAATCGGACTTACCTTACCCACTCTTCTTAATCCCCGTTTTGGAAGAACCACACTAGGTTACACTGTTCCAAAGCTTTCAGGAACAATTCTTACTATTTGTTTGCTTTTTCTTTCTGTCGTACTTTTTCTTGATTATGTCTATAAACCAAAAAGACCAAAAGAAGTCTCTCGTTTAAAGGCTATTCTTTCTCCATTGGAATTCGTACTTATGCCTATTGCCGGATTTTTCTTTTCGGCTCTTCCTGGTTTGGATGCACATACAAGATTAATGCTTGGGAAATATATGGAATATCGTGTTACTGAAAAGGTTTAATTAAAAAATAAAGAGCCGTAGGGGCGCGCGAATAAATTCTAACTACGGCTCTTGAAAACCAAACTATTTAATAATCGTGCATTCATCTATATAACCTTCTTTGGGAGGATTCAACGATTTGCTGAAAAACTTATGGATTCTCCACCAAAATTTTTTCCAGCCTGTCGGTTTCTCCAACCACTCAAAGGAAACAAAAAAACCTTCTGAATTAGGTATTAATCCCCACGCATAAAGATCTAGTTCAACTAACTGTATTCTTAACAAACTGATCTTGATGCATGGAATCGAAGTTCGACCACAATCATATTTTGGTTCAACACTTAAAACCTCTACGAGTTCTCTATCCTTGTTGTGATACATACATTGAACCAAGATGTCACCGGGTTTAATAAACGACAAACTTTTTATGCGATTTCGGTTGTCAGTTTGAGTTTTTGGCATGACAAACCTCCCGTTGTCGTACTGCATATTTAAAAGAGCGCGCTTAAGGAAAATTATACGAAATTAATTTAATTAAGGAAAGTTATTCTGAAGATTTACTTTTTTTCCATCTGTCTTTATCTCTTGTATTAAGCTTTTTCATCATTTTTTTAAAGTGGGTATCAAGGTCTATGTTTAAAGAGTTTGCCAGACAGATCAAAGTAAATATGATGTCTGCCATCTCATCGCCAATCTCTTTATTTTTTTCAGAAGATTTTTTCTTTTTCGGACCAAATCTATGATTAACTTCTCTGGCTAGTTCTCCTACTTCCTCCATTAACCGTGCCAGCATTTCGAAAGGTTTCCAATAACCAATTTTAAGTTGAGACATCCATTCATCAACTTGTTTCTGAAGTTTTTTCATTAAAAGAATTATAACAGTTCTATAACAAAATTAACCTTAATTATTTTCTTCACTATTTGAATATATTCTTTTTTGCTACACTAAAAATAATGCCTAATGTATTTAATCAAAGCCTCTGGGGAGATGAAGCTTTTTCTGCTGTTCTTTCCATGAATCCAATTCCCAAGATATTGGAGATTATTCAAAAAGATACCTCACCACCTCTTTACAATATAATTTTACATTACTGGTATCAGATTTTCGGAACCAGCGAAATCGCAATCAGAGCTTTGTCTTTTCTTTTTTTTATTCTGGCTGTATTTTTTGTATATAAAATCGGTTCTTTGCTATTTTCAAGAAGAATAGGTCTTTTAGCTGCAGTTTTAACTTTTTTAAATCCGTTTTTCTTTACTTATGCATTTGAGGGAAGAATGTATTCCATTCTGGCTCTTGGAGTTGTTGCGTCTATGTACTTTTTTCTTAAGAAGCAATGGATTCCATATGTCATAGCAACACTTTGGGCACTGTATTCTCACCATTTTTCTATCTTTGCTATTTTTGTACAGGGAATATGGTTTTTGTATGAATTTTTCGTTGGGGAGAAGAAAACCGCTTTAAGCATGTTAAAATCCTTTATTGCCGTTTTTATTCTTTACATTCCTTGGTTAATTCCTCTTTATAAACAAACAAAAATGGTTGGAGGGGGATTCTGGCTGGGTAAACCCACCCTAACTGATTTGAGAAACTTAATTTACGAATATCTGGCCGAAGGAATTAAAAATCCTACGATAAAAATTCCACTTATTAATAGGGAATTAGGTCAGATTTCTCTCTATTTTGTCTTTGCCATACTTTTGCTTCGCGACTGGACTAAAAATATCAAAAAAACTCTATTTTTACTCTCCTGGTTTCTTCTACCCATTCTAATTACTTGGGGAGTTTCGCAAAAATTTACCTCAATCTTTTTCAACCGCTATCTTTTGTATGCTATCCCTGCCGCAATGCTTCTAGTTGCCTCAAACGGAAGAAGGTTTATGGGTATTTTTATAGGATTTCTTTTAATATTCTTTGGGATAATCGATTCCAATTATTTCATACATCCGGCAAAAAGACCTTTTAGGGAAATGGCAACTTATGTCAAACAAACCCAAAAAACAGGAGATTTTCTAATTAACTGGAATTCAACGGCACATCACCTATGGGAGTCAAATTATTATAAAATTCCTGCTCCAATATATGTCCCAACAGGTGATTTGCCCTATTATGTTGGTACAGCGCAAATGACCGATGCAGACATTTTAAGAAAGCTTCCTAATGTAAAGAGAATTGGAGTTATCACTAGCGGAGATATTAAAGAAATTAAACTACCAACTTATAAAGAACTGTCTGAAAAAGTCTTCGGGGAGTTAAAATTTGTTTGGTATTTAAAAAAATAAAGCCCTGAAGTTATTAAGTATTGTTTAAACTCCAGGGCAAGCACACACCACAATTGCTCAGGATAATATTTCCATTGGATTACCCCCCAAACTGGTAAATGCTTTGTTGTATGAATCAATACGATTATCGTTCTGATCGTAGTATGCAAAAAAATGAAAGAGAGAGCCTGTTTTACAAGCGTCGCTATGCCAATTATTAATTAATCTATCAAACTCCTCAGTTGTGCTTGCAACACCAACTATTTTGGACTCTGCTAAATTATTGGCATCCCTGTCTTCTTCGGTTGCGAACACACGAACAGTTACATCCATATAAACCTCCTCCATGGGTATAAGAATTTTATCCTAAGAACTATTTGGGAATGTGCTTAAACCTATAGTACTACTATTGTTTTTTATAATCAATTTTATGATAAACTAAATTTACATGCCTAATATGAAGAAACTATTAGAGAAATTTCATGTTCCCAATTGGCTTCTTATTCTTCTTTCTGTTGTCATAATCCTTCGTATTCCTTCGTTTTTTGAGCCCTATGCATATGGCGATGAAATGATTTATCTCACTTTGGGTGAGGGGGTAAGACAGGGAATTCCGCTTTATCAAGGTCTTTATGACAACAAACCTCCTCTTTTGTATATTACTGCCGCAATTGCCGGAAGACTTTTCTGGTTTAAGGCAATTTTGGCTCTTTGGAACTTTGGTACAATAATTATTTTTTGGAAATTGGCTCAGGCTCTATTTCCCAAAAAAGAATCATTACATAAAATTGCTACAATAATCTTTGCCATCTTAACCACAATCCCACTTTTAGAAGGTAATATTGCCAATGCCGAGATATTTATGATCGGACCAACTATTCTTGCCTTCTTAATTATTTTTAGTAAAAAACTCTCAATTAAAAATTTAATATTTTCAGGAATACTATTTGGAGTTTCAGCCCTTTTTAAACTCCCCGCCGCTTTTGAACTGCCGGTAATTTTTGCCTTTTGGTTAATATTAAACGGACTTAAGAAAAACGAATTGCTTAAAACCATAAAAAGATTTGCCTTTATTGTCCTTGGGTTTGCCATCCCCATCTTTTTAACTCTGATTTGGTATTACTTTCGAGGAGCTTTGGGAGATTATATACACGCTGCTTTTTTGCAAAATATCGGTTATCTTTCAACATGGAGGCCTTCTACTTCAAACCTGCCTTTTATGGTCAGAAATGCACCGCTTTTAATAAGAGGTGGGGTAATTTTAATAGGGTTAGCTATCCTTTTTTGGAAAAGAAAATCCCTTCCTAAAGAATTTATTTTTGTTACGATCTGGATTTTATTTGCACTTTTTGGGGTAACTTTATCCGAAAGGCCATATCCCCATTATTTGCTTCAGGCAGTTCCCGCTCTAAGTTTACTGTTGGGGATTCTTGTTACCGACAAGACTCTTACACAAACCCTAACTGTTATTCCCCTGGTTATTGCTTTCTTTGTACCTCTTTATTACAAATTCTGGTATTATCCGACCACCCCGTATTATCTTAACTTTATTAAATTTGCAACCGGAAGCATAAATAAAGACGAATATTTTGCATCTTTTAACGACAAGGTCTCCCGAAATTACAGAGTCGCTAGAATTCTAACCAGTATTACCAACAAAAAGGATAAAGTCTTTGTCTGGGGAGATACGGCCACAATTTATGCTTTATCCAAACACCTGCCTCCTATCAGATATGTTGCTGATTACCACATCAATGATTTTTCAAGTAAAGAGGGGGTAATGAAAAATCTAACTAATAATTATCCTAAAGTTATTGTACGTTTCAATGAAGGTTCGCCTTTTCCCGAACTTAAAAATTTGTTAGACAGCAATTATATACTTTTTGCCGATTTTGAAGGTGCCCAGATATGGAAATTAGATTTGCCTACTGTGAAATCCGCAATCTTTCCCTGAAATAACTTAAAAGTTTGTACATAAATTCGTATTTTCTTCAATGTTAAAGTAAAATCATGGCTATAGAAAGAAAAAGAGACAAAAAAATGAACATCTTAGAAGTCGGAAAAGCAAGATACAGCAAATTTTTAAAATACAACCTAATTAAAGATTCCGTGTTCACTCAAGAAATTCCTCAAAAAAATTTAATATATTTAGGATTTCTCACCAATATAATAGGAATCGCCTTAATCTTTCTTATCAGATCTAAATATTTACCTCCTGAAGTCCCACTTTATTACGGACTTCCCGAAGGAGAAGCCCAGATAGTTCCTTCACTTAATTTAGTTTTTCCATTCGTTTTCTCCTTGATTATAATATCTATTAATAGTCTCATCACTTTATTTATTAGAGACGATTTTCTTAAAAAAACATTAGTTATTGGAGGTTTGGTGGCAACTTTTTTTTCCGTAATAACTATAATAAAAATAATTTTTCTGGTCGGGAGTTATTAAAAATTCATGTCCTTACTTAAGACTTTAACGATATTTCCATTTCTACTAGCCTCTCTTATTGCCTTTTTTTCGACTCCTCTGGTTATTAAATTAGCCCATAAAATAGGTATTATTGACGACCCAAAGGTTCATAAACATCCTAAAGTAATTCATTCCTACCCTGTTCCCAGGGGAGGAGGGTTAGCCATTTTTGCCGCCGTATTAATTGCCTCTTTTGTTTTTTTACCTCTTGATAAACACCTAATTGGTATTTTAATCGGTGCTTTTTTTATAACAGCGTTAGGAATTTTGGATGACAAATTCAATTTAAACCCCTACTTAAGATTAGTCGCACAATTTGTTATTGCCGGAATTCCTATTATGGCAGGAATCGGAATCGCTTTTATAAATATGCCTTTTAACGGCATATTGGATTTATCACACCCTCGCATAGTTTTTGATTTACTCGGTCAAACCCGTAGTATTTGGTTAATATCGGATGTCTTTGCTGTTTTCTGGATAGTATATATGATGAATATGCTTAATATGGGAGCTAAGGGTGTCGACGGACAGTTACCCGGGGTTGTAGTTATCGCAGCAATAACCATTGCAGCTCTTTCCCTTAGCTATTCTGCCGATATAACCCAATGGCCAGTTATTATATTTGCTTCAATTACAGCAGGAGCTTATTTCGGATTTTTACCCTGGAATTTTTATCCTCAAAAAATAATGCCTTCATATTCCGGGTCAACTCTTGCGGGTTACTTACTGGCAGTTCTGGCAATTTTATCTACAACCAAGGTCGGAACATTAATTGTAGTGCTGGGTATACCCCTAGTAGATACTGGATATACCATTGTGCGACGAATACTATCAGGGAAATCTCCCGTATGGGGAGATAGAGGACATCTTCATCATAAATTACTCGATGCGGGTCTAAGCAAAAGACAGGTTGTTATTTTTTACTGGATTTTTACTGCTCTACTTGGGGTTCTAGCCCTTAATTTGAATGCGTCCCTGAAGTTATATACAATGATCGGGGTGGTAATTCTTATCGGAGGACTGATAATATTTCTTACCAAAAAGCGTATTCAAAAAATAACATGACGCAAGTTAAAAAAAATCTAAATATTTTCAATATCTTTATTGCTATTATTCAAGTAGCAAGGCCTATACATTGGATTAAAAATCTTTCGCTTTTTGCAGCCTTAATTTTTACCCAAACTTTATTTATTCCCTCTTACCAAATAGCAGTTTTTTGGGCATTTGTGGCTTTTAACTTCATAACCTCCGCCTCATATGTTTTTAACGATTTACTCGATGTCAAGCAAGATAGGCTGCATCCGATTAAGAAAAATCGCCCAATTGCATCAGGAGTCCTCCCAGTTTCTTTTGCGGTTGCGGAAGTTATCGTCCTGGCTTTTATCTCTTTTTACCTGGCCTATTACTTACACCCTATATTTTTTATTCTGGTTGTAACTTACTTTGTAATACAAGTCTTATATAGTCTCTTTTTGAAAAATGTGGAAGTCATAGATATTCTTGTCATAGCATCAGGCTTTATCTTAAGGGTTTATGCGGGTGCCTTTGTAATTGACGCTCACCTTTCCGTATGGTTTTTGCTTTGCGTTATCTCGATTGCTCTATTTTTAGCATCGGGGAAAAGAAGAGCTGAATTAAATACTATCCAACAAGTAAAAGAGGTTACCCGAAAAAGTTTGACCAGATATTCCAAAGAACTTTTGAATTCCTACGTAACCATGTTTGGTAACGCAGCCTGGATGAGTTGGGCTTTATTTACCTTTTTCGAATCTCCCAGGGCAGCCCTTCCCGTCTGGCTTTTTTTAGCAGAAATTTCCAAGGCAACTACAATAACCAAACTCCTGATGATTACCATTCCTGTGGCTATTTTTGGAATCATGAGATACCAAAAACTTATTTTCGCAGATAAAAGTGAAGCACCAGAAAAACTCCTTTTAACAGATATCGCTCTGGTGACCTCAGTAGGAATTTGGATATTTCTGGTTATTTCAATCTTATATAGCGGAATAGCTGTTAATTTTTGAGTAACTTCAAGACTAAGGAGTTGGTGTAGGACTTGGAGTTGACGTTTCTTTGGAGCTTTCTGTTTTTGATGCGTATTGATTTGAAACCCATCCTTCCTGATCCTTCTCGTATTCTATCTTATACCAACCGGTTTCTTCGTCTTCTTCCAATATTTCAAAGGTTTCACCCGGATCAACTTGACCCACCTCCCTTGCCAAAGCGGAAGGTTCATTTCTTACCCTCAAAAAGCCTGTCGGTGTCGAAAGAATTTTAACTTGGGGTTTTTCTTCCTGGGGTTCCGGTGTAGGAGACGGACTAGCCTGTTCGGTATTCGGCGCTAGTTTAAATTCAGCTGTAAGCTTATAACCCTCATAAGTTCTGACGTCTATAGATTCATCTTTATAACCTTGTGCAGAAAGAGAAATTATATGGCTACCCGGACTAACAGCTGAAGATTTATAGGGAGTAAAACCCCTAACTTGCCCGTCAATCTTTACTTGGGATGCATCCGGGGTTGAAATAATAGACACACCAACTTCTTGTCCTCCTATTTTTTCAAAAGATATGACAGTTCCACTTGACGTTTCTAGAGATTCCCCGAAATTTCTTCTGATTACTGTTTTAACTCCGGATACAAGATTTACCTTGGTTTCGAAAGGAACCAGTGGCTTATCAAAAGATTCCGGAATTAGCTTGATTACAACTTCTCCTTGGGCCCTTGTAATCTCAAAATTGGTCCGACCCTCCTGTTGTCCGTTAATCAAGACGGCTGCTTGTGGTTGAGTTTCAATAATTAAACCTGCGCTTTTAGGTCTAAAATAACCAACCACATAAAAAATGACTAATAAAATTACTAGAGTAATACCAATAATCAAAGCGGCAAATTTTAATTTTCTCACAGCTGGTGAAGTTTAACACGAGG
>DAIUCV010000006.1:4296-37605 GCA_036846005.1 Patescibacteria group bacterium | reverse complement strand
CGAACCCGTCTCCCCACCTTGGGAAGGTGGTATTGAACCGCTCAACTAATCCCGCTTATACTTCGTTTTGACGGGTAAATCCGTCGTAATTTACGAAGCAAGTCAATTATACCATCTAGCGGGGTAGAGTTAACACATTACCAGAATGTATCAAGTTAGGATTTTTAAGATCATTTTCTTTGGCAATTTCCACCCATTTATATCCGTCTCCGTATGCTCTAACTGCTATCTCCCAGAGATAATCTCCTTTTTCTACTGTATAGGTAGCTCCTGAAATCGGATTTGTAGCAGTGGATACATTTTCTGTATTAGTATTCTTAGCTGCAACAGTAGATATTTTGGGAGTTACGTCGGGAATTTGCAGAGTAGCTCCGGCTTCTATTTGATTCGGGTTGTTAATATTATTTTCTCTAGCAATATCTACCCAATTGTATCCGGAACCATAGGCGGCCTGGGCTATTGACCAAAGAGAGTCTCCCTCTTTCACAATATGACTTGTTCCAATGGTTGGTGTATTTGCCTGTTGTTGTGTTTCTGTTATAGGAAGAGTTTTACCAGTCTGATTTGTTCTAATAAAATTAATAACCAAAAGACCGACAACTACAATTATGATTGCACCCAAAACCATGCTTATAGTAGATTCGTTAAGTTTAATTGCTTTAAGTGTTTTTTTAAGATTCAAAATTTTTCACCCCCCTTTGCTTTAAGCTTTGGGTGGGCAAACCCCCTTATTAAAGCATTGCAAAAATATAGGGCAGATTTTGGTAATTGAATTTAGATTAGATAAGGCGAATTGTCAAGGGGATTTGAGAATGTTATTTAAACATTCCGTAACCACTTGGGGATGCATGTGTTTCCCAGAAATGTTCATTTGCTACAGTACCCTGAGAAAATGTAACTTCAAATTGTCCCCAAATAGAATATCCTCCCTCTCTCCAACAACTGCTATCTTCTAACGCAGAACCAACCCAGGAAATTTTATAATGCCAAATTTCACCGCTTCCTCCTGGTACTTTTCCGTTGTATTCGTTATCTTCCCAAGCATCACAAGTCCAATCTTTTCCATTAAAACGGGCTTCATCCCACGCTTTTGACCATTTCATAACTAATTTATCGTTTGCATAAGCAGGATCTCCCCATACTGTTCCATCAAGATTTCTATCTACTCCATCTACTTTTCCGTTAAATATTCGTGCTTGGTAGTTATAACCAAATTGATCAAAACCTTGTTGTGCAGAATTGTTTTTCAGAAAAACAATAAAGAGTGAGAGAACCAAAAGAGAAGCAGCGATAGCAATTATCCAAACATGATGGTGATTATTTATTTTTTTAACCAAATTATTCACCTCCAATCCTAAATTTATGTTTTCATAGTTTTCATGGGTTGTCAATTAAGAGTTTATGTGAAGATATACTCTGTGAAAAAAAGGAAGGGGTATGGAAGAAAGAAAAAATTTGCAGAGAGTGGCTCCCTCGACGGTTCCATACCCCTTATTAAAATACTAGCGCGGTTGCCAGAAATAACTTGAGCCATTTTCAAGCGGTAACCGACTAGTTTCCTGCTTGGTATCCATGTTTACACCTCCTCACGGAATAAAAGGACCCAACCAGTGGCAATATATTATCAAAAGTAAGAAATAAAGTCTAATTAGTAAAAAAGCATAGATGAATGGTTAAAAAAAGAAAAATTTGTTATAATTTCTGTTGCCTGGGGTCATAGCTCAATTGGTCAGAGCGCTTCCCTGTCACGGAAGAGGTTGCGAGTTCGAGTCTCGTTGACCCCGCAGCGATATTTAACTTCAATATTTTAAATTTATCCAATAATTAGATTTTATTATTTTTAAAAGTTTTTTTTGCCAAAAAAAAGCCGGTCTATTGAAGAGATTGAAAGGTGAGAAATAAATTCTCATTTCAGTCTCAAGACCGGCGTTAATTTAGGTGGGAACTAAACAAGATAGGCTTTCTCCTTGGTTTTCACCTTGCTCAAATTTACATATCAGAGATTTTGTTCCTCAAACTGACGTTTTCTGAAAAGGTTTTCTCAGACTCTCGGGTAATTAGTAAGGTTTTAATGCCTTGCCATTTGCTTTTAAGTCTTTTGTCTGCTTTCTGGTGGTTTTTGAAACTTTAAGGGTTTCCTCTCCTCTCCAGTTAGCTAAGGAAATTCGTTTTTTATTCGCATTTTCCTCTACCTATCCAGGGCTTCGTTTCGTCTGGGTTTCTACCTTTTGGGTGATTAAACTTGTTTAAGGCTTTATCCTCTCCCTTGGGTTTTGGTTAGATCAAGGCTACCTTCGTAGTCTCAACCTTCCGCTTTCTCGTCCATGAAACTCTTGCTTTTTGGTGTCTCTCTTAGACTAGTGTACCCCTGTAACGGTTTACACATTATCGTTTGATTTCAGACGGGTCGCTATTTTCTTTAACGATCCTCCTCTTCCAAAAAGGTTCACTTCCTGTTTAGTCCCCGTGTATGGGAAACGCTATATGAACGCATTTGTTCATACAACGGATCTTTAAAATGTTAACGTGAAATTTCAGAATACCATAGATATATTCTTTGTCAAGGGGGCAAAAATAGATTCAACATAATAACTGTTAACTTATTTTTAAGTAATTTTAATAATAAATATATGATTTTAAAATTATCTAGTTGACAGAAATGTTTTTATTTAGAATAGTGGTAGAGGAGATTTTAAAATAATAAAACCAATAATATATTTATATAAATAATCGAAATGGCTGTTGAAAGAACGACTGAAATAGCAGAAATACTTGTAGCACCCCAAACTCCCCAATTTGAAGTTTCGGTAGAAGAACCAACAGAAATTAAAGATGATAAAACCTTAGCCAAGGAATTGAATATCTGCCAGGCTGCATATCATGCACCACAATTTTACGATGAAGATGGTTTTGTCATTCCCCATACGGCAAATAGCCATGACCATCTCACCCCTAAAAGAATAGCCAGATTACAAGGTTGGCACTCAAATGATTTCAAAGACCCAAATGAAATTCTTTTTGTAAATAATGCCTGTCATAGTCTTAAAGATTCATCAACTAAAGCTAGAATTGAATTACTGATACAGATAATAGGAAGCAGAAAAATAATCACTCTTGAGGATTATAAAAAATTCAGAAAAAAATACGATCGTGTTTATTTGGTTAATAGAAATGGAAACGGAAATCATAAATAGATTATTCACAGAGTTCATGTTATAATTGCGCATGAGACAATTTAATAGAGATAACAGATTTGGTGGAGGAAGAAGAGATTTCGGCAGAAGAGACTTTGGTGGTAGGGGAAGAGACAGAGAGATGTTTAAGACCATCTGTAGTAACTGTGGAAAAGAATGCGAGGTTCCCTTCAAACCTACAGGAAGCAAACCAGTTTATTGTAGCGACTGTTTTGAAAAAATGGGTGGAGGTTCTGATTCAAGAAGATTTGATGATAGAAGCCCAAGAAGATCTAATTTTGAAAACAGAGACAGTGTACAACCCCAAAGTAACTTTCAGTTTGACGCAATTAATGCTAAGTTAGACAAAATTCTGGGAATTCTTTCTCCAGTTATCCCTCCTGTTGTAGAAGAGAAGAAAGAAATAGAAATAGAAATTAAAGAAGTAAAAGCAGAACCAAAGAAAAAGTCTAAAACTTCAAAAAAATCCAAGAAATCTTAACTTCTTTACTTACTTATTAGATAAAGTAATTTCTCTTATATAGTTTAAGATTATATTTTTTCTATATTTCTTTTATATATTTTATTACCATTTAATATTTCCTTTACGAGAATTTTACCGTTTAATATAAGATTATATTCAAGGTTTTTGATTCCCGGTTGGGATTTGATATTTACCTCATATTTTTTTTGCTCCTGTTTTAAAGGTAGATTGTAGCTAAGTATTGAACTCAGAGAATATTTTGCAGGAACGAGAACCCAAAAACCAATTATTTGAAAATTTCCATATTGTTCCAAAGAATATGTAAAATCATTTTCTATTCTAGGTAAATTTGATATATCCTTTATATTTTTGAAAAGATAATTCTTGTTGTTAACGGTAACAGTGATATTAATCGCATTTTTTGGTAGTACTATTCTCTCGTAATTTATATAATTGCCACCCCAAAAAGAAGGAGGTTTAGGAGATTCGTACACCGACCTATTTTTCCATGTAATTGTAACCTGGGATGTTATTTTATTATTTTTTATATTTACATTCTGAATAATACTTCTTTCTATATATCCGTTTGCTTTATTTGCACCCAAGTTAGATTCAACGGGATAGAGAAAATCAAAGTTGTAATTACCAAGAGATCCGTCAAGATTAAGTCTATTTAATTTTTGAGCAAGATTATTATCTTTTATAGATATCAAAATTTGACCATTTTTAAGTTCGTTAATTAACATAAGCGTAATTTTTATTTTTGTTATTACACTTGCCTCTTTAACTTTATTAAGCATACTTTTCCCTAAACTATTTAGAAAAGATTGTTTTTGCGTAGAACCTGGAAACGAATCTTTTTCTGAATAAGTTTGTGTTAGTATATAGAGTGAATTTGGATAAACTTTTATGTCATAATCGGTAACATTAATATTACCCAGTATTTTTACCAAATTTTCAAAAAGAGAAAAGTTTATGGCAATAATTCCGTCTATATTTTCCTCTCCGCCTTTATTGAAAAACCACTCAATATCTTTGGCTGCTTTAGGAAAATCAACCTCCCAGTTACTGTCTCTTAGCCTCCAGTCTCCGGTTCTGAATGCCTGTTGAATAGGTTTGATAGGAGTAACATGTCCCTTTAATTGTCCGTCGGGAACATATATATTTTCTACTTTCCAGGTTTCCAACCCGGTAGACCCGAAATTTAATACAGCATATGAACCCATAAAACCTCCGCTTGCTCTAAGCTCATAATTATTTTGCAGTAGTACTATGTATTTTTTATTTCTGAAGGCTTTTGCCAATTCTTCAAAGGGGGTAAACCAGTTGATACAAAATCCGGCATTTACATATGTTTTACCGTATAAATTTTCATCATTTTGAATTATTGCATTAGCGAATTTATAAATACTAAGAGAACAAAAAGAGGAAAATAATATGAACAATGATAATAAAAAAGTAAAAGTTATAAGAGAAATCCTTAAAACCAATTTTTTTATCTTTACTTCATTTTTGGACATAGATATTGGAAGATAGGGTATTTGCATAAAGTAAATAATTTAAATCAGATAGATATTTTCTTAATTCATCTGTTTTGTAAATATTTTCAATAATGATTACATTAGGCCGATATTTAGCCCAATTAATTGAATTTAATACATTCATTTCGTAGCCTTCCACATCAATATTCAGTAAATCGATTTGTTTTTCTTTCTTTAAATATTTATCTAAAATATTATCAAGTCTTTGAGTTTTGACACTAATTGTATTTAAAAGTTTTGATTGACCGGATTTTATTATTATATTTGCAAATGTTTTAGAAAGAGTATTGAGTGCTTGATCCTTGAATATGAATAATACTTTTTTACCACTCTTTTTATCGATTGCTAATTCCAGATTAGTATCTCTTTTTCTGGTTCTGTCAAAAAGTCTTTTAACTCCCGGAGTTGGATCAATATTAATACCATTCCAACCTTTTTTATAAAGAAGATAGGTATTGGAATACCTAAACGGATGGTGTGCTCCCACATCAACATAAAATCCGTTATTTTTATGGGAAAAATATTTATTGATAATAATATCCTCACCCTCTTGGGAAAAATGAGGTTTCTTATAAAAACAAGAGATATTAAAGATAGTCGAAAATTCACTTTTCAAATATTTTAAGTTGTTTTTCACAATTATTTACTAAAATTTTAACATACAACCTATATTTATAAGAAAAATCTCTGTTTGATTGACTGTTAATGTATCCTGATATAATCAAATTATGAAAATACACAAAAATATGACCAATCTGGAAATTGCAGAATTATTGCGGGCTGTTGCAGCCTCATACGAATTGATTAACGCGAATAAAAATAAATTTAAAATTATTGCCTATGAAAGGGCAGCCGATGCTGTTGAGCATTTATCAAGCGAAGCTAAAGATCTTTGGGATGAAGACAAGTTGGTAGATATTCCAGGTATCGGTCCGTCAATTTCAGCAAATCTGAGCGAATTATTTAAAACAGGGGGATCAAGACATTTTGAGGCTATTATGAAAGGAATTTCACCTGCTGTCTTTGAACTTCTGGATCTGCCGGGTATAGGAGCAAAAACGGCCTTTAAGTTGGTAAATGAACTTAATTTGTCTTCAGCAAAAAATGCTACCGCTGATTTAGAAAAAGCAGCTAAAGAGGGGAAAATTGCCAAGATGGAAGGATTCGGCGAAGAATCACAAGCAGATATTCTACGAACCATTGAAGAAAACAGAAGAAAAGTTAAAAGATATTTATTGCCTTATGCAGAAAATATTGCGAATGAAGTAATTAATTGGATGAAAGAAGACAATTCGTTGGTGAAGGCTGATGCCTTAGGAAGCATAAGAAGGAAGGCTTCGACTGTGGGAGATATTGACATAGCAGTAGCCTCAAACAAGCCTCTTGATGCTCTAGATAGGTTCACACGCTATCCTAAGACGAGTAGAGTTCTGGAAAAAGGAACCAGAACAGCATCGATTATTTTACCGGGAGACGTACAGGTAGACTTAATGGCTCAAGAACCTCAATCATACGGTGCTCTTTTGCAGCATTTTACCGGAAGCAAACACCACAACATAGCCTTAAGGGAATACGCACTTAAAAAGGGATTCAGTTTATCCGAATACGGTATAAAAAAAGTAAGAGATGCTGAATCCAAGATAAAAAAGTTTCCCACAGAAGAAGAATTTTATAAATACTTGGGTATGGAATGGATTCCACCGGAATTAAGGGAAGATACAGGAGAATTGGAAGCAGCCTTAAAAAAGCAAATACCTAAATTGATAAAACTCTCAGATGTAAAAGCAGATTTACAAATACATTCTGATTTTGATATAGAGACAAGTCATGATTTAGGAGAATCTTCGATGGAGGATGTAATTATTAAGGCTGAGGAATTGGGTTATGAATATCTAGCTTTTACCGAACATAATCCCAGCCACAGTAGACACACCGAAAATCAAATAATAGATATATTAAAAAGAAAAAGTGAAGCTATTGGCAAATTAAATTACTCAATAATGCACAAAAAAGATAATATTGTGAAAACAGTGAAAAGCCGAATAAAGAAAGTGTTCAATAGCCTCGAAATTGATATTTTACCCAGTGGAGAACTGGCTATTTCGGATAAAGCACTGGAATTATTAGATTTTGCCTTAGTTTCTATTCATTCCAGCTTTGATCAGGAAAGAAGTATTGCCACAAAAAGAGTATTGTCTGCTCTAAACCATCCCAAAGTTAAAATATTCGCACATCCTACAGGAAGAAGACTTAACGAAAGAGAAGGTGTTGAATACGATTGGCTTCAGATATTTGACGAATGCAAAAAGAAAAATATCTGGATAGAGATCAATGCCGATCCGACCAGATTGGATTTACCGGATTTTTTGGTTAAAGAAGCAATTGATAATAATGTTAAATTAACTTTAGGGACCGATTCCCATAATCTTCAGTGTTTGAATAATATGCAGCACGGTATTGATGTTGCAAGACGTGGATGGGCAATAAAAGAAAATATAATTAATTGTTTGACCTTAGAAGAATTTGAGAAAGTGCTAAAATGATTAGCGATAATAAACTAGAAGGGTGGTGATATATATATGACATTAACTTGGATATTAGTAATTGCATTAGTAGTAGTAATATTTTGGGTATTTTCGACCTACAACTTTTTTGTGGGTAGTAAAGCAAGAATTAAAGCAGCAGTACAGGAAATCGGGAATCAACTCAAAAGACAATCAGACCTTATTCCTAATTTGGAAGTATCAACCAAAGGGTATTTGAAGCACGAACAGGAAATTTTTAGTAAATTAACTGAAGTAAGAAAATCAATTGAATCGGCAATCAAATCTCAAGATGTACAGAAAATGGCAGACGCAGGCAGCAAGGTGGCGTCTTTACTTCCAGACATCAAACTTGTAATGGAATCTAATCCAGAAATAAAAGGAAGCGAAGTGGTTGTAAAACTAATGGATGAATTAAGAGACACCTCAGACAAAATAATGTATGCAAGAAGATTAGTAATTGATTTAACAGCAGACTACAACGTTAAAAGAGTTTCTGTTCCGTCCAGTTTTATAGCCTCCATGTTTAAATTTGCTGAATTACCGGGATTGATTACCCCACAAGAAGGTGAGCACGTAGAAGTAAAAACAGAGGAAACAAAAACACCTAAGATTAGTTTATGATAAACATTTACGAGTCTGTCTCTGCAAATAAAAGAAAAAGCGCAATCATAATTGTCTTTTTCGTAATATTTGTTGCTTTGGCAATTTATTTTATATCCCAAGCCTTTGCCATGTATCTAGGTTATCAACCGGGAGGATTGGGTATTGTGGGACTAAGTTTAATCATCTCGGGATTAATGAGTTTGGTGGGTTATTATTACAGCGATAAGATAGTTTTGACCATATCCGGAGCAAGACTAGCCTCAAGAACCAAAGATTTTGAATTTTATACGGTTGCCGAAAATTTAAGTATTGCCTCAGGTCTTCCCAAACCAAAACTGTATGTCATAGAAGACAGTGCTCCAAATGCCTTTGCCACAGGCAGAGATCCCGAACATGCAGTTATCTGTGCAACCACTGGTCTTCTTCAGAAATTGGACAGAACCGAACTGGAAGGAGTTATAGGGCACGAATTAAGTCATATTAAAAATTATGATTCCAGATTGATGTCTGTTGTTGCAGTCTTGGTGGGAACGGTTGCCCTTCTTGGGGATTGGTTAATCAGAATTCGCTGGTTGGGAGGAAGAGATAACTCAGACAGGGAAGGAAATCAATTGGGTGTAATCATGTTAATCGTAGGAATTATCTTTGCAATTCTTTCTCCTATTGTTGCCCAACTAATTCAGCTGGCAATATCCAGACGCAGAGAATTTTTAGCCGATTCGGGAAGTGTAAATTTAACGAGACAACCAAGCGGTTTGATTTCTGCACTTCAGAAAATATCCTCAGACACAGAACCGCTTGAAGCAGCCAACAAAGCAACAGCACATCTTTATATAGTCAATCCGTTTAAGGGTAAAACAAAATCGGCAGTATCCACCTTTTCAAATCTTTTCAATACACATCCCCCTGTAGAAGATAGAATTAAAGCACTTCGACAAATGGCATAACCTAAATTATTATTAAATGACATTGGTGTTGCCTAAAGTATTAAGTTGTATGTATTATATGCTCATATGACCGACCTCACTAACAAAGATATCTCGCATATAGCAGATCTTGCCAAATTAAATTTAAATTCGCATGAAATCGTAAAATTTAAAAAACAACTATCCGATATTATCGGTTATGTAAGTCATCTGAAGGAAGTTGAAACCTCTAATGTAGAACCCACCAGTCAAACGACAAATCTTAAAGATGTAACCAGGGATGACGCAGCCAATTCCCAGAATTCTTTGACTCAAGATGAAGCTTTATCAGGAACAGAAGAAACACATAACGGATATTTTAAAGTTTCAGCAATATTGGAAAAAGATAAATAAAGAAATATAAATATGAAGTTTAATCCTCCCTTAACAATCGAAGAAACACAAAAAGGACTTCTTAAAAAAGATTTTTCTGCAGTAGATTTAGTAGATTCGTATTTGGACAGAATAAAGAAATACGACAAAAATCTAAATGCGATAATCACCTTAGCTGAGGATTCTGCTTACGAGAAAGCCAAAAAGGTTGACAGATTAATTTCTGATTACAAAGAAAATGCTTTTAAAGATTATCCGCTTTTGGGAGTTGTGGTTATTCATAAAGACATGTTTCTTACCAAAGGTATCAGAACAACCGCAGCATCTAATGTATTAAAAGATTATATTCCCAGTTATTCAGCAACAACTGTAAAAAAATTTGATGCTGCAGGATGTATTACTCTTGCCAAAGCCAATTGCGATGCATGGGCTCACGGATCTTCGGGTGAAAATTCGGATTTTGGTCCCACCAAAAATCCCTGGAATGAAAATTTTGTGGCAGGAGGTTCATCGAGCGGTTCAGCGGCAAGTCTAGCAGCCAACTATTGTTTGATTGCAACAGGAACAGATACCTGCGGTTCGGTTAGAGTTCCTGCAAATTTTTGCGGTGTAGTAGGTTTAAAACCTACCTATGGGTCAGTTTCGAGGTATGGGGTTATCGCGATGGCTTCATCTCTTGATTCGGTAGGACATTTTAGTCGAACAGTAGAAGACAGTAGAAAAATATTTGAAGTGACCAAAGGAGAAGACGGATTAGATGCAACTCTTAAAAACTCGAATATCATATTAGATAAATCAAAAATAACAGTAGGAATCCCCAAAGAATTTTTCGTCAAAGGATTAGATAAAGATGTTGAAAAAGGAGTATTTGCTGCAATTAATTTATTAAAGAAAAAGGGAATTAATTTTAAGGAAGTAAGTCTGCCGCATACCAAGTATGGAATATCGGTCTACTATATTATTCAACCGGCAGAGGTTTCTTCGAATTTGGGAAGATATGATGGGATAAGATTTGGAGATGAGAGGGAAGTCTTTGGTGATGAAGCCAAAAGAAGAATAATGCTGGGAACTTATGTTCTTTCGGCAGGATATTATGACGCTTATTATAATCAAGCGATGAAAGTCAGGTCGATAATAATTAAGGAAGTAGATAATGTATTTAAAGATGTGGATGCTCTGATTGCTCCGGTTGCACCCACCAATGCTTTTAAATTGGGTGAAAAAACAAATAATCCTCTCTCGATGTATTTGACCGATATCTATGCGGCAACCGCGAATTTAACGGGAATACCCTCAATTGCAATCCCTTACGGATTTTCCAAAAACAGACTTCCTTTGGGTTTTCAAATCATGGCGCCTAAGTTTTCGGAAGATATGCTTGTTAGTCTGGGAAAAATGTTTCAACAAGAAATTTCCTGGAAACCTGAGGTTCCCAATATTTAAAAATATGCAGGATTTTAAGGTAATTATTAAAAATAAAAACTTTCTATATTTGTGGTCTTCACAAATTCTTTCCCAATTATCCATAAATGTTATGAATTTTTTGCTGTTAATCAAACTTTTTTCGGAAACGGGTTCAACCATTGCCACGTCTCTTTTATGGGTTGCCTGGGCGGTTCCTGCAATAGTCATAGGTCCATTTGCTGCCGCCAGCGTTGATATTGTGGAAAGAAGAAAAATATTAATAATATCCAATATTCTCCAGGCATTGACGATTCTCTTTTATGTTTTTGTTCACCAAATTAGGTTTTTTATAATCTACGGGGTAGTTCTTATTTATTCATTTTTAAACCAATTTTATGTACCTGCAGAATCGGCATCGCTGCCGTCACTGGTTAAAGAAAAAGATTTACCCCATGCTAACGGGCTATTTTTACTAACCCAACAGACAGCCGTAATAGTAGGTTTTGGAATAGCAGGAATATTAAATACCGTATTGGGTTTTAAAACATCGATATTTTTGTGTTCTTTCGCTTTATTTTTAGCATTTATAAGTGTACTTTTCTTACCGAGATTGGAAGTAGAGCAAATAAAAAGTAAAAATTATGAAGAATCGTTCTTTAAATTCTTTAGAAGAATAGTAGAAGGTTATACGTTTATCAAAGACAACAAAAATATTTTGATGCCTTTTATACTTCTGATGATTTTGCAAATATGCCTAGCAATTATTACGGTAAATTTTCCTGCTGTAGCCAGCGAAATTTTTAGAATAAATATTAATTCTGCCGGACTTGTTTTGGCGGTTCCGGCTGGAATTGGTGCAGCTATCTCGGCTCTGACCATACCCAAACTGATGAAAACTAAATATCGAAAAAAAGAAATAATAGAAAAATCAATTCTTTTGATTATCTTTGCCGCAATATTATTAATTTTCTTAGTTCCTATCCTGGAAGGATTTATTAGAACGATTGTAGGAATTCTGGTAATAATGGCTTTCGGTTTTGCCTTTATCGGTATTTTAATTCCTGCACAAACATATCTGCAGGAAAAAACACCAGGTGGTTTAAGAGGAAGAGTATTTGGAAACTTTTGGTTTTTAACTACTATTGCAACATTAGTCCCGGTAGTTTTTTCCGGAACTATTGTCGAACTTTTCGGAATCAAGTTGTTGCTATTCCTTTTCTCAATGGTTTTCTTGGGGATTTTGATTTTTTCTAAAAAATTAGGACAAAAATATTTAGAAAATGGTTTTTATTTAAATAATGAAAATGTATAAACCAATAATAGGCTTAGAAGTACATATTGAACTGGCTACCAGAAGTAAAATGTTTTGTGATTGCTCTGCTGACCATTTTTCGAAAAAACCCAATACCCAAGTTTGTCCGGTTTGCTTAGGTTTACCGGGAGCACTACCTTATCCCAATCATAAAGCTATAGATAATGTGATAAAAATTGGTTTGGCTTTTGACTGTGAAGTGAATTTGTTTAGTAAATTCGACAGAAAACACTATTTCTATCCGGATTTACCCAAGGGTTATCAAATCAGCCAGTATGATATCCCCTTTTGTATCAACGGAAAATTTGAAATTCCTGATTCAAAGTTAGATATTAGGATAAGAAGAATTCATCTCGAGGAAGATACTGCCAAACTCCAACATCATGAAATTAACAGTAAGAATATTTCTCTAATTGATTTTAATAGAAGCGGAGTTCCTTTGGTCGAAATAGTAACCGAACCCGATTTCGATAACGCAATTGAAGTTGTTAAATTCTTAAAAGAAGTACAGCTTATTGTGAGATATCTGGGGATTTCCAGTGCGGATATGGAAAAGGGATCAATGAGATTAGAGGCAAATATTTCATTATCGGATGAAAATTCAAATACTAATAATCAAAAATTACCAGATTATAAAGTTGAATTAAAAAATATTAATTCCTTTAAATTCTTAGAGAAAGCGATAAACGCAGAAATTGAAAGACAGAAGGAAATACTTAACAGAGGCGAAAAAGTAAAACAGGAGACCAGGGGATTTGATGAAAAAACGGCAAAAACATTTTCCCAAAGAACTAAAGAAGAGGCACATGATTATCGATACTTTCCCGAACCCGATATTCCTCCCTTTAGTTTTAATAAAAAATTTATTGAAGATTTAAAAAACGAACTTACCGAATTACCAAAAGATAAAAGAGTAAGGTTTAGAGATTCTTATAAATTACCCGATAACTATATTGAGATATTAATTTCATCGCAAAATGTCTCCAATTATTTTGAGGAAGCAGTAAATTTGGCAGAAAAGCATCAAATATCAGGAAAAGTCATATCCGATTTTATGGTCAATAAAAAACTGCATGAGGAATTTACAGAACCAGCAGAATTGGTTGAAAAAATTGTAAAATTAACTAAGATAGATTATTCAGGAGCCAAGGAGGTAGAAATGGCAGTTGCAGCCATGGTTAAAGAAGAAATCAAAGCTGTAGAAGAATATAAAAACGGGAAAGGACAAGTTTTGGGATATTTAATAGGAATGGTCCAAAAGAAACTTAAAGGAAATGGAGATCCCAAGTTAATTAAAGAATATTTATTAAAAATATTACAGAAATAAGATGTCAGAAAAGTCAGATATTATTATAACGGTAGAACCAGTAAAAACAGACGAGGTGGTTATTCATGATGCCTATAATGAGAAACTGGAAAGTTTGAAAAGAGATCCAATTTTTCAAAAGAGAGTAGAATTTAATTTAAATTTGATTACCAAAAATCCAGAATTAGCAGCACGGATATGGGCAGTTGACAATAAAGACGCCATGACAGATGCTTTAACAGAACTTCCCAATAGACGCTTCGTTTTGACAGAGTTGTCAATGTTGATTGCCAGGCTTGAAAGAAAAAGAAAAGAAACGGGAAGTTCAGAGACGGTATCGGTTTTATATGTGGATAATGATAATTTAAAGGATGTTAATGACGGGAAAAAAGTTCTCTCCGAAGAAGGTGTGAAAAACAGCGGCCATGATAAAGGAGACGAATATTTAATAATTACCGCCGGTTGTTTAACAGTCCGTACAGGAGATTTAGCGGCAAGATACGGTGGAGATGAATTTATAGTATTATTACCCGATACGGATTATGTCGAAGCGTTAATTGTAGAGACAAGAATTAAAGACAGTTTTAAAAGCAAAAAAGAAGAGTCAAATTTACCTGCCTATACGGGATTAAGTATAGGAATTGCCCAATGGACGCCGGGAATAAACGCAAAAGAACTTATCAGGAAAGCCGATGACGATATGTATCAAAGAAAAGAAGAATTAAAATTAAAAAGTAAATCTTCTTAATATGATGACCAAAGGTTTTGTTCATCTACATGTTCACACAGAATATTCTCTTCTGGACGGTTTAAGTAAATTAAGACCGCTAATTTCTTATGTCAAAGAGAACGGGATGGATTCCTTGGCTATCACCGATCATGGTGCGATGTATGGAGTAATTGATTTTTATAAATTGGCAAAAGCCCAAAATATCAAACCCATTTTAGGAGTAGAGGGTTATACGACGAATGTTAATCATAAAGAAAGAGAAGAAAGAGAAAAAATTAAGAATTTCCATATCATACTTCTAGCAAAAAATAAGGAAGGTTACAAAAATTTAATGAAGTTAACATCAATTGCCCATCTGGAAGGATATTACTATCGTCCGAGAGTAGACAGAGAAACATTGGCAAAGTATTCCAAAGGTTTGATATGCACCTCGGCCTGTCCTCAGGGAGAAGTTTCCCAGGCACTAATTAATGAAGATTTCGATAAAGCAAAAAAAGTAGCCCAGTGGTATTTAGACGTCTTTGGCGATGATTATTATCTCGAGGTGCAAAGACATAAATACGGTGATTTTGTTTCAGATATTAAAGAACCAGAAATAAAAGCATCAGTTGCCAAAATGGCAGAAAATGAGGAATTAATAAACAAGGGGATGCTAAAGTTAAGCAGATCTCTGGCAATTCCCATAATAGCCACAAATGATGCACATTATATTAAGAAGGAAGATGCAACTGCACAAGATACCTTGGTTTGCATAGCCACAGGAAAAAATACTACTGATACCAAAAGATTAAGATTTATTGATACCCCTGCTTTTCAGATAACTACTCCCAGCGAAATGTATAAACTTTTTCCTGATATTGAGGATGCGGTGGAAAATACGGTAAAGGTAGCTCAAAAATGTGAACTGGAATTAACATTGGGTAAATGGTATTTTCCGGAATTTCCCGTTCCGGATAATAACAGTCCTGAAAAATATTTAAAAAATCTTATTCATGAAAGATTACCTCAAAAAGTAAAAAATATAAATAAAGATATTCAAAAAAGACTTGATTATGAAGTTGACATCATCACCAAGAAAGGTTATGCACCGTATTTTTTAATAGTAACCGATATGGTAAATTGGGCCAATAATCAGGGTATTATTACCAATACCAGAGGTTCTGTTGCCGGGTCTCTTGTCTCTTTTGTTTTGGGAATAACAACTGTTGATCCAATAAAATATTACCTGCCTTTTGAAAGGTTTTTAAATCCATTCAGACCCTCTCCTCCGGATATTGATTTTGATGTATCCGACAATAGAAGAGAGGAAGTACTAGATTATATTTGCCAAAAATACGGAAAAGATAAAGTTGCCCAAATTTGTACATTTGGACGGATGTTATCAAGATCTTCAGTAAGAGACGTAGCCCGAGTATTGGGTTATCCGTATAATGTAGGAGATAGAATTTCCAAATTAATACCTCCACCCAAACAGGGTTTCCCGATAACCATTCCGAAAGCCTTGGAAGAAGTGGAAGAGTTGAGAGAACTTTACGACAAGGATAAGGATGCCAAAAAAATATTAGATTTGGCTGTTCAAATAGAAAGTAATGCCAGACATATTAGTGTTCATGCAGCAGGTTTGGTGGTTGCCCCAAAAACATTGACGGATTTTACTCCCATTCAGAAAGAGCCGTCTGGTGAAAAAATAATTACCCAGTATGAAATGCACGCTTGCGAAGAGGTTGGTCTTATTAAGTTTGATATCCTGGGAATTAGAAATTTATCGATATTGGGATCAGCTGTGGAAATGGTAAATAAAGTAGAAGGGAAAAAGGTCGATCTAATGAAAATTCCTCTAACTGACAAAAAAACATTTGATATGCTGGGAAGAGGAGAAACCATGGGAGCATTCCAGCTAAGCGGCAGCGGAATGACAAAGTATATCAAAGACTTAAAGCCGACTAGAATTGAAGATTTGATGGTCATGGTAGCTTTATACCGACCAGGACCTATTGCTGTAATCCCGGAATATATTAAAAGAAAAAGAAACCCCAAACTTATAAAGTATCTGGATCCCAGAATGAAGAAATTTTTGGAACCGTCATACGGTCTATTGGTTTATCAGGACGATTTGCTTTTCTGCGCCATAGAACTGGCCGGATATAGCTGGGAAGAAGCCGATAAATTTAGAAAAGCCGTAGGTAAAAAAATTCCAGAAGAAATGGCAGCCCAAAAGGAAAGATTTATCAAAGGAGTCGTAGAAAACGGTCAGACAAAGGATTTTGCGGAAAACCTCTGGAAACTTTTTGAACCCTTCCAGGCATACGGATTTAATAAAGCCCATGCAGCCAGCTACGGAATGGTTGCATATCAAACAGCCTATATGAAAGCAAACTACCCTGTTGAATTTATGACAGCCCTTCTTTCCGCTGAAAGTTCGGATAAGGACAAAGTAACTACGGCAATTAATGAATGCAGACGTATGAAAATTAATGTTCTGGCACCAGACATTAATGATAGCGAAGAAGATTTTAAAATTGAGGAAGACAAAAAATCTCTGAATAAAAAAGCTATCAGGTTTGGATTAAATGCGATTAAGAATGTAGGAGTTGCGGCAATCGCTGCAATTCTGGAAGCACGAGAAGAAGGTTCCTTTTCTTCATTTCCCGAGTTTTTGTCTAAAGTTGATTCCAGAAGGGTAAATAAAAAGGTTTTGGAAAGTCTGATCAAAGTAGGTGCTTTATCCAAATTCGGAAAAAGAGCCACACTTTTATCATCGATTGACGAAATAAGAGATAAAGTAGGTAAAAAAGTTAAAAACGACCAACAGGGTTTATTTTCTCAGGAAGATATAAAAAAGAATCCCAAATCTCTGGGGAGCATGAATTTGGTTGATATACCCGAATTTCAAGAAAAAGAATTGGAAAAATTGGAAAAAGATCTTCTGGGATTTTCTCTGTCGGGAAAATCCATAACCGAGCTTCTGGGAAATTTACAAGTTAAAGCAAGTAATAGAATAGAAGAAATTATAGGAGATGAAAACCTATCGGTATCTATGAATGGACAGGTTTCCATAGCCGGTATAGTTAAAGACGTTAGGGTGATTATTACCAAAAGAGGAGGAAAAGAAATGGCATTTGCAAAAATTGAAGACACCACAGGTTCGATAAACCTGGTTATCTTTCCTTCAATTTATAGCGATACCAAAAGTTTATGGATGGAAGATAATATCATATTGGTTAACGGCAAAGTAGATAAAAGAGACGAAGAATTTTCCCTGATAGTGGAGAGTGTGGAAACTAAAGAAAAAACCGATAAACTCTATATTAGAATACCCAAAAGTACTTCCAAAAACCAACTTAAAAGGATGAAAGAAATCTTGATTGAGAATCTGGGAGATCAATCGGTAACCCTGGTTTTTGAAGGAAGCAAAGAAAAAATAACCTTACCGTTTAAAATTAACTGGAATGAGAGTTTGTCCAGAAAAATTGCCATAATCCTGGAAAAGAAATAAGTTCTTGAGGGTACAGGCAGGTTGTAGTAAAATAGCATTCTTAAATAAAAAATATGTCATTATTTGCAAAACATTCAAGCGGAAGCGAATTTGGTATAGGCGACAAAATAAAAATAACCCAAAAATTTAAAGAAGGGGAAAAGGAAAGAACCCAGGCATTTGAGGGTATGGTAATTGCTATTAAAGGAGAAGCTTTAAGCCAAACATTTACGGTAAGGCGAATCGGAGTACATCAAATCGGGATTGAAAGAATATTCCCGATAATGTCTCCCAATATTGAAAAAATAGAGATTATCAAATCCGGGGTTAAAGGTGTTAAAACCGCAAAATTATATTACACGCGTTTAAAATCCAAAAAGGAGATAGATAAAATATATGCCAGAGCCTCAAGAAAAGATAAACCAGCACAAATTTCTGACAAGAAAAAAACAATCAAGAAAATAAAGAAATCTTCTAAGAAGAAAGTCGGTAAAAAACAATAATTAAAATTAATTTCTTCAGAAGTTAATTTAAGTATATTAATGATAACTGTTGAGAGGTTAATCGTAGGAGAATTTAAAACTAATTGTTATCTTCTGTATGACTCTATAAACAAAGATACTTTAATCATAGATCCGGGTGATGATCCAGATTATATAATCGATACAATTTCACGATTGGAATTAAAACCTACGGCGATTCTGGTCACCCATGGTCATTTCGACCATATCATGGGGATATTTACACTACAGAAATCCTTTAAAATTCCTTTCATGGTTCATAAAAAAGATGAATTTCTGGTAAAAGATATGGCAAATAGAGCCAAATATTTCTTAAAAATTACTTCAGACCCTTCTCCTAAAATTGATAAATATTTATCTGAAAACATGATTATTAAAATTAAAGATATTGAAATTAAAGTTATGGAAACTCCGGGGCACACACCAGGAAGTGTAACTTTTGAAGTAGTTAAAGAAGACCTTTTATTTGTGGGAGATTTGGTTTTTAAAGGTAGATCTTTTGGTAGAACGGATTTTAAATATTCTTCTAATAAAATGCTTCTTAAATCGTTTGCAAAAATATTGTCATTTTCTAAAAATACATTAGTTTATTCCGGCCACGGAGAAGCTACTAAAGTAAAATATCTAATAATAAAGTGAAATAATATTTGCTCTTGAATATTTAAAACAAAGCATATATAGTCTATTAGATGAGCTTAAAAACTAGTCTAAACAAAACGAAGGAATCAGTTACCTCTTATAAGAAAAGTATTATCAAAAATCCCAGAAAACGCTGGACTTTAATCATCGGATTTATAGTTGTTGTTATTTTGGTGTTGGCGTATGCCAACATGGGGATTTTTATAGCGGCAATAGTTAACGGAAAGCCAATCACCAGGTTACAGTTAGCCCAAGAATTGGAAAAGCAGGGTGGAAAACAAGTTCTGGATTCAATTGTCACCCAAAAATTAATCGATCAGGAAGCTAAGAAAAATAATATAGTTGTAACCCAACAGGAGATAGACAATCAAATGACAGCTATCGAAGATCAGCTTAAATCTCAAGGGACTGATTTGGATACGGCTTTATCCTTTCAAGGACAAACCAGAGACGATCTCATTAATTCATTAAAGATGAAAATAACGATAGAGAAGTTACTGGGAGATAAAATACAAGTAAGCGATGAAGAAATTAAATCTTATTTTGATCAGAATAAGGATAGTTTTCCGGCCAATTCAAAACTAGAAGATGTTAAAAGCCAAATTATAGATACCTTAACGCAATCAAAATTATCAACAGAATATCAAAACTGGCTTCAAAATATTAAAGCAAATTCAAAAATTGATTACCTCTTAAATTTCTAATAATAAAAAATCCTCTTTGGTTTTTGTTAAAGCTAGCGATATTGATATAATTTATCTATGCTGATATTAGGAATAGATCCGGGAACAGCAACCACGGGTTACGGTTTTATAGAATTTAAAGGAAATTCATATAAAGCTATGTCTTGGGGACTTATAGAAACCGACAAAGAAAGCATTCCCGGTAAAAGATTAGTTAAAATTTACGAAGAAATGTCAGCTATTTTAAAAGAAAGCAAACCCGATGTTATCGCGATAGAAAAACTCTTTTTTGCTACCAATGCCAAAACCGCTATGCGGGTAGGCCAAGCTCAGGGAGTGATGTTTTATTGTGCAGCCAGGGCAAATATTGATGTTTTTGAATATGCACCCGGTACAATTAAAAAAATGATTGCGGGTAATGGCAGAGCTGATAAAAAAGAAATGCAGCAATCACTAAGAAAAATATTTGGGAATAAAGTCAGAAGCAAAGCCAAACAACGAACACATTTTGACAATGCCGCCGATGCTTTGGCTGTAGCTTTATGCCATATTTATAAAATATCAGATATCAATATGAAAAAAGATACCTCTAAGGGGGTGAATATGAAATGAATTACTACAAAATAGGATCTGTCACTCACTATTACGATAAAATAAAAGTAGCAGTTGTTGAGCTGGAAGGGGACGTTGCAGTAGGAGACAAGATAAAGTTTTCCAGGGGTGGAGAAGATATGTTTGAACAGGAAATTGAATCTATGCAGGTAGAACACGAGAAGATAGAGAAGGCAGGTAAAGGTGATACAATAGGCTTGCAAGTAAATGAGGAGGTTAAAGAAGGTGCAGAGGTTTTTAAACTATCTTCCTAAAAGAAAAGGAAAAGTAGAGTGGGTGAGTGCCCCTGATATCAAGAGAAAAGTATCGAAATTAATAAGTAACCTAGATATAAATTGGGTTAAAAAATCTAGGTTATTTTGTTACAGGAGTCACGGAGCCAAAACTTATGCCAGAGCCAGAATTTGGGGTTTAGTCAAAATTTGGCAAAAAGCTTTAAAGGTTGAACCCGCGTACATCTTGGAAGTAATATCTGAAAATTACGATCATTTAAAAAGTTCAGAACAGGAAGAAATCTTACTGCACGAACTTGCGCATATCCCCAGTAATTTCTCAGGATCGCTAGTTCCCCATTTCAGAAAAGGTAAAAGAAACTTTAAAGACAGAGTAAAAAGATTAGTCGTACAATATAAAGGTATAAAATAGATAATATTAATATGAAAATAGTAGTTATTCAGGGAGAAAATACCAACGATTCTTTCAAAAGACTCATTCATATTGAAACTGTTGCCAAGCAAAAAAATTGGCAAATTACTAAAATCAACGAAGAATCTCTTCTTAAGGAAATTTTAATTTCTCCGTCTCTTTTTAAGACCGAAAGTCTTTACATTATGGAAAATCCCAAAAAATTGAAAAAGGGAGATATTTTATGGTTAGCCAAAAATGCTGAAAATCTAAAGGGAAATATGATAATTTTTGAAAAAGGAATATTGTCGATATCATTTTTAAAATATTTTGGTAAAAACATAAAAGTTGAAGAGTATAAATTACAAAATAACATTTTTAAATTTTTGGAATCTTTTTATCCGTCATCCAAAACCTGTATAAATTATCTGCATCAAGTTATCGAAAACGAACCTATTGAATTTATATTTTTACTTCTTTCCGGACATCTAAAAAACCTTTATCTGGTGAAATGCGAACCTTCTGCAATCCCCTTTGCATCCTGGAGAGTAAAAAAACTTGAGTATCAGGCAGAAAAATTTACTCTAAACAAATTAAAAAGAATAATCAAATTAATGGCTGAAATTGATATCAAAGCTAAAACTTCCAAAAGTTCCCTCATTGATTCCCTTGACCTGTTGATTGCCAGCGAATTAGAATGAAACAGCATGAAGTTATTCGGAACCAGCGGTATCAGAGGATCGGCAGATGATCTTTTTACCAATCAATTCTGTTTTGATATCGGTAGAACTTATTCATTGTTTTTAAAATCTCATAATGAAATGGGGGCGATAGCAATAGGAATGGATCCCCGGGGTTCAAGCCCCAGAATTAAAGAAGCCATAATATCGGGACTTGTCTTTGCAGGAAGAGAAGTGTTTGACGAAGGTGCAACTCCAATACCGGCCGTAAATTATATTCTTAAGGTTGATAATATGTTTTCCGGAAGTTTAATGGTATCCGGAAGCCATATTAAAGCGGATTTGAACGGTATTAAATTTTTTGCATTCAAAGAAGAAATATTAAAGGTTAACGAAAAAGAAATAGAACAAATCTACGCTGCCAATAAAGATAAAATTAAATATACTAGTCTTAATAAAAATATAACTAATGAAAATAGAGCCAACGAAAGCTATCAGGAGTATTTGTTTAGTTTAGCTCAAAAACCCCTCCCGGCATGGAAAGTGGTAGTTGATGCCGGAAACGGTGCGCAGTCAGATACCATGCCGCAAGTTCTTAAAAGATTGGGTTTAGAAGTTATTGAAATGAATTGTTCTATACAGGGAGAATTTTATGCCAGGGACACTGAAATAGAGTCGGATTATAGCAATTTAATAGCTAAAGTTAAGGATGTAAAGGCAGATTTTGGAGTAGGTTATGATGCCGACGGAGACAGAGTTGTTTTTATTGACGAAAAAGGAAGTTTTATTACCGGAGATTACACAGGAACCTTAATAGCAAGAGAGGTAGAGGGTGATACTATTGTTACACCTATTAATGCCTCACAAGTAATAGATAAAATCGGGAAAAAAGTAGAAAGAACAAAGGTGGGTTCTCCCTATGTGGTGGAGAAAATGAAGGAAAAGAAAGCCTCATTTGGATTTGAGGCAAACGGAGGGGGAATATTTGCCGAGATGTTAAGTAGAGACGGAGGGCATTCGACCATTGAAATATTAAATATTCTGGCCAAAAGCAACAAAAGGTTATCTGAAGTTGTAGCCGAACTGCCGAAATATTATATCTATAGGGATAAAGTAGCCTATAAATGGGAACTAAAAGATAAAATAATAAATGAAGCAAAAGAAAACTTTAAAGGCGAAAAAATTGATGAAACAGACGGACTCAAGATATGGTTAAATGATAATACTTGGATTCTATTTCGCTCATCCTTGAATGCACCTGAGTTTAGGGTGTTTGTTGAAAGTAAATCTAAAGAAAAAGCCCAAAACTTGATTAAAGAAGGATTAGATTTTGTTAAAAGAAAAGTCAATGGTTAATATTAATTCGGCCGAAGAAATTAAAATTTTTGATACGGGATTTGTATTGGATTCGATAAGAAAACTTCCCGATCAGGTTGAACAAGCCTGGAAAGAAATAAAAAATCTGCCAACACCCCAAGAATGTTCGCTTTCTAAAAACGTGGTTATTGCCGGAATGGGAGGTTCTGCCCTGGGAGGAAGAATAATTGATTCGCTTATTCCCGAAAGAGCCAGAACTCCAATTGAAGTTTTTACCCAGTTTCATATACCCAAATATGTAAATAAAGACACTCTGATTATTATTTCTTCCTATTCCGGTAATACCGAAGAAACTATTTCTGACTTTTATGAAGCCTTAAATAGAAACGCTCAAATATTTGGGATTACCACAGGCGGTAAACTGGCTGATTTGTTTAAACAAAACAATATCCCCTCATATATTTTTGATCCTAAAGAAAATCCTTCTAATCAACCCAGATTCGGTTTGGGTTATTCAGTTGCCGGAATATTGGCTATTCTTTCGCGTTGTGAATTTATTTTTACTTTGGATGAAGAAATTGAAAAATGTATTACGGAAATTAGAAAATTAACTAAAGAATTTGATGTTGATATTCCCGAAAATTCAAATTTGGCCAAAAGTATTGCCTTAAAGATTAAAGATACAATTCCAATTTTGGTTGCCAGCGAGCATCTTTTGGGAAGTGCACACTCGTTTAAGAATCAGATCAACGAAACGGCAAAATCTTTTAGTTCTTTATTTGATATTCCCGAATTAAATCATCATCTAATGGAAGGGTTAAAATATCCCGCCAAAGCCAAAGAACTTTTAAACTTTCTTTTTATCGAGTCTAATCTTTATTCACCCAATGTAGTCAAACGCTATCCTATTACCATGGATGTGGTAGAAAAAAACAGCATTAATTATCTTAAATATACGGCTACTCTTGAAACCAAACTGATGCAGGCCTTTGAGATAATGATATTGGGATCGTTCGTTTCTTTTTATTTGGCTCTTCTTAACGGTGCTGACCCCAAATCTATCCCATGGGTTGATTATTTTAAAGAGAAATTAAAGTAATTCATAATTTCCGATTTTTACTCTATAATTAATTTGCAATGTCTGCCAAACCTCTAATATTACCTTTTAAAGAAATAAACAAAGAAGATACTGAAATTGTGGGTGGAAAAGGTGCAAATTTGGGTGAGATGGTAAATTCGGGTTTTCCGGTTCCTCAAGGCTTTGCCATCACAATTTATGCCTATGATATCTTCTTAAAAGAAAATAATTTATTAAAGAGTATTTACGATATTTTAAAAATAACCGATGTAAATGATCCCCAGCAGTTAAGAACAGCCTCAACTAAAATCAGAAGTCTTTTAATGAAGGGAAAAATATCTAAAGATATTTTTTCTGAGGTAGCCAAGTCTTATAAAAAATTATCCGGTACTTTTTCAAATGCCTTGGTTGCGGTTAGATCATCAGCAACAGCAGAAGATATGCCCGGAGCATCTTTTGCAGGTCAACAGATAACTTATTTGAATGTTAAAGGAGAATCAACTCTTATTGAAGCTGTAAGAAAATGCTGGGCGTCTCTTTTTACCGAACGCTCTATTTTTTATCGGGTACAAAATAAAATTCCCCACGAAAAAGTAAAAATATCAGTAATTGTGCAAAAAATGATTTCCTCCGAAGTGTCAGGAGTAATTTTTACTATTGATCCGGTAACCAATGAAAAGGACAAGATAATAGTCGAGGCTATTTGGGGGTTGGGTGAATTGATAGTTCAGGGTTCAGTTGTACCCGATAAGTATGTTATCCAAAAGGAAACATTTGCCATACTTTCGAAAGAGATTTCAAGTCAGAAAGTGATGCTTGTGAGGGGTAAAAACGGTGTTAAAGAGGTAGCTGTACCCAAAAAACTGATAGATAGGCAAAAAATTAAAGACGAAGAGATAATTTGGCTGGGGAAAATAGCCAATAAATTACAGGATCATTATTATTTTCCCCAAGATATTGAATGGGCTAAAGAAAAAAATAAGATTTATATCGTCCAAACAAGACCGGTTACTACAATTCAAAAGGAAGTAATAAATAAAAAAACAAATGAATTAACCAAAAGCGTCGCTCCTATTCTTACAGGAACGTCAGCCAGTCCGGGTATCGGAACAGGACCTGTAAAAATTGTTAAAGATGCCAAAGAAATTTCCAAAATTCATGCAGGAGATGTTTTGGTTTCGGTAATGACATCACCCGACTTTGTACCTGCCATGAAGAAAGCCTGTGCGATAGTAACCGATAAAGGGGGATTAACCTCCCATGCCGCTATAGTCTCCCGGGAACTGGGAGTTCCTTGCGTGGTGGGAACAAATGATGCAACAACCAAGTTGGAGGAAGGAATGGTAGTAAGTGTTGACGGAACCAGAGGCTTGGTATTTTTGGGAAATAAAATTAAGTTGGATATAAAAAAGGAAGTAAAAGAAAAGGAATATAAAAGAAAAACCGCAACCCGAGTCTATCTTAATTTGGCTGAACCCGAAAGGGTTTTAGAACTTTCAAAGTTAAATGTAGACGGAGTAGGACTTCTCAGAGCCGAATTTATGATAGCCAATATCGGAATTCATCCCAAAGAGGCCATAAAAATGAAAAAGCAGGATGATTATGTTTTAAAGCTCGCCAAAGATATTGCCAGATTTTGTTCGGCATTTTACCCCAGACCGGTTGTTTATCGGGCAACCGACTTTAAAACCAATGAGTATCGGATATTAAAAGGAGGTAAAGCTTGGGAACCCGAAGAATCTAATCCCATGCTGGGGTTTAGGGGTGCTTTTCGTTATATCGCAACCCCTGAGGTTTTTGCTCTGGAATTAAAAGCTATAAAATTGGTCAGAAAGAAATACAATAATTTATGGCTGATGGTTCCCTATGTCAGATCACCCGAGGAATTGACAAGGGTGAGAAGAATTGTTGCTGCCGAGGATCTATTTGAAAGTCCTACCTTTAAATTTTGGATGATGGTTGAGCTTCCGGTAAATGTAATCATGTTTGACGATTTTGTTAAGGTAGGTATTGACGGGGTTTCAATCGGATCAAATGACTTAACGATGCTTTTGACGGGAACCGATAGGGATAATGAAGAGGTTGCCAAAGCATTTGACGAAAACTCCGATGTTGTTTCCTGGTCCTTAAAAAGAATAATTCATAAATGTCAGAAATTCGGGATAAGTTCATCCATTTGTGGACAAGCACCGTCAACTTATGATGAAATGGTAAGAAAATTAGTAAGGTACGGTATAACCAGCATCTCTGTTAATCCGGATGCAATCAATAGAGTAAGAAAGATTATTGCAGAAACTGAAGATAATTTATAAATTAATATTATGGCAAAAATAACTAAAATTTGGGCCAGGGAAATTTTGGATTCCCGAGGATTACCCACAATTGAGGCTGCGTGTCAACTCGACTCGGGTCATATCGGAGTGGTTTCGGTTCCTTCAGGGACATCAACAGGAACATATGAAGCTTTGGAATTAAGAGACAATGATCCTAAAAGATATAACGGAACAGGAGTTTTAAAAGCAGTAGAGAATGTTAATAAGATAATATCACCTGCTCTAATCGGTAAAGATCCGACAGCACAGGAGGAAATAGACTCAAAGTTAATAAGTATGGATGGAACAGAGAATAAATCCAAACTGGGAGCAAATGCAATTCTGGCTATTTCCGAAGTTATAGCCAAAGCTGCAGCCATGGCTCAGCAGCAAAGTCTCTATACCTGGATATTTTCTCTTGCCCAGAGGTCAGGTTTACAACCTACTTTAAAAATTCCTACCCCTATTTTTAATATGATCAATGGAGGACTTCATGGTGCGGGTAACCTGGATTTCCAGGAATTCCATGTCATTCCTTCATCCAGTAAAACTTATAGTCAGGGGTTACAGATTGGTGTGGAGGTTTATACCAGTGTAGGAAAAACTCTGGAAAGAAGGGGTGCGATTCATTCGGTAGGCCATGAAGGAGGTTATGCACCCAATCTATTTACCAATGCCGATGCCTTGGAGGTAATAGTTGAAGCAGTTAAATTAACTCCGTATAAATTGGGAAGAGATTTACATCTGGGATTAGATGTATCTGCCAATAACTTATATAAGAATGGAACCTATATTATCAGAGACAAATCTTCTCCTTTAGATGAAAATCAGTTGATAGAATACTATAAAAGTCTGAATGAACAGTATAACTTGGCTATTTTGGAAGACGGTTTGTATGAAGATGCCTGGGAAAGTTGGACAAAATTAACCGCCCTATTGTCCTCTCAAATGTTAATCGTTGGTGATGATTTATTGGTTACTAATACCAAACGACTGGATAAAGCGATCAAAGAAAAAGCCTGCAATAGTATTTTGGTAAAACCCAATCAGATAGGAACCATAACAGAGACATTGGCGGTAATTAAAATGGCAAAATTGGCAAACTGGAAAGTAATAGTCTCCCACAGATCAGGTGAAACCAACGATTGGTTTATAGTAGATTTTGCGGTTGGAGTCGGAGCAGATTATGTTAAATTTGGAGGTCCTGCCAGAGGAGAAAGAGTAGCTAAATACAATAGACTTTCAAGCATAGAGACGGAATTATCCTAAAATAAAGATCAATGAGCCTCCTGGAAGAAAAGAAAACTGTAATTTTGGCAATATTGGATGGTTGGGGAATATCTCAACCGAGTCCGGGAAATGCTATATCTCTTGCTAAAACGGTTAATTACAATCGTTTGTGGGCATCTTACCCCCATACCCAGCTTAAAGCTTCAGGAGAAGCAGTAGGATTACCCCGAGACGGAGCCGGAAATACAGAAACAGGACATCTTAATTTAGGGGCAGGCAGGATCGTATATCAGGATTTGGAGAGAATTAATATATCTATAGCCGATGGATCTTTTTTTGAAAATCAAGTTTTAATTGATGCAATCGAAAATGCCCGTAAAAACAATTCAAAACTGCACCTTATTGGACTTTTGGGAGCAGGAGGAGTCCATTCGAATGCCGATCATTTATACGCACTTATTCATCTGGCAAAAATTAAGAAATTTAATAATGTATTTTTACATATAATAACTGACGGTAGGGATTCTCCTCCTACAGCTTCTTTAACTTACATCAGAAATTTAAAAGGAGTTTTGGAAAGAGAAAAGGTGGGACAAATTGCCTCAATAATGGGAAGGTACTGGGCAATGGATAGGGACAGACGCTGGGACAGAACGGCCAAAGCTTATTTTGCTCTAACCAAAGGAGAAGGTCATTTGATAAAAACCTGCGAAGAGGCAATCGCTCTTTCTTATTCCCAAGGGAAAACGGATGAATTTATCGAACCATGTTTAATTAGCGACCCGGCAGGAACTCCGATGGCTTTAATTCAAAGTAACGACAGTGTTATTTTTTTCAATTTCAGAATCGATAGACCCAGGCAATTAACGGCATCTTTCTTAATTAAAGATTTTAAAGAGGATAGTATTGCACTTGATTTTGACCCATATCTTGAAAAATACGAAAAAACCCATATAGCGGCAAGAGTTCTATTTCATCAAAAGATATTCAATAGAGGTGAACCCTTAAATAATTTGTATTTTGTAACCATGACCCAGTACAGCAAATCATTGGTTGATGCCGGAGCCAAAGTGGCAATTACTCCCGAGGTTATTGCCATGCCCTTGGGAAGAATCATATCTGAAGCAGGATTAAGACAACTACGGATGTCTGAATCCGAAAAGGAACGATTTGTGACCTTTTATTTTAACGGCCAAAGAGAAGCCCCCTTTTCTCAGGAAGAAAGAATTATAGTTCCGTCTCCCAATGTACCTACTTATGATCAGAAGCCTGAAATGTCGGCTTATGAAGTAACCGAAAAATTATTGGAGATTTTACGCTCCCGGGAACATTACTCATTCATTCTAATC
This sequence comes from Patescibacteria group bacterium, assembly GCA_036846005.1. Classification (GTDB taxonomy): domain Bacteria; phylum Patescibacteriota; class Microgenomatia; order UBA8517; family UBA8517; genus DATEXQ01. Next base: position 8,688 of record DAIUCV010000006.1, on the reverse strand, counting down.
AATTTTGCCAATGCAGATATGGTAGGTCACACCGGAAACATAGGTCCTGCAGTAAAAGCTTGTGAAGTTGTGGATGAATGTTTGGGTAAAATAGCCAATTTTATTCTTGCCTACGGTGGTACTTTAATAGTAACCGCAGACCATGGCAATGCCGAAGAGATGATTAACCTGCATACAGGGCAAATTGATACCGAACATAATTCAAACTCCGTTCCCTTTATAGCAGTTTCCAAAAGTTTATTGGGTAAAGCCCAAACCTTAAGTGCGGGAATACTGGGAGATATTGCTCCTACTGTTTTGGCTTTACTTGCTCTTGAGATGCCTGGAGAAATGACCGGAAGAAATCTCCTTAAGGATGTGAGTTAATCTTTCTTACTAAAAGACTTTAATTTAGCTAATATTTTCTCTTTATTGCCTTTAATAACCTCGATTATTCCCGGAAGAATGGAGATAATAATTATAACTGCAATTACAGGTAAAAGATATTTGTCGATATTCGGAAAAAAATTACCCAGGAAATATCCGAATAAAAGCATAGCTGTAACCCAAAATATTCCTCCAAAGACGTTATATGAGATGAAGTTCTTATAAGTCATATTTACGGCTCCTGCAACAATCGGTGCAAATGTCCTTATTATCGGAACAAATCTAGCAATGATTATAGTTTTTCCCCCGTGTTTCTCATAAAAATTATGAGCTTTAATAAGATGAGCCTTTTTAAATAGAAAGGTATCTTTTCTGTTAAATATGGCCTGTCCGACTTTTTTACCAAACCAATACCCCGTAGAATCTCCGGCGATAGCGGCAATAATTAGAAGAGGAATTAACACTTCTATTTTAAAATACCCTTGAGAAGCTAAAAGACCGGCTGTAACCAGCAATGAATCACCCGGAAAGAAAAATCCGAAAAAAAGACCCGATTCGGCAAAAATTACTCCAAATAAACCGAAAACTCCTATCGTTGTAATTATTTCCTCCAAATTGAAGTGCATAAAGAAAATTGTAGGAATTAAAAGTAAGAAAAGAAAGAGGCAAAAAATCAGCTTCTGCCGTAGCGTCTGATTAAACCCACTACTTTACCCTGAATTCTGACGTTTTTAACAAATATGGGTGACATCTTGGCATTTGCAGGCTCAAGTCTGATTCTTGTCGATTCTTTAAAGAACCGCTTTAAGGTAGCCATGCCGTTATCAAGGAGGGCAACCACGATTTCACCGTCCCTGGCGCTATCAGACTGCTCTACAACGACGAAATCACCGTCTCTGATCTGTTCTTCAATCATGGATTCGCCTCTTACCTGGAGTACGAATACCCTTTTTTGGCTGTTCATAAAAGCCTGGGGAATACTCATGGTTGCATTGGGGTCTGTATAGGGTTCAATAGGAGCACCTGCAGCGATAAAACCCAGGATGGGAACTTCAGCTCCACCTGGAGAAAGGCTAATATCTTCATTTACCAGAGAAATTGATCTGGTTTTACCGATTTTTCGCTTAATTAGACCCTTTTCTTCCAAAGCTGCCAGATGTTCATGAACTGTTGCCAGGGAGGATACTCCTATGGCACTGGCTATTTGTCGTAAGGTTGGAGCACTTCCGTAGGATTGGATGTGCTGTTTGATAAAATCCAATATCTGACCTTGTTTTTTATAAATAACTGGTGCCATACTTTATTAACATTACAAATAAAACCCGAAGCTGTCAATATGCAAAATTAATATATTGCGCTTAACTTTCGTAAAAAGTTTGGTAAACTAAGATATATGCAAAAATTTGAACTTAAATCCGATTACAAACCTATCAAAGAGCAAAACGAGGCAATCAATAAATTAGCCGGAGGAATTGAAAATTCAATAGACCATCAGGTTCTTCTGGGGGTAACGGGATCGGGTAAAACCTTTACTGTTGCCAATATCATCGAGAAACTACAAAAACCGACTTTGGTTATATCCCACAATAAAACCCTGGCAGCCCAACTTTATCAGGAATTCAGAGATTACTTTCCCAAAAATGCAGTTTCCTACTTCGTATCCTATTACGATTACTATCAACCGGAAAGCTATATCCCGGCAACCGATACTTATATCGAAAAGGATGCCGGAATTAATGAAATGATAGATAAATTAAGACTGGCAACTACCACCAACCTTTTGACCAGAAAAGACTGTATAGTTGTTGCCTCGGTATCCTGCATCTATAACATAGGATCTCCTAAAGAATACGGAAAATTCATCTTTGAATTTGCCAAGGGAATTAAATTAACCCGAGAGCAAATCTTAAATCGCTTGGTTGAACTGCAATACGAAAGGTCAGATTTTGGTTTTAGGAGAGGAACTTTCAGGGTCAGAGGAGGAACAATAGATATTTATCCTTCATATCAAGATATCGGCATCAGAATAGAACACGACCAAACACATATCTCCAAAGTTACAAATATCAATACCATTACTGGTGAAGAGGTGGCAGGCAAACTTAATGAAAATTTTGTTCTATATCCTGCCAAGCATTTTATAACTGATGTAGAAAAAAATAGGGAGGTATTTTATGAAATTAAAAGCGATTTACAAAAAAGAGTAAAGATTTTAAAGGATTCAGGCAAACCATTGGAAGCTGAGAGATTGGAAAAGCGGGTAAAATACGATTTGGAGATGATCCAGGAGGTAGGATATGTTAAGGGAATAGAGAATTATTCCCGCTATTTTGACGGCAGAAATCCCGGTGAACCTCCCTTTACGCTGCTTGATTATTTTAGTGAACCTTTCGGAAATGATTGGATGGTAGTTGTTGATGAGAGTCATATTACTTTCCCGCAAATAAGGGGAATGTACAACGGCGATAGGTCAAGAAAGGAAACCTTAATCGATTACGGTTTTAGACTCCCTGCAGCGATAGATAATCGTCCTTTAAAATTTGAGGAGTTTATGCGTAGAATTCCCAATTTTATAGCAACCAGTGCAACACCCGCCGAATGGGAAATGGATATGGCAAGGCAGTCAGCAGGAAAAAACAAAACTAAATTTAACGGTATAACCGAACAACTTTTAAGACCAACTGGAATTCCCGACCCCAAAGTAACCATAAGACCCATTAAAAAACAGGTGGTTGATGTGATAGCAGAAATCAAGAAGAGAGCAAAAAGAAAGCAAAGATCTTTGGTTACTACCTTGACCAAGCAAACAGCAGAAGATTTATCCACCTACCTTAAAGAACAGGGATTAAAAGTAAATTATCTCCATTCTGACATTAAAACCCTGGAAAGAACCGATATCTTAGATAACTTAAGAAAAGGAACTTATGACTGCATTGTGGGGGTGAATTTATTAAGGGAAGGTCTGGATCTGCCCGAGGTAACCTTGGTGGCAATTCTTGATGCTGATAAAGAAGGATTTTTACGAAGTGAAGTTTCCTTAATTCAAACCATGGGTAGAGCAGCCAGACATGTAGAAGGAGAAGTAATTCTTTATGCGGACAAAATCACCAATTCCATCAAAAATGCCATCGATGAAGTGGAAAGAAGAAGAAAGTATCAAATAAAAATGAATAAAAAGTATCATATCAAACCGGTTTCAATTCATAAACCCATCAGGGAGAAACTGGTAGAATTTCAAGAAGAACCATTATTTGAAAGAACATCCAAATTAGAATCGTATTACAGAATTCTTCCCGATATTGATATTTATTCACTTACCCCCATGGATAAAAAGAAACTAATAATTAGTCTAAGAAGAGAAATGCAGGAACAGGCCAGAGACTTGAATTTCGAATTGGCGGCAGAGATTAGGGATAAGATTAAAGAAATTACAACTACCTAGGATATATTTGCAAACCTTTAAAATCCGTTTTAAATACTTTGGTAAGACCTTCAATACTTTTTAAAATTTTATCTTCTTCGGTATTCAACCGCCACTTAGGTATCGGATTTTTTTGAACCCTGTTTATAATCAAGTACCATTCACCTTGTATATTTCCTGTTCCCGTAAGAAAAAACTGACCAACCTTTCTCTCAAATTGTGTATATTCGTTATATCTTGGACCTTTGATATTTTCTGGAGCAAAAAAAGCAATAACATTAACAAACCTATTTGTTTGGCCAATATTTAGAAAGTTATTTTTAGCTTCATCGGTTAAGGGGTGTTTATATTTTTTTCTGCCTATTTTTTCAGGTATATATAATGGTATGACTAATTTCCCCATACCTAGGGAAAATTTATCGGGACAAATATATGCATGTAACTTTTTTTTGCTCGGCACTTCTATAGTACAGGCATAAGCTAATTCATCCAAGATGGTTATTTTTTTGGCTTTTTCCCATAAATTTCCATCAGCTTCTGTCTGGTAAAATTTAACATCTGGCGTCATACGCGAAATTTACCCGAATTAGCCTGTTTAGTCAATA
>DAIUCV010000006.1:1983-4196 GCA_036846005.1 Patescibacteria group bacterium | reverse complement strand
GTATCGGGTAGTGGCAAGAGTTCATTGGCATTTGATACCATCTACGCCGAAGGACAGAGAAGGTATGTAGAAAGCCTATCTACCTATGCCAGGCAATTTTTGGGGATAATGGAAAAACCCGACGTTGATTTTATTGAAGGTTTATCACCCGCTATTTCAATTGATCAAAAAGGAACTTCCAAAAATCCGCGTTCTACAGTCGGGACTATTACCGAAATATATGATTATTTAAGACTTCTTTTTGCCAGAGTCGGTCATCCGCATTGCCCTATCTGTAAAAAAGAAATCTCAAGACAAACTGTAGATCAGATAACTTCCGCAATCATTTATTTGATAACAGAAAAATCCAAATCTGCAAAACAGTTAAGATATCTTATTCTTTCTCCCCTGGTTTTTGACAAAAAAGGAGAATTTTCCTCTCTTTTTGACAATTTAAAGGCAAAAGGGTTTAAGCAAGTTAGAGTTGACGGTTATATCAAGAATTTATCTGAGGATTTTGTTCTGATTAAAACCAATAAACATACGATTGAAGTAATTGTAGATAAATTAGCCGTAAATTTAAAAGATTTCAAAAATCAGATCTATAAGGAAAACCTAAGAGGAAGAATATCGGATTCTTTGGAGCAATCATTAAAACTATCAGAAGGGTTGGTAATGTTTTCGCAGATTCTGGATAAGACTTTTGAGATGCCAACAGTTCCTAAAAGTTTTAAAGACCATCTGTTTTCGGAAAAATTCGCTTGTCCTACAGATAATATTCAAATTCCGGAAATAGAACCCCGAACTTTTTCATTTAATTCTCCCCATGGAGCCTGTCCGACATGTCTGGGTATCGGCAAAATACTTAAAGTTGATAAAAATCTGATCTTTTCTGAGGAACTTTCGATAACCGAGGGAGGAATATTACCATTTTCTAACATGTTTGATCACGATACCTGGTATTCCAGGTTAATTCTGACAGTTTGTAAAGAGAATAAGATAGATCCCAGAATCCCTATCAAAAACTTAAGTAAAAAGGATAAAGACGTTATTCTGGTAGGTACTAAAATTAAAGAGTATAGAGTTGAAGGAACAAACAGATTTGGCGTAAAAACTAGGATTTTCGAAGCCTATTTTGGAGTTATCAGCGAGCTGGAGAGAAGATACAAAGAAAGCGAAAGCGACTGGGTAAGGGTTGAGATTGAAAAATACATGAAGGAAAAAGTATGTCCGCAATGTAACGGTACCAGATTAAAAGAAGAGGCCTTAAATATCACCATTGATAAACTATCAATTTATGATGTAACCAACAATTCGATTGATTCAACAATTAATTGGATTGAAAATATTATTCAGGGAAATATTCTAAATGCTAGAGAAAAGGAAATTTCAGATTTAATATTAAAAGAAATTAAACAAAGACTTCAGTTTCTAAAGTCGGTTGGTTTGGAATATTTAACTCTTAATAGAGGTTCTGCAACGCTTTCAGGCGGTGAAGCGCAAAGAATCAGACTTGCTTCGCAAATTGGATCGGGTTTAACCGGTGTTCTATACGTTTTGGATGAACCCACCATAGGCTTACATCAGAAAGATAATCTAATGCTTATTAATACTCTGAAAGAATTAAGAGATTTGGGAAATAGTCTGATTGTGGTAGAACACGACAAAGAAATGATGAATTCCTGCGATTATATCTTTGATTTTGGACCGGGTGCAGGAAAATTCGGAGGAGAGATTGTCGCCAAGGGAAATATTGACGAAATTATAAATAATAAAAATTCTCTAACGGGAAAATTTATTTCAGGAGAAAGAAAAATTGATCTGAAATTTAATACCAAGGAAACAAAAAAGGATGCATATTTAAAAATAACGGGTTGTAGTGAAAACAATCTTAAAAATATTGATGTTAAATTCCCTCTTTCCAAGCTGGTGGTGGTAACCGGAGTATCGGGAAGCGGTAAATCAACTTTAATGGTAGAAACTCTTTATAAAGCACTTCTTGAAAATAAGCGCTCAAATTACAGGGGTAGTGTGGGAATGTATAAAAACATAGAAGGATTGGAAAATATCGACAAAGTAATCTTAATTGACCAGTCTCCGATAGGAAGAACCCCTAGAAGTAATCCCGCCACCTATACCAAAGTATTTGACGTAATAAGAGACGTTTATGCCCAAACCAAAGAAGCTAAGGTATTGGGATACAAGAAAGGCAGGTTTTCTTTTAACGTCAAAGG
>DAIUCV010000006.1:0-1883 GCA_036846005.1 Patescibacteria group bacterium | reverse complement strand
TAGTTTATACTTAAAAAAGAGATGTTTAAAAAAGTAATTATTATTCTTTTTTGTTTTATTTTTCTATTTTTGGCATTACCCCGAAAGATCTTTGCCGAAGGAGAATTTTTAATTGATTCAGAAGTGGAGTACTTTCTCAACGACGACGGTACAACCAGAGTAACGCATAATATGACTCTGGAAAATGTCTACGCCACCATTTATGCCAAAAGCTATACTCTTAAACTGCAAAATATCGAACCCCTTAATATTATGGCATTTCAGGGTAGTACCAAATTAAATGTCAATGAAACAAGGATTGATAATGGCATAGATTTACAGGTGGAGTTTACCGATGATTTGGTAGGCCAAGGTGCAAAAAGAAATTTCTCATTAATATTTGACGTCAATGATTTTGCCGTAAGAACCGGAGAGGTCTGGGAGATATCAATTCCAAAACTGGAATTTCCCGAAAATTATAGAAACTACTCGGTAATCATATCTGTTCCCATTAAACTTGGAACCGAAGCCTATATTTCACCCGAACCTATGAATAGACAAACGGTTTCAGGAAGAAATACCTTAGTTTTTAATAAAGAAATGGTATCAAAGTCAGGAATTTCCGCCGGTTTTGGGGAATTTCAGATATTCTCATTTGATTTAAATTATCACCTGGAAAATCCCTTAAACCAAAGTGCGGAAACCGAATTGGCAATACCTCCGGATACGGCTTTCCAAAAACTTTATTACACCTCTTTTAACGACAAACCCGAATCTATCAGGATCGATGCTGACGGTAATTGGATGGCTTTATATAAATTAAAGGCGAGAGAAAGAAAGGATATAAAAGTAATGGGATTTGTACAAATCTATGCCAAAGAAAGAAATTTCGCAATTCCCGATAGGGAAGTCCTCAATAATAATTTAACAACATCCGAATATTGGCAAACAACAGATACCGCTATTGTCAATTTGGCCCAAGAATTAAAAACTCCCAAAGCAATTTATGAATATGTAGTCAAGACCTTAACTTATGATTACGAAAGAGTTAAACCCAATGAACAAAGACTGGGAGCTGTCAATGCTCTCAAAAATCCCAAAAATGCAATATGTATGGAATTTACCGACCTTTTTATTGCAATTGCCAGAGCAGCAGGTATTCCTGCAAGAGGGATTGACGGCTATGCCTATACGGAAAATCCCGAAATACAGCCTCTTTCACTAGTTGCCGATGTTTTGCATTCCTGGCCTGAATACTGGGATTCTGATAGGGGAATCTGGGTTCCGGTTGACCCTACCTGGGGATCAACAACGGGAGGAATCGATTACTTCTCCAAACTTGATTTAAGACATTTTACCTTTGTCGTGCACGGACAAGATCCCAATAAACCCTATCCCCCGGGTTCTTATAAATTGGGAGCAAATCCGCAAAAAGACGTATTTGTCAATTTTGCCAAACTTCCGGAAATAAAGACCTCAGATATCAAAATTACAGCAAATATTATCAGAAAAATTCCTCTGATAGGTGCCGAAATCGAGGTTACTTTGTATAATCCTGGACCAGTTGCTCTTTACAATATTACCCCAACCGTATTTTTCGATGATGAAAAGAATCTTTTTAATACAATTGATGTTATTACCCCCTTTAACAGTACTAAATTTAGTTTTAGGATACCCTTTACCTTCTTGGGAACTAAAACTCCGGAAAAGATAGTGATCATAGCCGGTGAAAAAAGACTGGAAGTCCCAAGCTATAAATCTTCGGTTATTATTACAAGTCTTGTAACTTTGTTTATAATATTGCTTTTAATAGCAATATTCATAATTTTCAGATTAAAAAGGATTGCCATTAAGGAAAGATTGTTAAAAATTAAAAATGCAATTACGTTTAAAAAAGTATCCCA
>DAIUCV010000005.1:0-40377 GCA_036846005.1 Patescibacteria group bacterium | reverse complement strand
ACATACCACTAACATAAAACAGCCCCGCTAAGGGCTGTTTATGCTATTTCTGTGTTGAGAGAATCTTTACTTTACACTATATAGTTTTTTATAGCAAGATTCTTCTCTTCACCAAGCAGTTTAGGGGAGTTGGCATTTCCATATTATTTTGTTCTACCTGCGTAAGTATCTGTTGTTTTATGACAAGGCACACACAATGTTCTTCCATTATCTATTGCCAGTCTTAGCTCTGGGAACAACGCAAATGGCTTAATATGGTCGGCGTGCAATTTGACTCCCCGTTGTCCACACCAGACACAGGTATAATCATCCCTTTCGAAGACAGATTTACGCCAAAGTTTGTATTCTAACGATTTTCTTATCTGTTTGTTGGCTGGAGTAATTCCGCCCTTCCAATTATGATGGTTATCCCCCCTTATCTTCAATCCCATTTTTTCTTGTGAATGTCCTTTTCTAATTCCATCTTTCCACTGTTGACGAATCAACGAAGAAATCTTATTCGAGAAATCTGCTGATCTCTTCTTCCCTTTCATTGCTAATGACATATTCAATCTTCTTTCAGGTGAATATCTTTTTCCTTTATTTATTTTGTGTCCTTTAATAAATGGCATACTTTTAAAGGAAAAGATGTTTATAGCAAGACCATTTCTTTTGATTTCCTTTTTTGAATTGTGCGGCAGACCATTTTATATTCCATTCAATATCAAGAGCTTGCTCTTTTTTGATTTCCGGATGAGCCGGCAAATTAATCTGGAATATACCGTAACTCTCTTCTCTTATACCATTTTTAACAACATAACTTTGAATATTTTCCCAATAACTCTCGCACCAAGCTACTGACTTTGCGGTTTCCCAGTCTTTTTTTTCAAAATATTTTTCTATTAAAGAATTTATGTATTCGTAATGTGTTAATTCCTTAACTTCAGATTGATGCTCTGGTATTTCAGTTTTTTGAAAAACAGCATCATCAAAGTAATTTATTTTTCCTATTGATTTCACGTGTGCATAAGGTATCAAATAAGACAGAGCTATCGCCAACGCTAAAAGAATCAGGATTTTATAAAGAGTAAAAATTATTTTTTAATAATTTTTAAGTAGACTTTTCTGCCAAGTCCGAAAGATACCATAACAGCAGAAACTACCACGAATAATGAGTTTATAAGCTCAATTATTTCATTTTGCGTAATATCAATCCCGGATGATCCGACTATCGCGACAATTACAGGCACAAGAGCTAATAATACTCCTTTTGCCGTCATTGCAATTTTGTCCGGATTAGCAGATGAACGTGTGATATTTTTTAACCATTCCATTTTTTTAAAAATTAATAATTAAATATTGAAAATATCTTTTATTCTTGATATTTCAATGCCGGATATTATCCAGTATCCATTTAGTTCATTTTCTGATACTTGTATAGGGAACGTATTAAGTCCCCTGACCTGAAGCTTGTTTAATTCTGCTACATCAGCGATAGATATTGCTATTTTAAGCGGTTCGTAAAGTAAATATTGATTGTTGTTGATTGTTATATGTTTCATTGTGTTTATAAAAAAATAATTATAAGGGTCAATACAGCCGTAATATCCGTTATCCTGTAGATAATTCGTTCCGTCATCATTTAATGGTTTTAAAGCAAAATGCAGGTGATCGCCCGTGCTGAAACCTGTATTATCTGCGTATCCAATTATATCTCCGGCTTCTACCTTGTCTCCGACTTTTATGATGTATTTTTTGAGATGCCAGTATCGGGTTTTAAAAAATCTCTGTCTCCCGTCATATTCATATTTTTCAGAAGTTTTGATATCCACACCAATACCTCCTCCTTCGTCTAATCCTGCGAAAGTTATTATTCCGTCGTGCGAAGTATAAACAGGTTGTCCGTGTTTTGCGACAATATCCAGTCCATTATGACCAATAATATCAATACCATTAACTCTATAAAATTCGCCATTGACGCCAAATACTTGACTAATTGCCAGTTTTTCGCCGATGGGAGGTTTTAATGGGAAATATAGAAATTTCATAATATATTTATTATAACATAAATTATAATTTCTGGGAAGATAATATATATTACAAAAACTAAAATCAAAATAAAAGTTATAACTTTTTCCACTTTAAAATTCTAATTTTAATTAAAATTAAAACACTTTTAATTTCATCCCAGATATTCATTTGATAGTTTTTTTGCAATACATCTAAAATAAACTTATTTTCATAAAAAGAAGTATAGTCAATCGCTCCCATATATCCATTATCATCGTGAATCGCGTGTCCGTCTTTATCACACCATTTGAGAGCGTGGTGAACGTGAACTCCTGATGACGCTCCGGTTGATCCAGCAAAAGCTATTAAGTCTCCCGACTTTATATCCGCTTTTTCAAATCCTACTAAGTCAGAATTATGCCAATATCTTATTTTACAATAATGATTTTCTTTGCATTCTTCGCACCAAAGTATCGGTTCATAAGATACTACATCTGCTCCAAGTCCTCCTGCCATATCAGATTCTAAATGAAGCCATCCGGAGAAATCAGCAGAATGATACACAGGTTCGCCGTGCCAAGCAATAAGGTCTATGCCGTTATGACCTTTCATATTCATAGCAAGATAAAAATCATAAAAGTCTTTAGGACAAATTTCTTTTTTTGTTAAAACTTTTCCATTATCGTTAATACAAGCTTTGTTTTCGCCAAAGCCTTGTGTAATATAATCAGTTTGAATTGGTCTATATATTATCATCCGAAAATTATTATATATTCTTCTCTTGTTTGGGGGGTTACAACTTGCTTCTGCACCGCTCCGATATTCAAATATCCTACTGTCAATTCTCCCGGAAAAGTTCCGGGGAAAGCAAGATTATCTGAACCTGCTTTCTGCACAGCTCCAATGCTTAAATACCCTGTTGTAAATCCTCCTTGAAATTGTCCTGGGAATGCAAGCGTTGCCATAGATTACAATGATCCAGTTATTGCATAGTTATGCCCTATCGTTATTTGGTAAACTTTATCGGCTGTCGTATTAGTTCCAGGATTCACATCAGTATTCAGGGTATCATTAGGGTTGGTAGTAGTTGAAATTGATGTAATCCTAACAACTCCGGCTGTTACACCTGTCCCGCTGATAATATACACATAATCGCCTGCTACCACACCGAGAGCAGTAAAGTCTTTTGATGTATCCACAAGTTTAGAACCACCAGCCACAAATGCACCTGTTGTGCCTGTTACCTGCCCTACATTCGTAAATACAGGATCAACCGCTACATCATTCGCACCTTTATCCCAGTTAGTGACATCAGTAGTGTTATTGTAATAATCATTATAATCGTCATATCCGACTGATTGCACATCAGCGTGTGATACTCCGGTTACAAAGCCATAAATAATATTATTAACTAACGATATATCCGTTGTAGTTGTGATTAAATTGACTCCTGTTCCTGTTTTATTTTCAGCTCCGTAAATAGTATTTCCTGCTATATGACCTCTGCCGACTTGAGCAACAGAATCATAGATTGCGCTGTTATAACAACTTGCGATAATATTGTTGAGCAGAAAGAACACATTACTTCCATTGGGCAAATCTACACCATATTTAGAATCGTGGAGATAACATCCTTGAACTACGCCAGAAGCCGTATTCATAGCATATCCGAAATAAGAAACTCCTTCGCAGTCCAGAACTAATGCATCGGCATTTAATCTAAAAGCATTTCTGTTGGCTGTCGTGCTTTTATTTATCGTGAAACAATTTATAATTTTCCCGCCCGTGCCTGTTACGAGACCATTAGAACCTGTGGTCGTAACTTCTAAATTATATATATCCCAATTAGCTCCGAAAGCAAAACCATTAGCGGCGCAATTCATCAAAGGTCTATCCGTCCCAGTAGGGGTATCTCCCCTTGTAGCATTATAGCCTATTACTTTTATCGGGTTTTGGACACCACCAGCAGCAGTTACACTTACACTCTCACCTAAAGTATAAGTCCCTGCTTTGATATAAAATATATTTCCAGCCACTCCAAGCTCAAACAAATCATCATCAAGAGTTGAATTAAGCGACATTGCCCCGCCAACATAAAAAGTTCCTCCTGAACCAGCTGCTCCTGATGAGGGAGTCCTGTCCAGAATAACATTATTAGCATCAGTGAATGTTACAATTTCATATAAACTGGCCTGAAAATTAGTTCCTGCGGTTATATGAATGTAATTTCCAACCATTGCCGAAGTGAATCCTCCTCCTGCCGAGGTGACAGTTGTCGCTCCCGCTCCCGCAGTTGTTAAATCTGTATTGGTTAGTTGCGCAGCATCTTGTTGAGAATAATCCGTTCCGCCACGAGCAGCATTAAAACCTCCACCGTTTACATTGTTTGCGGTTGCTGTACTTCTTATCTCTATTACACCTGTAGATGGGAGCATATTATATTACTTTTAATAATTCTTTTTTAGCTTCTGCGACTTTTATTAAGTCAATGCGAGTATCTACTTGATAGGTTGGAATATCTACTGTTTCTGGCATTGGTAATTCCAATTTTATAAAAACTTTTGCATTGATTGGCTCAGTTGGTACTCCTTTGTCATCTGTAATCCAATCATTTAAATCATTTTGGACTTTAAATCTTCTTTGCGAACAATCAATCACTGTATTACCATTAGGAATAAAAACATTATCAAGGTTACATTTTATGAAAGTCACGCCCGTCATTGTATCAGGGAATATGCGACTATCAGGAATTTCCTGCGAAAAACAAGAGCCGTAAATAATTCCCAACACTTCTAAATTACTTCTTCCAGTAAAATCCTTAAAAGAAAACTCATCGGAACAGTTATATTTTTTGTTGTAGTTTATTATCATACAGTTATTATAACATACTTTTAATTTCCTGTTAATGACCTCTTAACTGTGCAGGATAATTTCGTTGGGCTACTTGCCGGTGTACCTGCATCAATATATCTTTTTTCTGCCGCCGTCCACGTATTATTTGTTGAAAAAGTAAATGTTCCTACTGTCGTTGAGGCATTTAACATATTAGCCAGGTTCGTTCCGTCATTGAGATTGACATTAACTGTGCCTGTATCTGTATAGCATTGTATTGCCTCTACTGTTTCCGCAACAAACGATGTACCTAAAGGTATAGTTGTTGTTCCTGTCCAAGTTGATGTCGCATAAGTAAAAGATGTATACTGAAAGCCATCGCTGAATACTTTTGATGAAGATGCGCCAAAACATTTGAACTGGTCTGATGTCGTATCTAAAGCGCACTCTCCTGTTGCATCTACTGTCGGGCTTGCTCCGTTTGGAATTTCAAGAGATGTTGCACCGCCAAAATCCCATACTCCAAGCAAAGTTGTTACACCCGTGTTCAACATTTCTAAAAATTTCGTTCCCGCATTGGAAAATAAAGTTAAAATCTTCCCTGAACTTGCTCCCCATACATCAAGTCTTGATTCTGGTGTTGATGTAGCTACCCCAACATCGCCTGCATTGGTAATCCTCATTGCCTCTACTGGTGTCCCCGAACCATCTGGACTCACTGAGAACTTTATTCTACCGGGCATATCATTACTTCCGGGTGTTCCATCCACTTCCATATCAATACGAGAAGATTGAGCATAATCCGTTCCATCAAACCCAATAGCGCCAATATCCAGTAAATTATCTCCATTCTGGACGACAGATTCTGAAGCTTCTGTTCCTCTGCTTCTTGAACCATACAGAGTTGCCCCATTAGTCGCTGTATCAGAATGCCTGTGTAAAGCTATATCTGCTTGAGGGGTTGCTCCCTCTGTATGAGTTGAGAAAATATTGCCATATGTTGTTCCTGCAATTGTTTGGAATGTTTCATAAGCTCCGATTACGAGTCTTCCCGCAACAGAATCCCAAAAAAGACCTGTTGTGGCGTTCCCCATATTCACTCCTCCTGCGAATGTAGATGTAGCGGTTGGACTACTAATATTAACATTACCGCTATTTTCAAGTATAAAAACATCAGAGTTACTATTATCTCGTAACGTAAGAATATTATTTCCTGATGCTCCTTTGGCAAAAATTCCCTGTCCTAAGTATCCATTAACTGACCCATCAATAGATATTAATGAAGAAGATGTATCACCAGTTCCATTTGCTGATATTTTTAAAACTCCAAGACTATTAGGCGAACCATTAATCCCTAATGTAGTTTTGTCTGTTTTTAGAGATGTGACTGTTACACATTCAAGCACATTACCTGTGGTAGAATCACAATTGAAAACTCCGGCTCCACTTGTGCCGTCTTGGTCAACATATAATGCTTGCTGGTCAAATGCTGTATTATCGGCAGTAATTGATAATAATCGTCCACTTGCAGTAGCTCCTTGATTATTATAAATAACTAATCCCGCACCTGTAGAATTAGTGGTGGTAAGATTAATAACTCCGCCAGTCGACACAGAAGATGAATAATCTTTTCCTGATGGAGATACAACACTTAAAAGATTTTGGTTTGTGTTAGTTGTTCCAATTCTTATTGTATTCGCAAATGTGCTTGTTGCTGTAGTGCTTGTAGCTACCACATATGGAACATCAATAAATTCATTACCCGTGGTGGTTAGATAAGAGCCATTATCCGTCCAGCCAGATGATCCTCCAGTGGAAGATATTGTTATTGCATCAGAAGTTGTTGCTATTGTAACATTTGAACCCGCAGTTATTTTTTTTAAGTCATATTTTGAGCCATTTCCAATAAGTATTTGATCTTGTATGGGTATAGTTGATGTAGAAGTACCTCCTTGAGGAATTGTAAAAATTCTTAAATCAGCCCCAACTGGTAAATTTAAAAAATATGCAAATGCAAAAATTGATACAAAAATTAAAAATAAAATTGTTAGTATTTTTCTCATCGTATATAAATTAAATCTATTGAAGTATTATCATCAGGCGTAAATGTCAGCGTTAAAGTTTTATAATCGCCACCGACTGTATAGTGTGTCCCTCTCATAATCATTTGCCCCTGATAAAATACCCAAATTGCAAAGCCAGCTCCTGATATTTTGTAATTTGTAGTTACGGTTGTAGTTCCAGAAGATACAGATTTGCTTTCGTGTTGGACATTCCCCATTCCTCCGCCACTCTTAACTCGTGATTTAATTATAGCATCTTTTGTCTCTTTTTTGAATAAATCAATCATATCTTCCAATCCTTTTATAGCGGATTTATCAAGTCGTTTTTCTCCTTTTAGTTTTTCAAGTTTTTCTTTTATTTGTTCGGAAGTATCTGGTGATCCGTCTTTACCATTTATGCCGTCTTTGCCATCAACACCATTTATGCCATTTATTCCATCACTTCCTTTAATTCCCTTCCCACCCTTGTCGCCTTTCTCGCCTTTTTCCCCTTTATCTCCCTTGTCGCCTTTGTCTCCTTTGTCGCCGACTTTCCCGTCTTTACCCTTCATAGAAACAATAGCAGACATCATTTCTTCTACCGGTTTATTTTTCATTTGCTCTTGCGTATCTTTCATTTTATTTTCCATTTCAATCATAATATCTTCGTGTTTCTGCATCATTGTTTCGTGCATACTATCCATTTTAATAATCATTTCAGACATCATTTTTTTGTGCATATTAAGCATTTCTTCTTTCATTTTTTCCTTATCTTTTTCCATTTCAGACATCATTTCTTTCATATCCGCTTTGTTTTCTTTTTTTATCTCTTCAAGCATACTAAACATAGCCACTTCTGGGTTTTGTTTGAATTTCTGGAAGGACTTGATTTTTTCGTTTGTTTGTGGCATAGTATAAATATGTTTGCAATACTAGCATTTTTAGTATTTATGTTACTTATTTTTCTTCCTCGCGAAGAGTAGGTATAATTCCTCTTATTATATTAAGTGCTGTTTCGGTTTGTCCATTATAAATAGCATCTGCTATTTTCGCTCTTTGAATTGCTGATACCATTCGCCAAGCAGGTGAAGTTATAGCTTTTTTAAATAACTTGTAACCTGTTGCAGTTAAAATAGCCTGCCCCAGTCCTCCTCCAGCTGCAAATCCTCCAACAGCACCCCCAGCTTCCGCTATTGTTTCTCCAAGTGGAGTCCCTTGAGCTTTTGTTCTTTTTACAGTTTCAGAAACAACTTTTTCAACATTTTTCCAAAAATTAAATTCTTTATTTAATTTAGCAATATCTGGAAATTCGTTTGCTAATTCATTTCTTAGCGCATTTGCACCTGATTTGTTGGCTTCTTGTATTGCTGTATCTTTAATTCCCAACCCAAATCCTTTACCTGTTTTTACAGTTGCCATATCAAGAATCTGTTTTGAGCGTCTTAGAGTTTCAGCCGAAATTTCAGGATACGAAACAAATTTTTCTGGGTCAGAAGCAATATTGATAAATTTATTTTGGATTGCTTGAGCTGCTTTGTATTTAGCTTGATCCATTACTACTCTTTGCCCTCCTTCTCCTACTACGATAGCTTCATCTTTTAATTTTTCAAGTGAATTGATAATAGGCGCTATTTGCACTTTGGTGTTTGGTGGTAAAGATTCCCAAGCATTATCTATCTGCTCTCCTACTGTATCAGCAATGGATTCAGCTTTTTTTTCAAGACCTCCTCTAGTTAAAAAATATGTTTTTCTTTTTAAAAGTTCAGGCACTACTTTATCAGATAATTGTTTCATTTCTTTTGTTGTAGCTCCAAGAGCTTGAGATGCTTTTTTTTCTGCTGTTTCTTGGATGTATTTTGCTACTGGTTTAGAAAACTCTGATAAAACTTTTATAGGAAAAGTTAAAACTCCAGCAAGTATTGCTGCATTTTTGGCATCTTGATTTGTCGCTCCTTGATATTTACTAACTAATCCAGCGGATATTGATTCTAATCCTGCACTTCCAGTTGCCGTAAGCCATTTTGCTATATTTGGGGATGTTTCACTTAATAAAGTTCTTAATATTCCTGTTCCTTTTTGAATTAAACTTCCGGGAGCGATGAATTCAATTGTTTTTTCTACTCCAGCTCCGATTTTTTCTGCTGTTCCTGTTGGTTCCAACTTTTCCGGTGAAATTGGCTGGAAAGACTCTGTTATTTTTTTACCGCCTAATGATTCCACTATTGTCCCTCCTATTGTTGTTCCTAACTCTGATATTTGAGATGCTCTTTTCAAAATTTCTTTACCAAATCCAATACCAAATTTTCCAAGCCCTTCTTCAGTTGGTTTCTTTATTGAATTAACAATAAAATCTTTAGCACTTGACAAGTATGATTTTTTTTCTTCTGCTTGCTGGTCATTTTCTAAACTTTTTACATTCACAAGAGATACTGGTTCAGTTTTTATAAGATAATCTTGTATTTGTTGATCACTCGCTCCGGATGATTTGGCAGATCTATAATCAAATCTTCTTGTTGATGATAAATATTCATTTATCTGTTCATCTGTTGCTCCTGATTGTCTTGCTCTTTCTATATCAAACATTTATTTTTCAAACTTTGTCAGGTCAATAGAACCTTTTGGAGTTTGTATTATATAATTTTCTTGACTTTTTTTTGCAATATTATCAATTCCTACTTGTTTGTAGTTTATAAGATAATCTGTGCCATCTGTTTCACTAGTTTTTCTATCTATAAGTCTTCCCTTTTCTATATATAGATTATCATACTGTTGTTCAACTGCTTGATATTTTTGTCTAACGATATCTAAAAATGCCTCTTTAACATTATCAGGTAAAAAACCACCCTCAGGTTTCAAGTAACCATTAAACCTTGCTAATGTCCCTGCGAATATATTGCCAGCTTGTGAAGCATTAGCATATTCTTGTTCTCTGACAACTGATGTAGGGTCAAGAGCTTTCATGAACTCAAATACCATAGCTAAGTCTCCAGGTCCCCCTAATTCCCTATTTATAATAGAAGAAAAACTTATCAATTTATTTTGAACTTCATTAAATTGCTTGACAATTGGAGCATTATCAAAAGATTCAGATATTTTATCAACTTGAGTCATTAACCTCGCATCCAACCCCGAAGTATCTTTTTTAGGAATTAAACCATACGCTTGACTTTTTGTAGTGCCAAAAGCAACACCAAGTTTGTCGGCTTCCGCAACTGATAAAATCTCATCTGTGCTTTTGTAATTCAGATATTGCTTAAATTGTTCTTGTATAGTCTTTGTGGTATCTATAAGACCTAAATCAATAAAAGACTGAAAATCTTTCGCCTCCCCCGAAAGGTTTATCCCTGTTTTAGGTGTAATCCCATATGCTTCTACCTTAGTTGTTCCATAAGGAACGCCGAGTTTTGTAGCTTCATCAAGAGATAAAATTTCTGTTTCTTTTGGCATTGATTTTTCAAGAATATCAGTAATTTCTTTCATGGTTATATCTCCAATTTGATTTCCTTTTTCATCATAGTTTAATATCTGAAATACTTTTGTTGGGTCAGCTATTCCTTGGGAAAATACATTTACTATTGCATTTTCTCTTGAAAAGGCTACTTTCGATTCTTGTAATTTCTTTGCCTCCTCTATCGCCAATTTATTTAAGTCTTCAATCTGTCTGTTTCGTTCTTCTCTTCTCTTTTCATACAATCCGATTTTTTGACTCAAAATATCAAACTGTTTGCTATCTGCGGCAGATTGTGCTTGGGATATTAAAGAAGTCATCTCTGCGTCAATTTCTGAGAGTCTTTGCACTCCGGCTCGTTCTTCTGCGGCTAAAATACCGCCTGATACACTTTCGGCATATCTTGCCGCGCCTGATCTTATGCCATAAGTCTCAAACTGTTTCTGCCGTCTTAAATTAATATCTTTCATCTCGTTTGAACGGGCTTCGTATTTTTGGTTGATTGAGGAAATTAAATCTTGGGTGCTTTTATCTACTTTGGCAGACATCGCATTTAAAGAAGATATAGTTGATTGAGTTGATGAGTCTATAAGGTTATTATAGTCTTGAACGCCTGTCGCAACAGGGCTAACGCCTCCTTCGGGCATATACAGTCCTGTTTCTGCGTTATATCTATATCCTGTCGTGTCAGTCCCGACAAGGCTTTCAAACGTGCTTTTCTCTATGCCACCCTGAGATAGTTGAGTTTGTCTTGCTTGTTCTATTCTTTGAGTTTCTTTTTCTGCGGTTGTTTGAGCTGGTGTCGGAGTTGGAGTTGTCGGAGTTGGGGCTGTTATTTGATTGAGCTTATTTAAGTCTGTGGTAGCTACTTGAGCACCAGTTTCAGACGACAAAATACTCGGGGTTTTATAATCCGGTGAGATTTCTATTCCAGGCTGTTGAAGAATAGAGTCAGACTCTTGCGTTGTGTGCAAGTATTTGCCAGGTTCTTCTTCTTTATACCTATAAGATACTAATGTCATTAGTTTTTATTTAAATGCTTTATTTTTAGTTTTTTGAGCCGGAGCTTCTGATTTATATATCTATAAGATAATAATTCTGACATATTATTGTTTTTTAAATAATTTTACATAAATTCCTCTCCATCCGCATTCATTGCCATTACTTTGAGGTCTGCACTGGAAATCTATATATAATTGTTGAGCTGGATTAAATGTCATTGTTGTAATTTGAAGTTCTCTAACATTTCCTCCGCTTTCAGAAAATAAAGCTGTGTTTCCAGTTATATTATCATTTAATTTTGTAAATGATGTTTGATTTGAACCGGAATGTTGATATATTTTAGTTTCTTTATAACCATAGTCTAATCCTGAATTTGAGCTCCAAGCCATTGAAGTTGTAGCTGTTCCATTTCCTAAAACTATATCACTATCAAATCCAGTATCATCATTTGTAAAAGTTAATCCTCCAACTTCTAAAATTGAAGAAGATGTCAAAGTATTAACTGGTATTGTAATTAAACTAATTGAAGTAGTAGCTATTCCGCTTGTTACATCAGTAGTAGCATTATTTATATTTAATACATCTGATGTTAATAGATTCCAAGATAAATTACCATTTCCATCATTTAATAATAAAGTTGAGCTTGCTGTGCCATCTGTTGAAGGAAAAGAATAATTGACATTATTAACTGTCATATTATTATCATTTGTAAAGCTAAGCCAGTTATCGTTTATCTTGCCATTATTTTCAGAAACAACAACATAAAGTCCCGCATCAGAGCTTCCGCTTGGAGTAGAAGTCGCATATTGCGATTGGATAACGTGAGGGTCAGATACCCCCCAAGCTGTGGAAGATGCGGTTTCTATTTGAGTTGCGAGTTCTACGATACCGGCTACTGCTGTTGTGGATGTCGCCGCTCCTTGATTGGCTGTTGCGTCCACTAATGCTTTTGTTGCGAATTGATTTGAGCTTGTAGCTGTTAAAGATGATGTCGGAAGGTTGGAGTTAAAAGTCCATACACCTGTTATACTTTCATCATTTCCCTTAAAAGTTGCTTGGTCATAAAGTTGCGGAGAATTAGAAAAGATAGCTTTAGTTCCGCCTGAATGAGCAAACTGCAATGTTGATGAAGCTGTGTAAGGTGATATTGGCGAAAGTCCTCTTGAACATCCGGATAAGGTAGCTGTTCCTGAAGCGTTTTGGGTGACAGTCGTGCAAGAAACAAACTCTTGACGAGAAGTGTTTCCAGGCTCTAAAGTCAAGTAAAAAGTGCTTGAAACATCAGAGTCTTGAATTTTATATCCTGTCTGCGGAAGTGTAAGAGAAGTTAAAGTAAAAGAAGTCGCAGATGAGCTAACACCAGAACCAGAAAGAGTATAAGTAGTGCCTCCTAAAAATAATTGAGTGTCTGCTCCTATTGGCATCTCTACATTATTTGAAAATAATCCGGTAAATAAAATAAACGGAGCGATAAATATTGAAACTATTGTTTTTGCTATTGTAGTTAATATGTCCATAAAAATATTATAACATTTTTAATGATTAAAGTCTATTTACTGTATTTTATTGTCTGTTTCTAAGTAAAAAATAAGTTTTCCATCCATAAGTATCAGTTTTAAAATGGCATGAATAACACAATGTTCTCCCGTTATTGGTATCCCATAGATCCTCACAAACTAATGCTTCTTCAAAAGTCTTTATTTTATTTTCTTGTAAAATCAAAGCAAATGGTTTGATGTGATCGGCAACCAACTTTCTGCCAACTTGCCCACATGGACAAGTAAAATTATCTCTTTCAAATATGGAAAGTCTCCAAGCAGAATATTTATCACTTTTTCGTATTTTATCTTGTAATGAAGATACTCCTCCACGCCATGCTGGATTTTTTTCTCCACGCAGAATACCAGAATTTAATGTCCTCATCATTCCTTTACAGATAATCCGGACTCCAGATGCATGCAAACTAAAATCTTCAGCAATTTTAAGACTTGAATATCCTTTTAAATAATTAGACCTAATTTTTTTATTTCTTTCTTTTAACTCTTTTTTTCTTTTGATAAATATATCTTCACAATATCTATATGCCGATGATTTTGTTTTCCCTACCGCTTTTGCAATTTCAAAAATACTATTTCCATTTTCTGCCATTTTTCTCGCCATTTGGGTCAATTTATCACTTATAGTTATACCGCGACGTGCCTCTGCATTTGATTGCACACTACAAATCTTAGAACAAAATTTTGCTTTTTCTCTGAAAGAACGCAAAGAATAATCCTTTGTCTTTAAAAATACTTTTCCGCATTTTTTACATTCTTTTGAAGGAATTTCCATATACATATATTATAATCTATTTGTGGTATTCCGTCTATTGCTAAACTTAACCGCGCCGCCTCCTGCGATTATTTCCCACGCTTGGTCTACTCCATCACTCTCATAAATTTCTTGAAGTTCATTATAATCTTCTTTCGGCATTTCAAAAATAACTCTAAATCTTCCTAACTCCGGCGGTGTTTGAACAGACCCTCCCAAAGGTTGCGTGCCTAAAGGCTGTTGCCCCAAAGAAGTAGCCTCTAAAGATTCCAAAAGTATATCAGGATTCGTTCCGTTAATCGTAAATAAAGTCTCTTGCGTAAAACCTCCGAAATCATATCGTAAAGTTAGAATAAGATTATCAGTTGACGGCGAAATATTCCCTTCAACGTAAAACTCATCGTGATTTTTCAAAGCATCTCGTTTTCCGTAAGTCCTATAAGCCATTACAGCTTTTGCATTGATAGGAATTTTATCAGCGACAGCCATTCCATCGTAAACTCCATCGGATGTGCCGTTAAAGAGCAAATAAGTTTCTGGGACGGCGGAAGAATGCCCGTATAATACTCCCGAAATAACTGAAAGACATCTTATTGGGTAGATTTGAGGCGGTTGCCAAAATCTTGTCAGCCCTCCGTCTGCGGTTTCTACGTAATCTAAAATATAAAGTTTTGAATTATTCGGGGCGGTTAAGTAATATCTATTTTTGTGCCAAATACCGAAAGCATTCGTAAAATCTTCATCATCAAAGTCAGGTTTAATTGGATTAGACAGAGAACGAAGTTGCGGTTGATCTGCCGTATCTACCGTTTCCAAAGCTCTTAAAGCAGGTTCATTAGTAAGATAAATCAACGCATTACCCAGAGGCACGATAGTCTCTTGGTTATAAACTCCTTGATTGACTCCTGTTTTCAGTTTTCTGACTTTTAAAGTTTCCGCAAGAGTTGTTGATACAGTTATTTCGTTAAACTCAACAGTGTAAATATCACTCTTTCCAGCGAATATTACAGGTATTTTGGAAAGCGAGCCAAAGCCTTTTACTGGAGCGTCTAAAACAAGCAAAGCTCCTTCACCGGATATTCTCGGAGATGAAAATGTAAAAGCTGTGTAGTCAGTGTTTTTAGATATATAAACCTCATTGTTAGTGTCCGAACCTACGTAAATCTGATTTTCGTGCGTGAATATATAATTATTCTTTCTATCGGCTAAAGGTGTGTTTGATTTGGTTACAATTTTTTGAGTTAAAATATCTCCGGCAATCAGATCACTCGCAGTCGGATCGGGAGTAACACTGGTAAGGGTAGTTGTGGACTCTCCGCCTGTGTAAGTAAATTCTGTTCCTGTGCGAACACATACTAAAATTTTATCTCCGGTTGAATAAGCTCTGTCTTGCCCGAAAGTGTTTGTTCCATTTTTGGTTATTGTATTTGAAGTTACAGATGCTACAGTGAATACTCCGCCTCCCCATTCGTATATATTATCATCATTTTGCACCCATAAAAGCAAATCTAAATCCTCGCCAGTATCCCACCATAAAGTTGCTCTTGGAGTTGCTGTTGTAGAAAGGCTTGAGGCAACACGAGTCCAAGCGTTGATTGCTTGTCCTCCGACAGTTCCCAAATAAACTTCTAGTTCATCATCATACCAGCGGATAGGAAGCTCGCCTCCGATAGAGTTATTCCAAGTGAAAGCCTGTCTGACCGGAGTTAAAGCAGTATTTAAAGCCCCTAAATATGAATATCCACCTCGTGAAGAAAACTTCCCGAAGTTTGGGTCTATAAGGACATTCTGCGAGCCATCAACGAGATATCTTTCCGAAGTTTCTGCCGTTGCTTCTCTATTGGTAGAATATCCGATTATTTTGTCTCTTAATTGGAATTTTTCCAAGTTTAAACATTATTCGCAACTAATTCCTGAAAAGTAGGAATTAACTGCTTTTCTTTTTAAGTTTAGTTGTTTTAATTTTATCAAAAAATCTACTTAACACAGTAAGTTTAAAAAAAGTCTTTCCTGTTAAATCTATAAGTTTTTTTTGTTTTAATTTTTCCATTAAATTCTACGATTATTAAAACGAGGTAGACCCCCGTAATTAACTGAAGGCTTTTTAGCTTGTGAATAATGTTCGCCTTTATAAGCAGGATATAAAACGCTCAATTCATTCTTTGCAAAATTTATATCAAATGCCGAGTCTGTGCCTTCAAGTTGATGAGCTATAGCTATTACAGACTCCAAGAGAAATATCTGCATTCCATCGTTGTCCAAAACAACAGAGTCTTCATCGGAAGTTGGTCGTGATATCCAAGTCCCTGATGTGTTTTTAAAAAGGAATTTTGAATAGTATTTAATATCAAAAGGGTAGCCGATTGCAAATTGAATATTGTCTACTCGTATATCCGATATAGATCCTGTTGAGGCAATGGTTAGTTTAAATGAGTCTATTGTTGCCGGATCAACAGTCCCTGTTTCTGTGGCAGTAGACCAAGGTATTTTAATTATATTCCAACCTACCCTAAAAGCTGTGCCGTCCGCTTGAGTGGTCTGGGCTACTCCTGTCCAATAAGCGGAAGTTAAATTATTTCCCCATATTCCTGTAATGCTTGTTAATGCCGATACTGAACCGAAATAAATCGGGATTATGATATCTGCTATTTCGTCTTCATCGGATAAATCAACAGCAGACATATCCGTTATTTGTATTCCGTCGCCTGTCGCCGCCAAATCAAATCTTACCGAGCCTCCGCCTGAATATCTGTAAATAGTATCTGTAACAATACCTGAAGCTGTGCCAACCGCAGACCAAGTTCCATTTCCGTTATAAGAGTCCATTGTATGAAGTGTTTTTGGAGAACGGACTTTCCAGTTAATCTTTATAATCTTTGAACCCTCGGCAGACTCAATGGACACCATTCTGTTTTCAAGGTTCTTTTTTAAATCAAATCTTTCTGATAAAATTCTTGTTCCTTGGTCTACTGATGTTCTGTTTGATTGAGGATATAAGTCAATCAAAGAATTAAAATCGGAAGGTAAAGAATAAATATATAAATTATCGTGAACAGTATTTGCAAGTCCAGCGAGTCTTATAGTTTCAAGTGGTTTGCATTTCAAGAGCATCGTATTTGCCGCACGCTCCAAAGCATACTCAAAGTTACGGACTTTATTCAAAGATCCGCCGTGTCCCATTGCTGTTAAATTTTCTTTTATTTCTGTTATTGTCATTTAAACCAGTTATTTATCATTTTTAAACTTGCTACTATTGCAGTGATAGACCCCAGTGTAAGAGCTACACCTATTATAATTTTCTTTGTAGTGGAAAGAGCATTGAGTGTATCATTATATACTTGCACTGATTCTGATAATTTTATTACTTTATCTTGTAATTCTTTAATAGAGTCTTTTAATTCTTGAAAACGAATATTATCTTGAGCCTTGTGTTCTTTGAAGTCTTCTTTATGTTCTTTTAAGTCTTGCTCCATTGTCATTTTAATAACCTATTTAAGTCTAATATTCATTCCGGGTAAAGCATTGGCTGTATCTGTCGTAGTTGTTGCTGTTGCCGGCAAAGCTGCGTATGTTATCAATGTATTTCCTCCCCATCCGGCATCACCTTGTTGAGTGTTGCTCTGTCTCATATATGTTCCTGTGCTATTATCGGAATGTATGCCAACATAATATCTGCCTATTGGTATTTGTGTTTCTGATACAGAAATACATTGTAAAGTATTTGTGCCTGATTGAGCTGTGGATGCTGTTTTAACTAAAAGTGGAGCGCCAACGATGCTTTCTTCTGTAATAATGGGTCCGTAAATTGCTAAAGTCACATTTCCAGAGGCGGTTGAACCTGATGTATAACATATACTGTCTACAATCGCTGGTGATGGATTTTCAAACTCAACATAAATAAAGTTATTAGCAGTCATTGCTTGACTTGTTACAGCAGTGTTAAATCCTCCGTGATAACCAGCTAGCCATCTCATCTTAAAAACAGGAGGATTATTAATCTTAGAATGGACAAAATTAACTCCAGAAAAAATGATAGTTGCTAAAAATAATATTGAAAATGTTAAAGTTAGTTTTTTCATTTTATTTATATTCATTGATTAGTAAACGACTTGCAGTTTCGTTGGTAGAAGATGCTGTTATTGCTCCTACATAACTATTATTGCCGTCTATCTCATAACATCCGCCATTTGCATTTAATCTTATGCCGTTATCATCTGAAGCTGATTTGTCGGAATCTGCTCTCAAATAAACAACTTGTGAACTATCATTACATATAATCGCATAAGCTCTCGTTGATGTTGCGAGTATTTGAGCAGAACTTGTAATACTCATTACTCCTGAAGTAGCTGTTCCTGAGAATGTGTGAACCTTAGATATTTCACCCCCTAAATTTTCTGTCTTGTTAAAATAAATAAAAAGTAATGTAAGAGATAACAAGAGTATTATAATCCACGATATTAGTTTCATTTTTTTAAAGTTAATAATATTTCGCCGGCTTATCTCAGCCTCTATAAAGAGACTGAGGAAACCGACGACTTAGTCTGCGTTTACATATCCATTAAAGAGCACTGTCACATCTGTGTCAGTTTCTCTAATGAATGTTAAACATCCTGAACCTCGAGCTGATATTACAAGAGTTGATGTCGCACTTTCTAAATCAATTCCAGTCCCTGCGGCTAATGTTAAAGTTGAAGCCGCTGTGGAAGTTGCGTTATATATGCAAGTCTTTTGCATATCACCCGCTGTTGGCACCATACTCGTTAGAGTTGATGTTGCCGGAAGCGTCAATGTTTTTGTCGCCGCCGCTCCTCCGGGTGTATATAAAAGCGTATCGTAATTAAGAATATCTGCCTGCGATAAAGTTGCTGTTGATACAGAACTTGAAGCAGTTGTATAGCTTCTTAATTGACCCGCATTCATCGTTGTAAGACCAGAAATAGTTGCCGCTCCTGTTATAGAAGTTGCTCCGGTGATTGTAAGAGTTGTTCCTCTTACTTCTCCTGTTGCTGGAGATGTCCCGTCGGCACTAAGTCCATTCTGGAATCTTGTTCCTCCTCCTACTGCTGATTGATTACCACCAACCAGCGCAATAACAAGAACAAGCAGTATAAGTCCGGTGTTAATCCATTCGTGTATTTTGTTCATTTTGGTTGTTGGTTAATGATAATTAAACAGTTCCGTTTGATCCGGCATAACCTGTCCAAGATTCAAAAAACCTTGTTTCGGCGTATCTTGCTCTCTCGACGTAAGTATCGTTTGCTGTATATTTTGGCTCAATCATATCCATATTCAATCCATCCAATACCCTTCTTGTTACCATATGGTTTGAAGATATGATGCTATAAGAAGTGTTTGCGTTCGTTGCTGCATTGTAAGTTGAACCAAGGAATATTGAAGCTGCGATTTTTACTGTTCCGTAATCAGTGTCAAAAAGATTAACCTGATTTTCTCCAGAGAAAGGCACAAGCTGTGAGTTCATTGTTTCTTTTACAGTTTTGTAAAGAATAAAAGGAACAACTACTCCCTCAAATACTTGCGATCCTGCTTCTCCGTCTTGAGCTTTTTGATTTGCCAAACTCTGAACCAAAGTCCAAAGATTATCTGCATTCAAAACTCCAGTCTCAAGATTATCAACATTCACTCCCGTAAGAGTTGTATGTGAGTTGGAAGCCAACGCATCTCCGTCAGGAGTTGTGTTATATGTTCCAGCGAAAGCATCTCCGTAAGTCTCTAAAATAGTATTCTTGTCCTGTGTTAGTTTCGCTCTATCACCGATTTGCTGTCCAATTCTCTCTCTTTTACCTACCATATCAGTTTTGAAAGCTTCCCAAGAAATAGGAATTTGCTTGACATATTTTTTCTGTCTTGCTGTTTTCTGATTACCAATTCTTGTGTCTGAGTTTGAGATATCCGCTTGCTCGTCTGTCTCCTCAAAAGCTCCGACATTGGAGTCTTCATCCCAAACATAAACCATCTCGTTTGCCTGTTGCTGTTTTACAAAAAATTCATCCCTTGCTGAAAGATACCCCGGTTGGGATTCTCTCATATATCTCTCCCAAGCGACTGCGTTAATTGAAGCCTGCACCGCATCGGGAGAAAGACCTGTCGTGTGTCCACCTGTATAAATAATTTTCATTTTGATACTGACATTAATTCCTCAAATATTGGAATTAACCGTTTCTCTTCCGCTCTACTTCTTGGATGATGAGCGCGGCATAAAGTAATACCGTTGTTTATTTTATAACGTAATTCTACATAATCTTTCCAAGAATAAATATGATGTGCTTCGACATACTTACCACATTTTTCTTCAGATATTCTGCATTGATAACCATCTCTTTCAAAAACAGACTTTCGCCAAGAAATATATTCTGTTGTAAAGTGATGATCTCTGTTTTTTACTTTTGTTCTGTCTTCTATATAGTTCCAAGGAATATATCCTTTTTTGAATTGTGTTTTAATAGAAGAATGTTCACCTTTTTTGAATTGATTAAATTTTGTTCTTTGGTTATCTGCAAAGTTATTTCCTTTTTGAAACCCCATATTTGGATGAGATTCTTTAATACTTTTGCCCTTATTCCAAGGAATATATCCTTTTTTGAAAGACATATTATTTTATATACAAATTTTAATCAATTATTATTATGCTACATCGTGTCTGTAAGCTCTTGCGTCTACTGTTACATCAAGAGTTCCCAGACCTGTATTTCCGTTTACTACTTCAAGCCCTGAAGTGTCAGCTGATGCTACTTCTTTGATTGTGTAGAGTTCGCCTCCGTCTGTTGCTCCTGTTGAGTTATAGTCAATAAGAGTTACATCCTGAAGTATAGCCGCCAATTCTGAAGCTGTATCAATACTTGCTGCTGTCTCCGCTTTGCCTCTGATTATTCCAATCTGAGGAGCAGGGCAAGCTGCTTTTACGTATTGAGCTACTGTTGTTCCAGCTGAACCATTAAGAGAATTTCTCAAAGAAATTCCTCCGAATTTATGTGTTCCAATTACTGGCGTATCAGCCGCAGCTAAAACGTAAACATTACCTGAAGCCGCACCTGAAGATGATGTTGCTGTTGAATGCAAAGGCTCGCCAGCTGAAAAAGCTGTCTGAGATGCCGCAGCATATCTTGTTACACTTCCTTGAAGTCCTATGACCTGTAAATCTCCACGCATTTTTTTTAACGAATTATTACGGCAAAACGCCTTACATAATCCGTAAGTTAATTTTTAAGTTCGTAACATATAGTTACTCGCTTTTGCTATGCCGCCCAAGTTCTTTTTGACTTTACGTCAAAATAGAGATACTTGTTGCTTTTTTCTCCGCCAAGTTTCTTTTTATAGAGTCTCATTTTTCCGTCCCAAACGAAACCAGAGCTTTTAATTGCTACAGCATCATTTGCGGATAGTTTCGGCTCTGAACCCTGTGGAGCATCTCTGTGAGATGAAGCTGGATTATTGGATATTCCGTCTTTTGCTTTTAAGGCTCTTGCGATTTCCTTATTTTGAGAAATAAGTTTATTTCGGTTTAAGCCTCCAATAGCGAATAAGACATCTTCCTCAATATTCCCTGTTGGAATTATACGGTTCTTCCAGTAAGTTAAAGCCGCCTGTGCTTCTGCTTCGGAAGTTGTATTTGCTCTTGCAATAGCCAATGCTTGAGATTCAGTTAGAATCTTTTGCGTTGTGGCATTGTTTTGAGCGAAAAACTCCGCTAATTCCTTACGAGTTAAAGGTTTGTCTTCTTCCTGTTCTTCTTCTTGTTTTCTTTTTTCTTCTCTTTTTAAGAAAGCAAGTTTAGCAATCTCAGGATCAGACTTTTTAGCTCGTTCCTCTTCTTGGAGTCGTATAGCTTCGTAATCTATTTTTGAAGGTTCATTTCCTTCAGGATTTTCTCCTTCAGGATTTTCCTCTTCTGGGTTAGGAGTAATAGGTTCTTCTACTACTTCATCGCCTTCCGGCGTTATTTTAGGTTCCATACCATCGTGTTTAGAGTCTCGTCAGACAATCGCCTTTAGTTGGCGTCAACATCGGGTTACCCCGTTGATTGATAACTAGAATGGGGTTACGAAATAGTGTGGTATCTCGTAACTCCTTTTTAGTTATCAATCCTTTTCAATCTTGTTTTTATAATATCTATATAATAAAGAAGTATTTTACCTGATATTAAATCCATCTCATTCTGTGACTCAATAAACATCTTTCTGTTGGCTTGGTATCTTAATTCTTTATCAAGGATTTTAAAAAGTAAACCTTCTGTAAATGACTTTGCCGAGTTTTTTATAATATCAACCTCATCTTTCGTTAATGGTCTACCCTCAAATATCCATACTCCTTCTTTAACTTGTAAAATATCATCGGAGTCAATCGTATTGAATAATCTCTTAACTGCTAATGTAAGAATTTTCCTTTTATTCTCAACTGTCTTGTCTTTTAAAAAATCTTCAATATCAGTATATCCCCCAAGTAATTTTATAAGTTTGTTTTTCATTATTCTTCAATATTTTTCTTTTTCTTTTTGTCTTGTTCTACAATTCTTGATGCTTCAACAATTTTAGGCATTTCTTTTCCTTCTGGGACGTCTACGACTCTACCGTTGATTTTAAAAGTTAACATTACTTCTGCTTTAGTTTTTGCTTTCTTATTTTTAAAGTCATAGAAAGAACCTGTTTTGACTATATCGCCGTCATTATTCGTGATAAGACCTCCGAGTTTGTCGTACTCGGCAAGTAAAGCGTCATCATCGTAAGAACCGTCTTCTTTCACAATCCCACCAATTTTGGAACCATTGCCAAGAAGTGTTCCATTCAATGCTCTATCAACTTTTTCTGAATTTTTTAATGTGTATTTTTTTACGTTCATATAATTTATTATTTTATTTTTTATTGACCTTTATATATTATAACATATTCAATATTTTTATGCAATTCCTGCAAGAATATTTGCTGTTGCTTGATTTTGTCCTTGTTGCCCGAATTGAGTTTGTGGTGGATTGGTCTGCGGTTGTTGTGGTTGAACAGGAGTCTTAGCCATTAAGTCTTCAGCTTCGCCTCTAAAAAATGCGTGTAATACTTTTCTTACCAATCCTTCGGCGGAAACCAATGGATCGGCTCTTAGCTGTGCGTATAGCTGACTGTAAATTGCTTGCATATATTCTTCATTTTTAGGGAACATTCTTTCGGGTTCAACTCTTACAAGATATTTCATTCTTGCAAATAAATCAGGATTAACAAGATACAGATGTTGTTTATTTTCGGGATAACCGACTTTCTTAAGAAGTTTTAAATTCTCTTGTTTTACATCTTCTTCAGTCATTTTTGCAGTTAAAAGCGATTCGTCAAACTTTATAACTTTGGAAACTTCTTTCCCTCCAACCATTTTTCCTTTTAAAATAAAAGTTCTATATTTAAGCTTCATCTGGTCGCCGAGCATATCTTCAACTTGAGGAACAGATAAATAATTTACAGCGATATCCGCCATAAGCTCGCCGAATTGCACGATAGATTCTGCAAGAGTTTTTCCCACTCCCATAAGCATTGTCTTTGCGTTTCTTTCCGCGATTGCTACAGTCGTTGCTCTTTGTTGAGTTTCTGGTAGTTGCCCTGAAGATACGTTTGATATTGACCCTTCTTCCATTGACTGTTCGGTTATTTGCATTGCATTAAACATATTACCCAATGGGGCTGACGGAAGTAACGGCTGTATTTTTGTGTTCGGGTCTTGAAATGCGATAACGGCAGAAGGGAATATAACTTCTGAATCAACTTTATCAGTGCCGGATATTGCTATCGGCATATTAGTATCAAGAAAAGCTCTATTCATTCCGAGTTCGTATTGAGCGTCCAGCAGAAGATTATCCCAATACATTGAGTTCATAAGAGACTTATAGAAAAAGAAATGCTCGTTAATTCTCTGGTATCCGAAAGGAACGATATTATACTTAGGTGCGCCTGTTGCTGTTCTATGCTTGATAGGATTAGCATTTACATCAATATCGCCCAAATAAATCCCGCCTATAAAACAAACTTCCAAGTCTTGTCTTCTTGAGATATATGTAACTTCCTCAACTAAGTCAGGATGTTCGTCATCTTTTATTCCGTAAAATCTTGAGTCATCTTCATTAAAAACAACATTGACCCCATTCTCTACAAATTCCCAGTAAGGATGATTCTCATATTTTGCTTTTGCTTCGTCTTTTTCAATCCAGCGTCTTTTGATAATCCAACTTTGTTTTTGAATATTTTGTTCATAAAGATTAGAGATTAAAATCTGGTCAGCGGAATAAACATTTGCTTGAAAACCGGAAAGAATCTCATCTAAAATTTCTTTCGGCTCATATCCTTTTTCTGTTTTTACTTTTATTGTTTGGAAAATCTCAGCATATTCTGCCGACATATAATTAACTGGGTTCATCAGCATTCCCATTGCAATCATTAGGAACGATGACTTGTAATTGGAATTCTGTGTCATCCATTCGGCAATATCTCTCATCATATCCGAGAATTGGACATCTTCTTCGTCATCTTCGTTTTGAGCCAAAAACATCGGGATTATATATCCAGCTGTGAGTTGAGCGTGCATTGCTATTGCTTTGTTTCTCGCTTTGCTTCGTGTTCCTCGCCATTTCCAAGCTTCTGAAGGGTCTTCTATACTTTCATCCACGAAAGCATTGAAAACTCTCTGACCTCTATCCATATCTTCCAAAACAGAACGGTCATTCAACTCAACAAGAGGAGTATTAAGAGTTTCCCAGCCTTTAGAATAATAACCTTTAACTTCAGCTGTGAAGTTTGCTATTTCTTCCGGAGGATTATAAGCGGAAAGTTGTGATTGTTTTGTTATTTCACCAATCATTTTTATTTAGCCCACACACGCTTTTTTTATATTATAACATATCTTTCAAAAAAATACTACTTGCGATTAAATCCTTGCCAGACAGGACGATTGATTGTAACATTTCCAAAGTTTATTTTTTTTGCTGGATATTCAAAAATAGCACGCATCATCAGTGTATCAGAGAAATCCGGAGACCTTCCTATTTCTTCTTTGACATCTTCTTTGCTTCGCACTCTCAGCTTTGAGTCAGCGTTTGTTATTTTTGATTTTATCGCTCCCAGTTCCTCTAAAAGCAAATCTTTCCAAGTCTCGTAAGTTACCCCTTCCACTTCAGATACAAATTGCCCGGGTTCAATCTTAATTGCAATCTTATGTGAATTTGTCATTTCGGCAATCTTATAAGAACATTGAGATTTTAAATTTATATAATTTTCTTTTTCTTTTGTTTCGGGATTTTCTAAAGGTTGAGAATTATTTATAAAACCTCTAAAACCTCTATTGATATCTACAACTCCACCGCCGACTCCATCCTCATCAGCTACTGAATTGCTAAATGGTATTCTTTCGTTTGAAGCTATGTCTTTAGTTTTTTGGGCTGTTATATCAACGCCTTGTTTCTCGTAAATTCTTACTCCGTATAATGTCCAACCTTTCCATAAATATACAACAGTCTTGTCTATGCCGTGTCTCGCTACGTCAATGCTCATAAACTTATCATCTGAATAATCTACTGTATTGGTGAATAGGTCTATTGCCGAGTCTGTATTGATAAGCGAAGTCGGGTCATCATCATAATCAAACGAACCAAGCTTAAGCCTTGCTCTCATTGCAGTGTCTTTAATTCTGTTAAGTTGCTTTCCATAAATATCTGCTGTATAGGGATTGTCTGAATACAAGGCTTGTATAAACACAATATCTTTCGGTAATATTTTATCTTTGAAGGCTTTATAAATTCTATAAACCCAACCCTTGTTTGGGTTATATGTATAAAGTGTATCGGGGTTTAATCCAAACTCTTCATTTCGATGTCTTCCAATTCTACTCTGTAATATATCTATCGCCATAAAAGGCACTTCTCCAGCTTCGTCTACCCAGCCATCAGTATATTCAAGAGAACCTAATCTCTCATACATCGGATCAGAAGGCTTATGAGCTAAGTCAAGTAAGTCAATTCTTGAACCGTTTTTAAATTCAATATAATTATATTTACCGTTTAGATTCCATTCTGAATTTGGAATATTGTGAAATTTACAAACTTTCTGAAAAGTTATAAAACAGGTATTCATCAATCTGGTTAATTCGTTTCGCCCGATAAATGACTTGTATCCGGGATAAGCATATGCTCTTGTTATCCTTGATTCGCAACCGAGCCAAGTTTTACCGCCTCCAGCCGCGCCGCCATAATGAATTTCAGCGATGTCAGGATTCTGAAGAGCAAGCCACGCTTCGTATTGTTTTTCATTTGGGTTTATTTCCAGTTTTCTTTTTTCCATTTGGAGTGTTGATGATTATTTGAGTTATCCCTCCGAATACCTCACCACCTGTTGTTAAGTCGGTTCTATCTACCACCTTGCCATAAACACGATCCGTAATATCTTTATAAAAATTATATTGTCCATTCTTGGCTTCACTGTATGCTTTCTTGATGAGTATCTTACGGGCTTCGCTGTTGGTTATGTTGTTTGCTTTGGCGACTTCATCGCACACTTCATCAAAGTCCTTTTCAAAACTTCTGTATCCTTTTTTAACACCACTATTTTCTGGCTTTGCTGTGCCTTCCACGAATTGACCCTTCTCATTTTTAAGAACTGGTTTTACCACTATTTCTTCCGCTACTTGCGGATTTTCTGTGTTTGTGTCCATACTATTGGTTCTCCATTAAGTTTAATGTTTTCGTTAAATCCCTACCGTCTTTTGGTCGTGATAAATTACAATTTTTACATAAAAACCTAACATTATCTTTATTATGTTTTCCCCCTATCCCTACGGGCATTATATGGTCTAAATGTTTATCTCTATCTATACCATTGAAAACATAATTACAAAGCACACAATTTTTACTTTTTATAAATAAATCTTTTAACCATTTATGAGTAATATCGGAACTTTGCTCTAATGTCCTCAATTTATGTATTCTATTTTTATTTCTTAACCTTATATCTTCTTTATTTTCAGAACGATACTTTTTCCCATATTTACCAATCTTATCTTTCCTCCTTTGATAACTTTCTTTTGCTTGCTTTAAAATATGCTCTCTTTTTATATTATATCTTAACTTTGATAAATTTAAAATATGCTCTTTGTGTTCTTTTCTTCTATTTCTGGCATATTCTACCTTTAAATCTCTATTTTTGATATAATAACTTTTATTTTGGAATAAAACTTTATCCTTATTTTTTTCGTAATACTTTTCTGCTATTTTCTTAAATAATTCTGGTTTCTG
The DNA here is from genome assembly GCA_036846005.1 of Patescibacteria group bacterium. Classification (GTDB taxonomy): domain Bacteria; phylum Patescibacteriota; class Microgenomatia; order UBA8517; family UBA8517; genus DATEXQ01. Next base: position 13,484 of record DAIUCV010000005.1, on the reverse strand, counting down.
CTTCCTATATTTTATCATCCATAAAGCATCTCTTTTCTTTCTACATTCCAAACATAAAACATTCCAAAACTTTTTGGCTATAACTATATTTTGGCAATTTTTACACCTTGCTTCCATATAACCATCATAGCACAAAAATCATTTCTCGTATATGGCTTTATCTCTTTTGTTTCTATATTCATTTGATTTTATCTATTTTTCACAAGTTATATGGTCTCCTTTTATTTCTAAAACCTTTTTAAATCCATTGTCTTTACAAAGTTTATCTGCTTCGCTTTTTGAAATTCCGTAACTGAACATTCCGCCAAGATATAAAACAATTACCGCAACTATGCAAAGAATAATAATCATTATATGTTCGTTAGTCATAATCTTTATAAATAGCCAGTTTATTTAAAACTAACCAATCATTTATATTTCTTCCTTTTTCGCCTTTCTCATCAATTTCGTAAACTTCCACGAGCCACCTGCCATATTTGTCTTCTTTGTGAGATGTTATGATTATGTCTTTTCCTTCAATAAGTTTTTTAAGAAACTCTTTTGTTTCCAATCCTTTCTTTTTTTCTTCCTCATCGGTCGTTCTGCTTTCAGGGCTGTTTATGCGATAGAATCTGAATTTTTGAATTGTAGTTAAATAGAACCCGATATTCACTTGGGCTTTTATTGTGTCGCCGTCTATAACTTCAAGACATTTTACATTTTTGAATTCATATATCATTTCTTTGGTATTTTATATCCTTTTTTCCTTGCGACTGAAAGACCAACCGCGACAGCTTGTTTCTGTGATACTTTCTTTCCTTTTATTCCTTTGTGCATTACTTCTTTTATTTTTGATGATACTGCTTTTTGAGCTTTTTTTGACATCATCATTTGTCTTGCTGAGCTTGATATTGGCATTATTTTGAAAGTTTAATTATTACATCCAATCTTTTTTGAGTATTGTTCCTTGCTTCCTCTGTGTTTTTTAAAGCGTCTTTGGCTTTAATCTCTCTATAAGATAATACTTCCCCATTTGAGTTTTGTTTCAAAGGTTGTTTAAATGCAATGCTTTCAGGGTCAGACGATTTTAATAATTCAATATCTATATCAAACATCGCTATTTGAGCTAAGCATTTATCTTTTTCTCTTTGTAAAACTTGTTTTGTTGCTTCTTCCATATAATTATAACATTTATTTAATATTTAATCTACGTCGTTAAACAGGGCTTCCGAAAACATTTTTGCTCTGTCCATCTCTGCCTCTTCTTCACTTTCTTTTATCATTCCTCTTTCTTTCGCGTGGAAATACACGAGTTTTCCGATTGCTTTGGCTATGTCCTTTTCTCCGTCTTTTCCGTCTGGTATTTCAGCTATTATAACATCTGTTGTGATAATCGTTGAGGCGATTGATATTCCGTGTTCTATCTGGAGTCTGATGACTTTCGCAGGATCAATGACTTCTTTCCCGATTGCTATTCCATTTGCGTTTTTTTGGATTTGCTCATATGGAGCTAATAGACTTTCTGTGAGAATATTTTTTGGCAAAGTTTCTGATATTTCTTTCAAGCACAACCCTCCTCCCTTAACATATCCTTCTTGAAGAGCGGCTTTGCAGGCATAAACTCCGTCTTCAATTTTAAGTTTCAAATAAAGACTCTCTGCGTCTGTGGAAGCACCGACCCTTATTACTCCAACAGCTGATGACATATTCGCTATTCTTCGTTTTAATTGTTCTTTGGAAATGTTATTTTTAGCCTCATCCATTTGAGCTTTTAAAACTTTACATCTCCATTCTACCGCCTTGCTTTTAAAACCTTTTCCGCCTATAAGGATGGCATCTTCTTTATTTTCGGTGTCTTTAACTACGATTTTATCAGCAAAACCTAAATCTTCAATTGTTATAGAGTTTAATTTTCTACCTTCGTTTTTATCTATAAAAGTCGCGCCGGTATAAGTTGCCAAATCTTCTAACTGTTCCGAACGTAAAGAAGGAGATTTAATAGGGTAACAGAATAATCCGTTTTTTGTTGTTTGCAGTAAAGAAATTAAAACATTTTCCGAAAATTCCGGTGCAATTAAAGCTATTTTGGAAACTTTACAAGAGTTGAGAATATCTACTACATCATAAGGATTGTCAAGTTTGTAATTCGTTATAAAAACATAGGCATCTTCGGCAACCATTTCGAATCTTACTAAATTATTCACAAAAGCTCTTGCGGCGGTTTTTGCGGGGAATCTCATCCCTCTTATTTCTTCTGTTTCAATTTCACCCTTATATCCTTCGGTAACATCAATATAATTATCAACACCTAAATTCCATACCATATTTGCGACTATATCAGATATTTTTCCATCTTCTATGGAAACTTTGGCTATTTTTTTTAAATCATCAAGAGTTTTAATCGGTTTAGATTGTTTTTTTATCTCTTCAATAACTTTGTCTTTCCATTCTTTCATTTCTCGTCTTAACTGCATTACGTCGCCAGCTTTAGAAGTTCCGGCAGAAGGGATATTTTCGTTTGGAATTTCTTTAAAAATCTTATTTACTAAATGACCGGCAATTACAGCTGTGCCAGTCGTTCCGTCGCCGGCAAGTTCGTTTGTTTTTTTAGAAGCTTCTTTGAAAAAATCAGCGGCTAATCTTTCGTGTGGATCTTTGAGTAGAACATTCTCGCTCACTGTATAACCATCATTGGTTACTCTGGGACCCCTATTCATTGTGCGTGGTAGAAGAACATTTTTCCCACTGGGACCCATTGTTGCTCTTACCGCATCATAAACAATATTTATGCCATTTAAAATCTTTTTTCGGGCTTCGTAACCCTTTAAAACTTTTGTATTCATAAAAATAATAAGCTGGACGCTATTGTTAGTATCCAGCTTGTTAATAACAATAGCTTATTATATTATATCATCTTTCTCAATTTCTTGCAATCTTATTTTTTCAATTTTTGTTATATAATTTTTGTTTGTATTTTTTGCATATTCTTCAATTTTGTTTATTAAAAACATTTTTGAATCTTCTTTGATTATAGTGCCTTTTATTTTCCATATTCTAAATAAGTCCCTCTTATTTTACAAATTTGACAAGTATAATTATCTCTTTCAAAAATTTCTTCACGCCATTTTTTTGCCTCTGTTGAATATCTTGCTAATCTATCTAATTGATGTTTGGTATACCCAAACTTTACCCTTCTTTCTTCTGCTCTTTTTCTTGCTAATTTCCTTCTGCATTCCAATGAACAAGTAGTTCTGCTTCTTAATTTCAACTGAGCTGGTTGAGTAAAGACTTTTATACCACAGATTTTACAAGGAAAATTAAAACTTTTTCTCTTCAAAAATTTTATAAAATGATCTTGATTGCAAAATATATTCTTTCTTTCCTCCCTATGTCTCATAATCCAAACATCTTTTTTGCAGAATGAACATTTTTTAAATCTTCCTTTTTTCCTTCCTTTATAAATATATCTTTTTTTTATAAGCACATAATTTACTACAAAATCTGCGTGTCATTCTTTTTGCCATAAACTCATTTTCACAATTCTCACAGATGACTTTTCTTTTAATTATTTCATTCTCATAACACTGAAGATAAAAAATTCATTAATTGTATTATAGCATATCTTCTAGATACAACCAAACCACTCTTTATTTCAAGTTCATTATATTTTTTTTCTCCTAACCATCTAATCATGAAATATCTGTATTCACCCTGTTTGTTAAATTCCCAACCATGAACCTTGTCTCCGTAATGGCATGGATAACAGAGTGTTATGCAATTATCCTGATCATACCTCACACTTGAGTTATTCCTACTCCAAAAATGAGAACATTGAAGCCTCTCTTTTCTTCCGCATTTAAGACATTTACCATCTCTTTTTCTGATATATTCTGAAAACTTGACATCTGCTGTTCTGCTTTTCCATACTTTAATGCTTTTTTTTAAGAGCTTTTCTTTTTTCATATGAGGAGGTTAAATCTTTTATCATCTAATAAATAATCCACACCATTTACATCTTTTTCCGTCAATATTCTTTTGAATCATCCATAAAGGATTCAATTCTTCCCATTTATGCAATCCTATTTTACAAAAAAATTCTTTAAGAAAATATCTTTTGGTTTTAAGCAATGTTATTGTGTCCCAATCATTTTTATTGGAATTCCACTTCAATCCTTTATTTTTTTTGAAAAAATTAAGAAAACGCTCATAAAAACTCTTCTTGCGAAAACTGTAAAAATATCGTCCTTCTTCTATTTTTTGGTTATCATCTGTGATTTCCGGCAATCCCAAATCATTTTTGGTGGTGGGGTAGTATAGATTTTTTTTCATATATTTATCACTTCCTTGTTAATTAAGATCCTTTGGGGAGAGTTATTCTCTGTTATCATTATAAACTTCTACTTCATTTTTTGACAAAATCACATCACCTACTTCCGCTATAAATTCTGGTAATTCTGAGAGAGCTACTTCTTTGTCTTTCCACTTTTTGCATATGGCTAACTGCTTGGGATGAGTCTCTAATTCTCCAAGATAATAATCCATAACTCCTTTGATATAATGGTCTTTTTTTTCATTTATAAATTTTTCGTATTCGGTGTAATTATTTAGTAATTCATTGTAATCATTTATAGATTTTTCGTATTTGGTGAAATCAGTGGTGAATGTGACTTTATATTTTTTCATATTATTTATCTTTTCAATTAAGCTCCTTGGGTGGTTATCTTGTAACTCCATAGGCAGAATATCGTGTTGGTGGTGAATCTACTCCATTGTCAATTAAACCCATTGTGAATTTTACATTTTTAGGTATTTTTTCTTTGCCGTAATGTAATTTTTTATCAAAATCTTCAGGTGTTGGGAAATAGTAGAATTTACCTTTTTTACATTGTTCCCTAAATTGTGTTATACACATATATTTTCCTCTGGGGGGGTTAAAACAAAAGTCACATTCGTTGAATCACTTGGTTGAAGAATATATCCCATCTTCCTCATTTTTTCACATAATTGGTCAAATTCTTCGTAAATTGTTATATACATATATTTAATTCAACTGTTATCATTATTTTTTTCACAAATTATACATTTTCCAAGGTTGCCGACCACACAACGCTTGCAATTTGATTTAGTAATTTTAAATTTAAGCTGATGATTAATAGCTTGTTGAACTGCATCATTTACTTCATCTTCATTTTCTGTGGAAAATCTACCTTCAAATTCTACGAAATAGATAAATTTACCTTCTTTGGTTCTAATCGGTAGACTAACTTTTAAAATTCTCATTATGTCTATATTTTTCATATATTTTATTTATCTACGGGTAAATCTATTTATTTTCCTCTGCTTCTTTTTTCTCTGCAATTTCAACTAAATATGCTTTGTTCTCCTCAACTAACTTTGCGATAACTAAATCTCTGGCATCCTGTGTGTATTCTCCATAACTATCTTGAAGACCTGCTTGTCTTAATACTTTGTCTTCGTTGCTTAATAATAAATTCTTTGCGAACTCTTTAATACTACTCATTTTTTTGTCAATCCAGTTTCCTTCTGTGAAGTTGGCTGGACTGAAAGTTATTTTATTACTCTCTACTAAAGTTAAATCATCTAATCCATATCCCATAAAGGTATTGTGAATTGGACAGGTGCCTCCCTGAGGATATCTGAATTCATTCGTGGCACTACTGCAGGAAGACATATACGCCCTATTATACTCTATGCAACCAATGACTCCAACTAAGTTGCCGCAATATTTTACTTTGTCGCCTATTTTGAATTTATACATTTTAATTTTGTTAAATAAAATTATTTTCTAAACTTGGAAATGGGATATAAACTTCGGCTCTTTCCGAAATTAACTTGCTGAAAACCTCATAAACTTTATCAACTTCCTGCTTCGTTAATTGTGTAGTGCTTTCTTTATCTAACATTGCTTTTTGAAGTTGCTTCCAAAGCAGTTTGACGGCTTCAGGTGTTGGGATTATATCTACTCCTTCTTTTACAAGTTCTCTCAAATCCGTGCCTTGATTGATAAGCTCATCTGATAAGAGTTTGAAGTAGAGATGCAAAGCCGAATTTTGGGTTAAAGTTCTGGTATCTATTTTTTTTTTGCAAGTTTCACAAAGCATAGTTAATTACTTATTTTTTATGTTTCTGTAATATTTACTTGAACATTTTTTTAAAATGGAATTAAATCGTCTGCGTTAATTTCTTCCGTTTTTTCTTCTTTTTGTTTTTCGGGCTTCCAAGTATTAAGCTGAGCGTAAGCTTTGCCGGATTTTCCGACCTTTATTTGTGCGTTTACATAACCATTATTGTTTCTGTGTTTTTCTAAGAATTTAATAAAATCATCCGTTTTAAAAGATATATCCATTTTTACAAAATCAGGAGCTTTCTCGTGAGGTATTTTACACAATAAGCCGTCTAAAAATACAATTTCTTTGTTCATTTTGTTATTTTATTTTTGTTAATTATTTTATCTTTTTCTTTTTGTATTTCTATCGTTGCATACTCTATAAAATCTCCTCTGTATTTTGGGTTTATGCTCAACCATTCTTTTGATAAATCTATAATAAAGAATTGCATATTTTCAAAAAGATTTAATTTGAATTTATCTTCTGGTGTCATAATAATTGTTCTTTAATTTTATTTATTCCTGTTTCAATCCCTATTTTTAGTTTGTCTTGGTATTCTTTTTCCGGCTCAATTCTGAATTTAATAATATTTTTATCAAAATTAGGATTGAAAAATATTAAGTCTACCCATTTTCTTTCGCTTACTAAAAGCAACATCTGACATTGCCAATAGTATTTGCTATCAATTTCTTTTTTTCCATCTCTGATTATCTTGTAGTGGGCTATATCATTAAGACATTTTATTTCAATTATTCCGTCATCTCCAACAAGTCCGTCCGGACTACATCCTACGTATTCATTCATCTCGATAAATCCAACCTGTTCGGTGGCGTATCCACATTCAATCTCATAAGTTTCTCTCGCTAATTCTTCTAATTCTATACCTCGCTCTATATGTTCATTTGTGAAACTTTCTTTCGGTGCTTTTGAAAAATATTCTGCCATTATCTCGGTGATATAAGTGTCTAATCCTTTACCATTATTCCCGATAGCTTGAGCATTACTTGCTGTTAATTTGAGTTTTCTTAAGTTAAACCATTCTGGTAAGCGTTGTTCTATGTAGTGAATTTTCATTTTTCTTGAATTAAGGCAACTAATTCAAACCTCTCTTCTTCGGTGTATTTTGTGCTTGCTTCAATTTTCTTTTTCCATTCTTGTAATTTTTCTTTGTCTTTTTCGTTTTTAATGACTTTTACAGCCTGCTCAAAAACGCTTATTTTTTTTGGCTCTTCTTTTTTTCCGTAATTTACAGTGTTATCCATAGTATCAGCGTCTTTAGTATCATCAATTAAAAATAGTCCATTAAGAGCATATTTTCTTGCGTATGATGATGTAGCCCCTGTTATCTGGCTTTCATCCATTCCTTTTTTTACTTCGGCTTCTCTTGCATAGGATGTATTAGATACTTCTTCCTTATCATCTTTAAGTATTACTGTTGCCTTGACATAGTATCTATTACCTAAATTTATTATTTCATCTGTAATAACAAGAGTTGCTGTGCCTAATAATGGCTTTACGGCTTCCAGTATATCCTCGCAACTCCTGTAATTATAATTTCCAAAACTATTTTTTTGATTTTTCGGAGCTTTTAATTTTTGTTGAATCTCATTTAATTTTTTCATTTTATTTTTTTAATTCTTCTATTATTTGCCTGTTCTTTATAAGTAGCCCATCTGCAATTTTTTGACTCGTAATCTCCATCATTATTTATTCTATCCAGTGTTGTTTGTTTTGTGCTATTTTTTTCACAATGTTTAATATAATCTGGAAGCAAGTCATCCATATAATTTTCAAATCTTTCCCATCGTTTACAAACTTTTATACCTCTGCCACCATAATTTTTATAAGCTGGTTCGCTTTCAACAATACATCTTCTTCTCATTGCTATCCATGTTCTATAAAATCTTGTTTTCCTCATCCCATGCTTTATAAATTTAGCTCTTTTGCTAACTTCTTTTTGCAAACAACCGCACGACTTGATCTTGCCCTCATAAACATTTCCAACATTTATTACTTTTTCTATTCCACATTCACACTGAAATAACCAAAATGTTCTTCTATTTCTTGATGGACACTTTTTAATAGCTGTTAATCTTGAATATTTATTACCAACTTTTATTGTATTTCTTTTTCTCATATAGATTATTTAATAATTACTTACAGTATATGCAATCTATATGTTATAGTCAATATCTTAACTTGAATCCATTCCCTGGATTTCCGCTAATTTTTTTGTTATGGTTTTCATATTTTATAAAGTTTATGTTCGTTGATTATTTCATCAAGATTTTCAGAAATAATTCTGACCTTGCGTGTTAACACTTCGTCGTTCTCGTTGCTCTTAAGCCATTCGTGGAGTTCTACGGCGACTTTAATAAGATTTAATTTGTCCATATTATTCAATAATAATATTTAATGCTTTTAATATTTCTTCTTTTTGGATTATTTTTATTTTTGTTTTGTAAAGGTCTGCTTTAGAAAGGTCTGCTCCAGAAAGGTCTGCTTTAGAAAGGTCTGCTTTAGAAAGGTCTGCTCCAAAAAGGTCTGCTCTAGAAAGATTTGCTCCAGAAAGGTTTGCTCCAGAAAGGTTTGCTTCAGAAAGGTCTGCTTTAGAAAGGTCTGCTTTAGAAAGGTCTGCTCCAAAAAGGTTTGCTTCAGAAAGGTCTGCTTTAGAAAGGTCTGCTCCAGAAAGGTTTGCTCCAGAAAGGTTTGCTTCAAAAAGGTTTGCTTCAGAAAGGTCTGCTCCATTATTATTTCCCAAAAACTTTTTTAGATTTTCTGCCTCTCCCTCAATTATTATTTTATTTGTGAACCTATTTTTTATTTTAATTTCCATAATTTTTAATTAAATTTTCTGTTATTCTTATTGCTTTTTTTGCAAGAATTATCGCTTCTTTAGTTTCGTTTTCTGCTTTTTCAATTTCTTTTAATTTTAGATTTGCGATGTATACTACTTTTTTTTCTGCTAATTCTGTCTTGAGGTTAGCGATTGATATTGTCTGGTAGATACTTGCGACTGATAAGATAGCGATTAAGATAAGACCGGCGATGATGTAATTCTTCATTAGTAATTCTTATCCTCCTCTCTTTCCGGTGCTTGGCAATGGCATTGCTTAGTTATTAGCTCATCGTCGTGTAGACTCTCATATACTCCGGTATCCTGACAATCCTGACATTTTTCTTCTTCCATTTTTTTATGGCTCGTGAGTGAGCTACTCTTATTGTTGACGAGGAGAGAAAAGTTAAATCAACTCTCGCTCGCCGTCAACAATATTTAACTTTTAATGTTTTCCGACCTTATATTATCATTATATACCCGTATGCGTATAAAGTCAAATAGCTAACTGTTGATAACTTTTCTCCCTTTTTGAACCCGTCTCATCATCTCGGATATTTCTTCTTTCGTTTTCCCCGAAAATCTTTCTTTTACGGAAAGCTTGCCCATCATAGAAGCGTATTTATTTACTTTTCTTTTTTTCTTTTTCATAATGTTGATAACTTTTATGCCTTTACGCGCTTAAAAATATCCAAAACTTCCTTTTAATTTATACTCCGATGAAAATTGTTTAAGGTAGTCCATTTTTAGATTAAGATATTCTAATTTTTTACCTTCCTCTTGTATCATTTCTTCACGAGTTTGATTGCATAATACCTCAATCAGTTTATCGCTTCTGCTTCGTGGTTGGGTTGTCCAATACATAAGACATTCTCTTGAGACGCATATCATTTGAGCGGTATTTTCCATTTGTTTTTCAGCTTCTTCTTTGGTATATTTTTTTCTTCCTTTATATTTCATATCAATTTCACCTGTTCCGGCTGGCTAACTTTTATATCTTATATAACGATTTTATTGCGTCATTCACAAGTTGATTGATTGACGATTTTCCTTTTTTTACTAAAACTTCCAGTTTCTTTTTTCTTTCTGGTTCAATGATAATATAAAGTCTTGCTGTTTTGTTTTCTTTTTTCATTTTTTTAAATAATTTCTAAAATTTATCCCGATTATTTCTGTGATTGATTTGTTTGATTTTTTATATCCTGCTTTTATTTCTAAATCATAATAACCGAAGAGTTTCTTTTTAGTGGCTTTGTATCTCATCGCTTCAACAATCCTATCCAGATTGAAGTAATAGTCGTTGATAGTGAGAACACCGCCTGTTTCGTTTCCAATCCACCAAATGTCGGTGCAATCCTTGCCGAAGTATTTATCCTTGAACTCAAAAGCAAGGTCATTGGTGGCGTTTTCCCATTTAATTAAGTTTGTCATATATTTATTATACGCTTGCGTTTTATTTTGTCAAGTGATTTTTACAAACTTTTCTCATCATCTTTTAGCGGTCTGAAATGCCATTGCCCCCCAAATGCTGAAACTATTATTATCTCAGAATTATCATCTTTGACCCAAATACTATCAAGTATAACTCCTGATGTGTTTGGGATAAGACGAAAATTTGGAAATCTTTTTTTTATTTGTTTTTTATTCATAAGTTTTTAAAACTTAATTCTTTTTAAAAAATAATCTTTTTTTGTATCCAACCTTTTGGGATTCTTCTGACTCCCCCTTGTCTTTCTATGGTATTTTTATCTTCTGGTTTGATAAATCCGGCTAAAAATATCTCTTCATCATTTTCTTCCAGTAAAAATCCTACTTCGCTTATTATATAACTGCTTGTTTTTTTCCAGTCGTCTAAATCATCAACCCAACCAGCCGGAGCTGCTACCGCATCATCCCATTCAAGATATACTATTTTATATTTTGTTTTATTTTTAATTTGTGATTTTTTCATAAATTTAATTTAAACTTTTAAAACTTAATTCTTCTTCCATTTTTACCTGTAAAAAGCCGAACCACCATCTTCTAAGATTTTTATTTACTTCTATCTCATCAATTAGAATTAAATTAACATAATCCATACTCTCCGCTTTTCTGATTAAATCCGGAAAAAATTTATCAATCATTTCAAATGTCGTTTTAAAATCTGCCGGAAAAGTAAATCGTAATAATCTCGGTAATAAATTAATGCCCCATTTTATGTTTCCGTTTTTATCTGTAAATTGAATTGACGGGACATTCATATTTTTATCTCTTATTTCGTATTTTATCAGAATATCTTGATGTTGTTTTTTATTTAACCCAAATTTTTCTTTTTCTTCTTCGCTTAGTAGATATTTATTTGGTATTTCATTTATAAGTTTATTCATATTTTTTTATACGCTTAATTGCATCATTTTGTGAAAATTGCATTTTTCATTTTCTTTGCAAAATTTACAGACATCTTTAGAATAATCGTGTTCGGCTAATATTTTATTTTTAATTATTTCCTTTTTTTCTTCTTCGTAATAAATCTCTTTTTTAGCTTGCGGTGGAATTAAGACTTTTTTGCCATCCCTCATAAAATATTTTTCTTGGTCATCAAGTAACCACCCATCCCAATAAGCATTTTTTGAAACTTCTATACTCATAATCGCACTCCTATTTATCCATTCTCCTGTCGGTAATTTAAGAAGTTGCTGGTTGCTTTGCATAAATTCATCAATCACTTCCATTGAGATGTCCGACTTAAAGACTTTTCCTATTGTTATTATTTTAATCATTGTTTTCATTTAATTATAAATACTCCGCCTTTTTTGACCTTTGTTTTTTCTTGTTTGTAAAATGTTATCAATTTCCCTAAATCTCTTTCAAGTTCAAGCGGGGTTATTATTTTGGGAGCGTAAGGCTTATTTATAATATCCGGCAAAGCTTTTATAGTATTTTCTATTTTTTCCTCGCCCCATTTTTTTATTAGTCTCTCTAAAGCCGACCTTTGTGTTTTATTGGCGTATAGTCGTTCGTAAGACGGATTAACCGGTTCAAATAGTTTGATGAGGGAATTTATATCTATTCCCGCAACGCCGTGCGTTGCTATATATTCTTTATTATTCTTATTATATATATTCTTATTCTGGTCACTGGTGGGTGATACCCTCGTATCACTGGTGGGTGATACCGTATCACTGGTGGGTGATACCTGCGTATCATCTGTGAATGATACCTTTGTGAATATCACTAAAGCAATTATTTCTTTCCTTATTTTTTTATTATTATCTTTAAAAATGCGTTTTATGTATCCTAATTGTTCTAATTTTGAAAGTGAATTTTGTATCGTTCCTGTTGTTGTTTTTACTAATTCTGATAGAGTTTTATTGCTTGCGGTGCATTTTTCATTTTTTAATTTCGTTAACCAATAAATAATTCCATATACACGCTCATCAATGAGAGTTATTTTTTTATCTTCCAAGAGTTGATATGGAATTATAATAAAATCTGGTAGTTTTATCATGTTAAACAATCAAAAATCCCAAGACGGCTGGACGAGGAATCATTACAAACCTCAGACCATCTTGGGATTTTTGATAATTTTTTTAAATTAAATTGTAATGATTTTTTATCCATACTTATATTTTACTCCTCCTATTTTTTAAGTCAACTGTTGATAACTTTTCTTATTATAATGCAATCCAAAATGACACTTATGACATAAAGTTATCATATTGTCTTTTTCTTCTTCATAATTTTGATATCCTCGCGTTTTTTCTTTTTCCATACTTTTATGGTGAACATCGAATTTCCTTTCATCATATTCCCATATTTGAAAACATATCTGACAAGTATGATGATCTCTCCGTCTTACTTTTTCGCGCGGGTTATCTCTGCCGGTTATGTGAATTGAGTCGTATTTTTTGAATAAGGCAACAAATTTACTTTCGTGCGGAATTATAAATAAACCTTTTCTTTTATTAAGTCGTATACTGAGAGAACATCGCCGACAAATATATTCAAAATAAAATTGAAATTGTGGCTTGTATTTTTCGCATTTTGCGCATTGCATTATTTCCATATCTTAATTTTAAGGTGATAAAAAAATAAAGTCAAATTGAAAAGTGGATAACTTTTTTGACATTTTTTTATGTACCAATTAAAATATAAATAAGCTCTACTGGGATATTCGTATTTTTTCTATCTTAATATCGGGTAACACTGATAGTGGACGATTATGGATACGATATCTTGGTTTAGTTTTTAATATAAACTTCAAAGAAAAGTCTGCAAGTCATTTTAAAAGGCTTATTTCGGCGAAGTGGAGAAGCCCCTAAGTATTGATGGGGCTTTTTTTCGCTTTAATTTTCGCTTTAAATGCCTCTATAAATGATTTTAACCCCATAAGATGAGAAAACATACCACTAACATAAAACAGCCCCGCTAAGGGCTGTTTATGCTATTCTTGTGTTGGGAGAGTTTTTACTTTACATCATACAGTTTTTTATAGCAAGACCATATTTTTTGATTTCCTTTTTTGAATTGTGCGGCAGACCATTTTATATTCCATTCAATAT
>DAIUCV010000004.1:0-45850 GCA_036846005.1 Patescibacteria group bacterium | reverse complement strand
TCGGAAGAATAGGAAGAATTGCTTTTAGAATAGGCGTTTTAAAACACGCCAACGAGATTGAATTTGCCGCAATAAATACTTCAGGAAGCATGAATGCAGCAGGTTGGGCACATTTGGTTAATTACGATACGATGTATCGTAAATTCGAAAAGACTGTAGGATTTGAGGAAGTAAAAGATGCATCTGCAATGGTTGAGGCAGGAGAATCAGGCAAGGAGGTGGATCCCTTAATCGGATATTTAATTATCGAAAGTAAGAAATATCCGCTTCTTGCCCAGAGAGATCCGGCAAAAATACCCTGGAGCAAATACGGGGTTGACGTGGTTATTGAATCTACGGGTAAATTTACCAGCGAAGAGGATGCAAAAAAACACGGAGTGGGAGGTGCAAAAAGAGTAGTCATTTCAGCTCCAGTTAAAGGGGGAAATGTGGGAACTTATATCATTGGGGTCAACGAATATGCTACAAAAAATTCTGACCTGCATGCTGTTGACGTTCTTTCCAACTCTTCCTGTACAACCAATTGCGTTGCTCCCGTGACAGCTGTAATTGAGGCTGCCTTTGGGATTGAAAAAGCAGGTATAACCACAATTCACGGATATACGGATGATCAGAATCTGCAGGATAATTCCCATCAAGACTTAAGACGGGCCAGAGCAGCAGCCGAAAACATTATCCCCACCACAACCGGGGCAGCAATTTCAACAACCGAAACCATTCCCACCTTAAAAGGACTTTTTGACGGGACGGCGTTAAGAGTTCCGGTTGCCACTGGATCCATTACTGATTTTACCTTTGTACTTAAAAAGGAAGTTAGCGTTGCAGAGGTTAATCAAGCCTTTGAAAAGGCGATAAATAATGCTATCTACAAAGGAATTTTGGGGGTTACCAAGGAGCCTTTAGTTTCATCGGATATCATAGGAAGAAGTGAATCGGCAATAGTGGATCTATCATTGACCCAAGTTATAGCCGGAAATTTGGTTAAGGTTTTTGCCTGGTATGACAACGAATGGGGATATGCCAATAGGCTGGTGGAGCAGGTATTAAGAGTAGGAAGAACACTGGGAGGAGAAACTGCACCGACGGATTCGCTTAGTCTGGCGTTTAGCCAAAGAAAATAGATGTTAAAGCCATTCGAAATTATTCCTTCAATTCTTACCAACAACCCTGAGGAAGTTCTTGCCAAAATACAAATGGCGGAAGGCATGGTGGGTGGGGTGCAAATAGATGTCGTAGACGGAATTTTTGCCGTCAACAAAACATTTGACATAGATTTATTGCAGGATGTCGATACCGATTTGAAACTTGATTTTCATCTAATGACCAAAGAACCGGTAAATTGGGTGGAAAGATGCATAAGAGGTGGGGCGGATAGAATCATAGGCCAAGTTGAAATGATGTCCGATCAGCTTAATTTTGTCCAAAAGGTGCAGGAGGTAGGTACCTTGGTTGGACTTGCCTTGGATTTAAAATCCGATATTTCTGTTATTGACGATATAATATTTCAGGATTTGGATGTAGTATTAGTTTTGAGCGTACCTGCAGGTTTCGGTGGGCAACAGTTTGAACCTAAAAGTTTGGAAAAGATTGCAGCACTTAGTAAGATTCGCGAACTACAAAAATCTACTTTTAAAATCTCTGTTGACGGAGGAATAACCCCTGATGATATAGACGATTTGGTAACCAGAGGTGCAGACGAAGCGGTTATAGGAGAAAGGCTTTTTAAAGGAGATTTAAAAATGAATTTGGAAAAATATCGAAAGGTAGTCTAAAAATGAACCCAGACCCAAATATCGCCAGATCAATTATAAAAAGAATAGCTTTTTTTGGAGATGCCAATGTAACCAAAAGTGATCCTCTTTACCAAAGTGCATATGAGGTAGCCAAGATGCTTGCGGATAAAGGTTATGTAATTGTAAATGGAGGCGGTCCCGGAGTAATGGATGCATCAACCAAAGGCGCAAGTGAAGTCGGGGGAGAAACCATTTCTGTCACCTTTGATTCAAAAGAAGCTCCGGGTTATGAGGGAAGGTATTTAGGTAACGTGACAGATGAGGAAATAGTAACCACAAATTATATCGATAGAATGTTTAAACTCCTCGAGCATGCAGATATGTTTATTATTTTTAAAGGAGGTTCCGGAACCATTTCCGAACTGGGTGCAGCCTGGGTTTTAGCCAAACTTTATTACGGACACCATAAACCGTTTATTCTTTATGGAGATTTTTGGATAGAAATTATCGATACTTTTAGGAGAAATATGAATTTGGATAAAGAGGAATTAAGTGTTTTTGAAATTGTCAGTAGGAAGGAAGATATACTTCCGGTAGTTAAGAAATTCGAAAAAAGACTGGAATCGGTTGACCACAGCAAACACTGTAAAGTATGTTCTGACTTGGCATTTATGAAGTAGTTTTTAAGATGTTTAATTTATGCCCAAACTCTCCACTGCCCAATTAGAAGAAATAGCTACAAAGGTAAGGAAAGATACCTTAAAAATGCTTTATGAAGCGCGTTCCGGACACACAGCCGGTTCTTTGGGGTTGGTAGAAGTTTTTGTATCTCTTTACTTTTCCATTATGCAGCATGACCCCACAAATCCCGACTGGGAAGAAAGAGACAGATTATTTCTTTCCAATGGCCATACCTGCCCGGCTTTATATACAACCATGGCCCATGCCAATTATTTTGACAAAAGTCTGCTTAAGACCTACTCCAAACTGGGAAGTAAACTTCAAGGTCATCCGGAAAAAAGTAGACTACCGGGAATAGAAATTACTTCAGGACCTTTGGGGTCAGGTTTATCCGAAGCAGTAGGTTATGCCTTTGCCGCGAGGCATGATGATAAACGCTTTAGAAATTATTGCATCACCAGCGATGCAGAACACGATGAAGGAAATCATTGGGAGGGGGTTGCCGTTGCCAGCAAATATTCTCTTTCAAATCTCACGGTTTTTGTTGACAGAAACAATATCCAAATTGACGGTTTTACAGAAGATATTATGCCTCTTGATCCTTTAGCCGAAAAATATAGAGCCTTTAACTGGAATGTCTTTGAAATCGACGGACATAATTTTGAAGCAATAATCGGTGCAGTTCAAAATGCCAGAAGCGAATATCAAAGACCTACTGCGATAATTTGTAAAACTATTGCGGGAAAAGGAGTTTCTTTTATGGAAGGCAGATACGAGTGGCACGGTAAAGTTCCCAATAAAGAAGAATTACAGCTGGCATTGAAAGAATTATCAGAAAAAAACATATGATTAACCCAAAAAGTAATTTGGTAAAAGATTTATTTTTAGGAAGAAATGAGAAACTCTCTTTTAGAGATGCTTTGGGAGAAGCCTTGGTTGAACTGGGGGCAAGTAATGAGAAGATATTTGTTCTTTCGTCAGATGTTGCTTTAAGTACCAAGGCAAGTTATTTTGCCCAGAAATTCCCCGACAGATTTGTTCAGGTAGGGGTTGCAGAACAAGTTTTAGCTTGCATTGCCTCGGGAATTGCCAATTACGGAAAAATACCGTTTATTTGCGCCTATGCCGTATTTTCACCGGGTAGAAATTGGGAGCAAATTCGCACAACCATCGCTTTAAATAATTTTCCGGTAAAGATCATCGGTACCCATGCCGGTTTAAATGTGGGAGCAGGAGGATCGACGCATCAAGCCTTGGAGGATCTTGCTTTAATGCGTGTTTTACCCAATATGGTGGTTATTGCTCCTTGCGATAGCCTGGAAACTAGAAAAGCGGTAATGGCGGTTGCGGATAACAATAAACCGTCTTACATCAGAATTCCCAGAGAACCATTTCCCCAGATTACTACCTCAGACTCTCCTTTTAAAATAGGAAATGCTGAAATTTTTTGGGAAGACAAAGACCCGCAGGTAGCAATTATAGCCTGTGGTCCCTTGGTTTACGAGGCCTTAAAGGCTGCCAAAGAGTTGGCCAAAAGTAAAATTCCTTCAATTGTAGTTAATTGTCATACGATAAAACCCCTTGACCAGCAAACCCTAATTCATGTAGCCAAACTGACTGGTGCTATCGTTACAGCTGAAGAACATCAGATTAGTGGGGGATTAGGTTCTGCTGTTGCCGAAGTTTTGACTAAAAATTTCCCGGTCCCCATCGAATTTATCGGAATGCTTGATTTATTCGGCGAATCGGGAAAACCCGAAGAGCTGATGCAAAAATACCAGATGAAAGCTCCTTCAATAATAAGTGCTGCAAAGAAAGTCATTAAAAGAAAAAATTCCTAGAATTAGAGAGACTCTATCCTACCTGCGTGTTGTCCTTTTCGATTCAGTTTGCTAAATTTATATATAATGCCTGAAATTAATATCGATAAATTTCTTAAAGACGGACATGCAATGTTTTTGGCTTATGACCACGGTTTTGAGCATGGTCCGACCGATTTTGACGAAACTACGATAGATCCGTCATTTGTGGTAAAACTGGCTCAAGATACCGGGGTTTATACCGCCTTAATATTCCACGAAGGCTTGGCGCAAACCTACTATCCCATCGGAGGACTTGATATCCAAAAAACACCACCTCTTTTGGTCAAACTTAACGGCAAAACCAAGCTTCATGAAGGTGAGGAGCCTTATAGCCCCCTACTTTGTACGGTAGATGAGGCAATAAGAATTGGAGCATCTGCCGTGGGTTACACAATTTATGTGGGGAGTGATTTTGAGGCAAAGATGATGCAGGAATTTAGTCAGATTGAAGATGAAGCCCACGCAAAGGGATTGGTGGTTACTGCCTGGATGTATCCCAGAGGCAAGGAAGTCGAAGGTAAGGAAAATACTAAGGATATAGTTGCCTATTCAGCGCGTTTAGGACTAGAACTTGGTGCGGATTTTATAAAGATTCCTTATACAGGAGACCCCGAAAGCTTTAAATGGGTTGTGGAATCGGCAGGGAAATCGAGAGTTTTGGTTTCTGGGGGAGTAAAAAGAGATGAGGCTGAGTTTTTGAAAGACGTTGAAGATTTTATGAAAGTTGGAACTTGCGGAATCGCTGTAGGAAGAAATGTTTGGCAAAGTAAAGATCCTGTAGGGATAAGTAATAAATTGGCAAAAATAATATATGGCTAAATTAGATTTAATATCAATAGGCGATGCATCACTGGATGTATTTATAACTCCTGTTGAATCCGAAACCTTGTGTGAGATAGACAAAAAGAAGTGTTATGTCTGTTTTACTTACGGTGAAAAAATACCGGTCAAGGAGATGGAATTTTCAATAGGGGGTAACGCTGCCAACAACGCTGTGGGAACAAAGCGTTTGGGAATTAATGTAGGAGTGGTTTTAACCTTAGGGGATGATGATATCGGCAGAGAAATAGTAAAGAAGTTACAAAACGAAAATGTCGATACCACCTATGTTTTTCAGCAACTTTCGTCTACATCCAATTACTCAACAATTATCAATTATGCAGGAGAAAGGACCATGTTTAACTATAAATCACCCCAAAGTTATCAATTCCCTGTTAAACTCCCCGTTACTTCTTGGGTTTATTTAACCAGTATGGGAGAGACCTTTAGGCCATTTTATAATCACCTGATCTCATTTTTAAGAATGAACCCCCAAATTAAGCTGGCCTATAATCCCGGCAGTAGACAATTAAGAGTACCCCTAAAAGAAATTGAGGATATGATAAAAATTACCCACATTCTCTTTGTGAATAGAGAGGAAGCGGAAAAACTGACGGGTTTATCGGGGAGCATAGGCAAGGAAAAAGATTTGCTTAATGCACTGGTTTCTTTGGGGGTAAAAAATCCGGTTGTAACCGACGGAAACAATGGCTCTTTTGTCTTTGACGGGACCAGATATATAAAACTGGGGATTTTACCTATCGATGCTTTTGAAAGAACCGGGGCAGGTGATGCTTTTGGTTCAGGATGTTTGGCAGCCCTTATCAAGGGAAAGGGCTTTGACGAAGCCTTGGTTTGGGGTACGGTTAACTCCGCCTCGGTCATAGGTTATACTGGGAGTCAAAGAGGATTACTGCGTGAATCGGAAATTTCCGAATGGCTTGAAAGGGCAAAAAGCAGTGGTTTGGGGGTAGTTGAATTTTAAGCTATGAAAATTTTTGTAACCAGAAAGATACCCGGAGAAAATCTGAAAGCATTAACTGATTTAGGTCATACAGTTGATGTTTCTCCCTATGACAGACCCTTAGAGGAGGAAGAATTGGTTGAAAGAGTAGCAGGAAAAGATGTTCTTTTGACGCTTTTAACCGATAGAATTGATTCTGATTTAATGGACGCAGCCGGTCCGCAATTAAAAATAATTTCAAATTATGCCGTTGGTTTTGACAATATCGATATCAAGGCAGCGACCGATAGGGGGATTGTTGTAACCAATACCCCCAGTGATGAAGTAAATGAAGCGGTGGCAGAGCATACTTGGGCTTTGATACTTTGTCTTTCCAGAAGGATAGTTGAGGCAGACGAGGCGACCAGAAGAGGGGGTTATAGAGGTTGGGAACCCGATATTTTTATGGGTAAAAGTCTGATAGGCAAAACCCTGGGTGTCGTAGGTTTGGGAAGGATAGGCTCGATGGTTGCAAGGAGGGCAAGTGGGTATAACATGACTCTTCTTTACAACAAAAGAACGCCAGATACCGAGGCGGAGAGAAAATTGGGAATTCAATTCGTAAGTTTGGATGAACTCTTGGCAAAAAGCGATTATGTAACACTCCATGTACCCTTAACCGATGAAACAAGGGGAATGATGAATAGTCAGAATTTTTCGAAAATGAAACAGGGAAGTTTCTTGGTAAATACCGCCAGAGGTCCGATTGTAAGCGAACACGATTTGGTAGAAGCCCTAAGAAGCGGACATATAGCCGGTGCTGCTCTTGATGTTTTTGAAAACGAGCCGGATATAAATCCTGAACTCTTGGGAATGCAAAATGTAATACTAACTCCTCATATTGCCAGTGCTACTTGGGAAGCAAGGAATAAAATGGGGCAGCAAGCAATTACTGCTATTTTAGATGCCCTCCAGGGAAAGCAACCTGAAAATATAACTAATCCTGATGTGTGGGTAAAAAGGAGAAAATAACCTGTTTAGAACAATTAATTTAATCAATTTATTTTCCGACATTTGTCTTTTAGTATCCCCGAATAATATACGAACAGTATCAAATTGATAAAAATTATATAATACAAAAAATTATGATATTTTCTAAAGAAAAAGAAGAAGAGGTAATAACCAGAAAAATTCAAAGACCAAAAGAAGAATTTGTTAAAAGAAGGAAAAAAGAACCACCCAAACCTTGGGGTAAAAAGGAACGCTTTTTGATTTTATTCATTTTACTTTTTACCATTCTGACATCAATTGTTTTAGCACTTTCGGCAAGAGCATGGAAATTACCCGGGTTACCCCGAATAAAGTTTCCTGCAATTTCTATATTTCAAAATGAAACTATAGTGTTGGAAAACGACAATAAAACCGCTTCCCAGGATATAATTGATAGATCGCAAAAAGTAACTTCCGATTTTAAGAAAAACACTAATAATTTATCAGGAGTTTATGGTCTTTTAGTAATAGACTTAAAAAGCGGGTATTCTTTTGGATTATCCCAAGGTGAATCTTTTACAGCAGCATCACTCATCAAGCTTCCGGTTATGGCTGCAGCTTTTAGGGAGTCTGAAAAAGGAAATTTGAATTTAGCAACAATTTATACACTTAAAGATGCTGATAAAATCGCAGGGTCGGGAAGTCTTTATTATAAACCGGCGGGCACAAAATTAAGCTATAGAGAATTACTGATGCTGATGGGGAAGCAGTCGGACAATACTGCCTTTGGAATTATGAGAAAAGTTTTAGGGGATGCAAAAATTAACGAAGTTATCAAAACAATCGGAATGAATTCAACTTCGCTTGAAGATAATTCAACCAGTCCAGATGATATTGGAACATTTTTCAAAAAGCTTTGGGAGGGAAAAGTTACTTCTAAGGATTCAGCCGATGAAATACTAAATAATTTAACCGAAACTTCCTTTGAAAATTGGATAGTTGCAGGAATTCCCGCTAATGTCAGAGTAGCCCATAAATACGGGAGAGAACTGCACGTTGTAAATGATGCAGGAATCATATATGCAGATAATCCCTTTGTGTTGGTAATTTTAACCAAAGGAGTTGTTGAGAAAGAAGCCGACGGTATTTTTTCCAGCCTTGCAGGTCTTGTTTATGACGGTTTGGAAAAATGAGGTTTGGGACTACTCGTTTCGCAGTTGGTTTGGGGTTTGTTCTCCCCAAGAAACCACTCCATCTTTGTTTCGCATCCAGAGCAAGACAATGTCCCCGTAGTTTTGCAGACAGGTATTTGGATAAGTCCTTCAGGAATTGTCCAATCGTGATTTTGTTCATTAAAAAGGAGACTGGACATTATCTTGTTAAAAATCGGAGATGCTCCCGTAACTCCTGAGGCCACTCTCGCCATGGGTGAGTTATCGTTGTTACCGACCCACACTGCAACTAAATACTTCTGATTGTAGCCGATTGTTAAATTATCTCTTAGGTTATTGCTTGTACCCGTTTTTACAGCGACTTCTTTATGGTTGGGAATTACCAGTTGGGAAAAGGTTCCAAAAGCAGGTGCACGAGCAGAATTATCTTTTAAGATATCGGTTAAGATGTAGGCAACTCTGGGATCAAGTACAGCTTCCTCGCGACAATTCTTGCCGAAAACTTCGGAAGCATAAACATTCTTTGTTAAATCTTTTTCTTCGGCGGTTTGAACAGATAGACAGGGATTTAAATAAACACTTCCATTTTGGTAATTCGTGATATTTATAATAGGAGAGATTTCGGGTCTTTTCCCGTAATTTGCTACAGTTGCGTAGACTCTTGCCAGATCAAGAAGTTTAACTTCTCCTCCACCCAGAGTAAGTGATAAGCCAAAGCGGTTTTCATCATCCCATGTGGTAATTCCCATTTTTTTGCCCATTTCAATCATGTTTTTTACACCGTATGAGGCAAGAACTCTGACAGCCGGAATATTTCTTGATTCGGCAAATGCGCTTCTTAATAGTAAGTTTCCTCTGTAATTTCCGTCATAATTTTTAGGTATATAAGGCGGTTGACCTTCTACCAAAAAAGAAGTGGGGATATCGGGAATGATAGTTGAGGGAGTATATCCATGCGATAGAGCATAGGCGTAATTTATTATTTTTATGGAAGAACCGGGTTGTCTTTCCGAAAGCGTCACATTTACATTCCCATCATGTTCGTTATCAAAGTAATTATAACTGCCAACCATGGCGAGAATCTCTCCTGTTGCAGGATTAAGCACCACAACTGCTCCATTGGTAACATTTAGAGGTTTTAATTTTTCGATTTCTTTGGCAACAACATCTTCCGCTAATTTTTGAATTTCATAATCAAGCGAAGTTATAACATTGAGTCCGCCTTTCCCGATCATTTCCTTTCCGTAAGTTTCTTCCAAAATTTGTCTAACATACATTACAAAGTGGGGAGCTTTAATGTCTGTTTTTTGATTTGCGAAAGTCAAAGTTTCTTGTCCGGCTTGCTTTTCCTGCTCTTCATTGATAAAACCGTTTACTTTCATCAGGTGTAATACTTCTTTTTGTCTGGCAAGGGATAGAGAAGGATTAGCAGATGGAGAATATTTAGTGGGACTTTTGGGAAGTCCAGCAAGAAGTGAAGCCTGCGCTAGCGTTAATTTACCAACATCTTTATTAAAATACTGAATACTGGCTTCTTCTATACCGTATGCAGTTCCACCGTAGGATACTTCGTTCAGGTACATTTCCAAAATCTGGTCTTTCGTAAAAGACATTTCTACCTGTAAGGCAAGCGTAATTTCTTTAGCTTTTCTGACCCAGGTTTTTTCGGAGGTAAGAAGCGCGTTCTTAACAAGTTGCTGGGTTATAGTAGAACCGCCGGTTAACTCACCTTGGGTAAGGTTTTTATAAACTGCTCTAACAATTCCTTTAATAGAAAAACCGGGATGACTGTAAAATTCGGCATCTTCAGCGGCTAAAGTTGCAAGCCTGACGTGCATGGGAATTTCCTGTAAAGGAATAATGGTTCGATTTTTGTTTTCGAATATTTTATAAAGCAAGACTCCGTTTCTGTCGTATATTTTTGTTGAAACCTCAATTTCTCTTTGGGTGAGTTTCTGGGGAGAGGGAAGGTCTTTGAAAACTTTAACGATAAAATTAAAAGGAATGACTAAAAACAAAAAAAATAATATGAGAACAAAAAGATAGCGGAAATGCAGTTGGGGTAATTTGACCTTAATTTTTAAAGGTTTAATTCTCGGAAGAGTAATTTTAAAAGAAATCTTAGGAAGTTTGATTTTGGGGAGATTTAATTTTTTATAAAATTTAAGAGATTTTTTAATATTTTTTTTCAATAATACTGAAGGAAGATTCAGAAATGTTCTAAATGAATGACCTGTAATATAGAAGATAAAAAGTATGGCGATAAAAGTATTAGAAAGTATAAAAAAGGCCGGTTTTCCAATAAAAATTAAAGCTTTTTTGAATATGTAAAAGCTTTTTTTTGCTATCTTTGGGGCGGGGTTCTCATTTGTTTTTTTTAAAGCCCTTTTGGCCACTTTCTATAGTATAACTCTTAGGTCTATAGTCTGGAAGGGGAATTTATATTAGATTATCAAGACAACGCGAGAAAACACTTAAGGTTGAGGAGGCCATACGTTTGTTTTCCACAAACCATTTTCTTTTGTAAATGTGAGTGTAAAAAGTGTACCCTCCGGGTCATTATCTTGATAGAGTTTAACGGCAAATGGGATTGATGTTTGTTTATAAAAATCAGTTTCTTCTTGTACAGAGTGAAACTCATTAAGAATTTCGTGTGTTTTAAATCCTGTTGGAAGTAGCGTATTTTTATATCTTTCAGCTGCTTCTATGGTTAAGTAACTCATAAGACCTTGTTTGTTCTGACTAATGATTGCATCAAGATATGATTCAGCAGCAGAGAGTACTACTTCCTTTTCAGATTTTTGATTTTGTTCAAGAAATTTAAAAGTGGAGAGGATTTGATCAAATTCTTTCTCTGATAAATCTTTATTAAGGGTAGCTTCAAGAACCAAACCTGGGTAGGTTGTATTTTTTGTTTTAATTATTGCTCCAATTTGACTTTCCATTGGCCAAATTTGTAAGTCGGAATATGTTCCACCTTTGATTTTAATTATATTTTCACTGATTTTGGTAACTATAGTGCTAGGAATTTCGAATTGTTTTTCATACTGTGTTCCAGCACCCCAATAAACATAAGGTATATCGTTTTTATATTCGAAACCCTGAATACTCAAAAAAGACCCCATTTGTCCTGCCTCGAAACCAACGGAATTTGACTCTAATCCAAAGTTACCGATATTACATCCTGTACCACCTGCAATCACATTTTTAACAACAGACGATTTTTTGGCGGGGAAAGTAATACAAAGATAGGTACCTTTTTCAGCAGAATTTATTGTTTCTCCGAGGACTCCATACTTTTCAAATTGAGGGGGTATTTTAAATTCAATACCCAGGGTTTTCGAATTGAAAACTACCCAGTTACTTGTTGGGTCAGGTGATTGAGAAGGAATGGGGGATTGCTGAGTAGGAGTTATGTTAGTAGCCTCTTTTTTTAGCAGATAGTTTTGGTAAACAAAATAACCCAAAACAGCGGCGAGAGTTACCACAAATAAGATAACAAACAAAGTTGTTCTAAATGGTTTTTTGGGCTTAATAATTTCCGGTGGTTTTATAGGAGGTTGATCCTCGGATTGAGTTTGAGAAATTGGAGGCTGTTGGACTTTTATGTCTGCTGGTGGATTTGTCGGCTCCATTTATATAATTTTAGTATATACTTTTATTCCGAAATCCAGCAATGTTACCTACTTTTTAGAGGATATTTAATAGTTGCGGATTGTGAAGCAATACAGTCAAAACAATAAAGAGATCCCAAAGGGTCAATAAGCACCAGTTTGTTTTGCGTTTCTATATTTTCCGGAGGAGTTTTATCGTCAGCCGGAGCTCCGGTAGTTTTGTCGATGGGGATATCTTTTCTTCCGAAATCTATATTTGCTCCAACCGCATCTTTCAGGAAGTATTCGAATCGGGTTGGGCAACCGAAGTTTCCTTCAGGTCCGGTGGGAACGTTACCCGAGTCTGAACAAACATTTGATCCTACGACTCCATCCGGTTGTTTTGGCCAAGAATGACCTTTATCTTCAGGATTATAAAATCCTTTTTCGGACTTATCGAGTGCATTTTTAATAATTTTATTCCAGATGGGGGATGCTCCGGATACACCCGAAACTGCTCCACTCATTTCCGTATTGTCATTGTTTCCCACCCAGGATAAAGCCAAAATTTGGGATGAATAGCCTATTGTCCAGTTATCCCTTCTGTCATTCGTTGTTCCTGTTTTCACTGAAACTTCGGAATGTCCGGAAACATTTAAGTAAGAACTACTGCCAAAGGCAGCACTGCGGGCATTGTTGTCTAGAAGTATGTGGGAGATTAAGTAAGTTACGTCAGGTTCTAGAACTCTTTGGTCTTCAATATTATCCAATTTGGTTTCTTCCAGAACTTTTCCTTTCCAATCTTCCACTTTAAGAATAGCAGTAAGGGGAACTTTTACGCCTTGGTTGGCGAATACTCCAAAAGCAACAGCCATATCATAAGGTCTTACTTCACCGCCACCGAGTGTTAAAGAAAGGCCGTAATTTGCGGGATCGGTAAAAGTAGTAATACCCATGGATTTGGCAAATTCGATAAAATTTTCGATACCGTTTAGTGCCAAAACCCTGACAGCAGGGATGTTATATGAATTTCCCAGTGCAAAACGTACTTGGGTCGGACCATGGAAAGAGTTATCGTAATTTACTGGGCAATATGGAGGTTGACCGACAACCAAAAAGCAGGTAGGCATATCATCCAGGGGAGTTGAGGGTGTGATTTTTTTATCTTTCAAAGCCAAAGCATAATTTAAGGGTTTGATAGAAGAACCTGGTTGTCTGTCTGCAAAAATTACATTTACTTTGCCATCTTCATCTTCGGCAAAATAATCTTTGCTTCCCACCATAGCAAGAATTTCTCCGGTCTTGGGTCTGGTTATAATGGCGGCTCCATTTTTGACTTTACTTTTTTTCAATTTTCCCACTTCTGTAGCAACAGCTTCCTGGGCAAATTCCTGCAAATCCAGATCTAGAGTAGTAGTGACTCTTAAACCTCCCTGTTCAACTACCGCATCGCCGTATTTTTCAGCCAAAGTTTCTTTTACCCAAAGTGCGAAGTGGGTAGCCTTTGAGTCTTTGGGAGATACATATTTCAGTTCTTCAGCCTTTGCTTTATCTGCTTCCTCTTGGCTTATTTTTCCGTCCTCAACCATTCTGCGAAGAACAGTTTCTTGCCTTCCTTTAGCAAGTTCGGGGTGAGCACCAAAAGGAGAATATTTTGTTGGTGCGGCAGGAAGACCCGCAAGCAGAGTCGCCTCACCGAGAGTTAAATCTTTGGCAGGTTTACCAAAATATAGCTCGGATGCAGACTCGATACCATAAGCCGTTCCGCCATAGGGAATTTGATTAAGATACATTTCCAAGATCTGGTTTTTGGTATAAATTGCCTCGACGAACATTGAAAGAAAAAATTCCCTGATCTTTCTTTTAACAGTTCTTTCGGGAGTAAGCAGACCTACTTTTACCAACTGCTGGGTTAATGTCGAACCGCCTTGAAGTTTATGCTTAAAAGCTATATTAAAAGTTGCCCGGGCTACACCCGTAAGAGAGAATCCGTAATGTTTATAGAAATCCTTGTCTTCAATCGAGATTGTTGCTTCTTTGACGAAATTTGGCAAATCCTGTAGTTCTACAGGGCTTCTCCTTTCGTCGGTATAAATTTCATAGATTAACTTTCCGTTTCTGTCGAAAAGCTTAGTTGATACAGGGAGATTTTGGGTTGTAAGTTTGGTGGGAAGAGGAATTCCCCAAAAGAACCATAATCCGGCACTAATCAGAACAGAAATAAAAATAATTCTTTTTCTTTGTGTTTCTGTCTTGAAAAGTTTTTTAATTCTTTGAAAGAATTTTTTCGGTTTTTCTTCCAAATTAATTTTTTTAATCCTGTTTATTCGTCTTTTCCTTTTGGCCACAAAGACAATTATATCTCTTCTTGGGAAAATTGACTAAAACATATAAAAAAAATATCATTTCAGTAAAGAACCATTAATGTCTAAAAAAATAAACATGATATCCAAAAAATTTATTTTAATTTTGTTTTTGGTGTTATTAATTCCAGTTGGTTTTATTATTTTAAAAAATATTGTTTTTAATTCCGGAAATAAAAACCAGGAAATCAGTGAAAGAGGACAGGAAAATATTCCAGATGGCAATCAAAATATAAACCTGCCGGATAATTTCCCCAAAGATTTTCCGGTTTTTGAAAAATCAACTTTAATGGCGGCTAACTCCAATAAAGACAAGATAGAAGGGATGTCGGCTATTTGGGAAGCAACATCGACAGTAGGGGAGGTTCTAGCGTTTTATCAAAATAATTTGCTTAGCAATGGCTGGAAGGTAAATGTAGAATCGCAGGAAGAGAATTTTGTAACAATTTCTGTTGTTAAAGATAATATTAGTGGATTTATAGCTATATCCAAAGGCGAAGAAAACAAGGTAGTTATTTCTGTTGCATTGGGGTTAAAATAGACTAACGATATATGACAATTTCTGAATTGGAGAAAAAATCCTGGTGGAATTTATTACAAGAAGATTTAAAAGGATTATTAAAAGAGTCCTTAACTCTTGAGGAAAAAGTCGCCGGTTGGAGTGAAAAATTTCATGATTATTCTTTTGTGGTTTTCCCTGCAGCCAAAGCTTACGAAGGCTACTTAAAAATACTTTTTCTTAAAATGGGTTTTATCAACGAGAATGATTATTACGGTAAACATTTCAGAATAGGTAAAGCCTTAAATCCCTCATTAGATACGAAAATTACCCATGAGGAAAGCGTATATCAAAAATTACTTAACTTTTGTAGAGGGAACGAAATTCCGGACAGTTTATGGAATGCCTGGAAAGTATCAAGAAACCTGCTTTTCCACTGGTTTCCGAATGAAAAGAATGCAATTAGTTTTGTAGAAGCTAAAGAGAGAATAGATATTATCTTGAATGCGATGGACTTGGCTTTTAAGGGATGTAAAATATAAATAGGATATGACTAAAATTATTCTAGGTAAAGATAAAACTGAAACCTTAAAACATGCGACTATTCTTAGTGCTTACCTTCTGGTTATATGGGGACTTTATCGGTTTTTGTTTAAATTACCCGATGAAATCGAAGAAGTAATAATAAAACCGATCTTATGGCTTATCCCTACATTTTATTTAGTAAGGATGGAAGGCTTGGGCATATCTTCTTTGGGGATTACGCTTAAAAAAATCTTTCCGACTATTTATTTATCTATAGGATTAGGGATTTTATTTCTAGTCGAAGCATTGCTAATAAATTATTCCAAGTACGGAAATTTTAGTTTTGGTGCAAATATCGGCCAAAAATCTTTTCTTATTTCCATTGCTTTATCTTTTGCAACTGCAATATCAGAGGAAATTACTTTTAGGGGATATATTTTTACCAGAGTGTGGAATGCCTTGGGGAGTGAATGGACAGCTAATTTCTTGACCACAGCGGTTTGGACATTGATACACATCCCTGTAACCTTTTTTATATTAAAACTCGATATGGGTTCGGGTGTGATTTATCTTTTTCTAACCACCATATTTGGTTTAGGCTCTACCTTTATTTTTGCCCGAACGAAAAATATCACCTCGTCAATTTTACTTCATGTTCTTTGGGAGTGGCCGATAATTCTTTTTAGATAAATATCTTAATTTATCTCTGCAAAATCTTTCTTGACAGCTAGATAGCCAGGAAGTAGTATTAAGATTACCAAATGTTTAGACGTTTTGTTATAGTTTTATCTACTTTGGTTTTCTCCTTTTCTATTCTTTTTGTCTCTATATTGAGAACAGCCTCGGTTCGGTACTCATTTTCTACTGTTTCGTCCCATTTTTCGGACGAAACATCAGACAATGAAAGGAACAATTTAAACCAAATGAAAATTGATTATTATCTGGCTTATCCGGGAGTGGTTCTTCCCAACAGCCCGCTTTGGCCTTTAAAGGCGTTAAGAGATAAACTTTGGCTACTAATTACTTCAAACGAGAGTAAAAAGGCAGAACTTAATCTTCTATTTGCGGATAAAAGGTTAGGAGCAGCGAAAATTCTTTTTGACAATAAAGATTACGAGACAGGTTATACAACCCTAACCAAGGCAGAAAAATATCTGGAGCAAGCAGGAAATATTGGAAGTGATATCCGAGCAAAGGGTGGGGATACGACGGAATTATCAAACACACTAGTTAAAGCATCTTTAAAACACAGACAAATAATAGAAGAAATTATATTGATAGCTCCGGAGGATGCAAAACCAAAAATTGTTGAGTTGGAAAATTATGCAATAAAAGTCTATCAAACCAATTTAGATGTCTTGAAAGCTAAGGGGTTACCTTTACCCGAAAATCCGTTCTGTTGCGACTAATTGTATTGTTTTCTTCCTCATGTTGATTCTTCATAAATAGGGAAACAAAATCTTTCTTGATATTTTTGGCTTCATAGCAGGCTTGAGGTGAGTGGTTTTGAGATATTTATTTCCAGTTGACAGTTAGATATCTAGTGTTAAATTGTTCATATTACCCTATGGGTAGTGGAATTTCTTTTCATACGAGAAAACATTATGAAGTGTCCTTTTTGCGGCAAGAGCGAAAGCCAAGTTTTAGAATCAAGAATAGTTGAAAACGGAAATGCTTTAAGGCGTCGGAGGGAATGTATCGTCTGTAAAAAGAGGTTTACCACTTACGAGAAAGTCAAAGAGAATTTTCTTTGGGTTATTAAAAAAGACGGAAGGCGGGAACCATTTGACAGAGAAAAAGTTAAAAGAGGGATATTAAAAGCAATTGAAAAAAGACCCGTTTCTCTTGAACTGATTGACGATATAGTCGAAAGCATTGAAAGGGAAATGTTAACTTACGAAAAAGAGGAAATTACCTCAAGAATGGTAGGCAAAGCGGTTTTAAGAAGTCTAAAAAAGATAGACAAGGTCGCGTGGTTAAGGTTTGCCAGTGTTTATCTGGAATTTGAAGATTTGAAGGATTTTGAAAAAGCTATAGAAAAAGGTTTGTAAATTATGCCCGAAACTTATTCAGCAATAAAAGATAAAAACAGTTCTGACATATTGGTATCAGAAAAGTTTATTAAAGGTAATGGTTTAGCTTCTTTAGTCGACGGAGAGATAAAAACAGTAAGAAAAAGAGACGGAAGAATTGTTGATTTTGATATTTCAAAAGTCGTTAATGCTTGTTACAAAGCAATGCGTACAACCGGGGAGGGAACAGAAAAAGATGCTGTTGAAGTCGCAAAAAAAGTATATTTAGAGCTTCTAAAAATTTCATCTAGGAAGGAAAAATATATTCCCGACGTAGAAGAGATACAGGATTTGGTAGAGAAGCATTTAATATTTGCCAATCTTGCCCAAACCGCAAAAGCTTACATTCTTTACAGAAAAGAACACGCAGATTTGCGAGAAATGGGATTAAGAATTCCCGATGACGTACGTCAGAAAGTAGAAGAAAGCAAAAAATACTTTAAAAACCCTTTGGCTGAAATGGTTTATTACCGCTCCTATTCCAGATGGATTGAAAGCGAAGGGAGAAGGGAAACCTGGATAGAGACGGTTGACAGGTTTATTTCCTATATGAAGGAAAGACTTGGTAAAGCATTGACGGAATCTGAATACATAAAAGTACGACAAACAGTTCTGAACCAGGATGTGGTTCCCTCGATGAGACTTCTTTGGGCAGCAGGTTCGGCAGCAAGAGCAACAAACGTGGCAGTTTATAATTGCTCTTTTCTTGCACCAACAAGATTTAGGGATTTCGGGGAAATTCTTTACATTCAAATGTGTGGATCAGGGGTTGGTTTTTCGGTCGAAAGCCAAACAGTTCAAACTCTTCCCCAAATCAAAAAGCAAACAGGAAAGGTATCAAAAACTCATCTAATTGAAGACAATAAGGAAGGATGGGCAAATTCCCTGGTAATAGGTATGGAGACTTGGGCTAATGGGTTTGATATAAAATTTGATTATTCAAAAATACGGATAGCAGGCGCTAGGCTAAAAACAATGGGAGGCAGAGCTTCAGGGCCAGGACCTTTACGATCACTTCTGGATTTTACCCGGGCTAAAATATTTGCAAGACAAGGAAGAAGATTAACAAATTTGGATGTTCATGACATTGTCTGCAAAACTGCGGAAGCCGTTGTCGCGGGAGGTGTAAGAAGAAGCTCTCTTATTTCCCTGTCGGATTTAGATGACAACGAGATGCGTTTTGCCAAGACAGGTCAGTTTTATTTAACAGAACCCCAAAGAAGCATGGCGAATAATTCAGCGGTTTACGAGAGAAAACCCACAACTTCAGAATTTATTGATGAATGGACAGCTCTTGTTAAAAGCGGAACAGGAGAAAGAGGAATATTTAACAGAGGTTCCCTGGAAAAACAGATACCACCAAGAAGATGGAAAGTAATTTCCAAAGATATTGATTCGGTCGGTATGAATCCGTGCGGGGAGATTATTTTAAAATCAAAACAATTTTGTAACCTGACGGGCGTTGTGGTAAGACCCGAAGATACCAAGAAAACTTTATTAGATAAAATAAGATTAGCAACTCTTTTGGGAACTTATCAGGCAACGCTAACCGATTTTCCTTACCTTTCATCATCTTGGAAAAAGAATTGTGAAGAAGAAGCCCTCTTAGGGGTATCTCTCACCGGATATTGGGATAATAAAATAATCAGAAATCCAAAGATATTAAGAAACTTAAAAGACGAAGCAGTTGTGGTTAACAAGAAGTATGCGAAGAAGTTTGGTATAAATCCTGCCACCTCTGTCACTTGTGTTAAACCTTCGGGAAATTCTTCTCAACTTTTGGATACTGCATCTGGAATGCATCCCCGATATGCGAAATATTACATCCGAAGAATAAGAATAAACACCACCGACCCCTTGTTTAAAATGCTGAAAGAACAGGGAATTCCCGCTTATCCAGAAGTCGGTCAGGCTGCCGAAAATGCTACAACCTATGTTTTGGAATTTCCAATGAAATCACCAGACGGGGCAATAGTCAAAGACGACATTAAAGCAATTGACTTTCTGGAACATTGGAAGAGTTTAAAACTGAATTTTACAGAACATAATCCTTCAGCAACAGTATACGTGGGAGACGACGAATGGTTGGCTGTTGCAAACTGGGTTTATGAAAACTGGGATATAGTATGTGGCTTATCATTTTTACCCAGGAATAACCATGTTTACCAGCTTGCACCATATGAGGAAATAGACGAGAAAACTTACAAAAGACTGGCAAAAATATACGATACTTTAGATTTTTCCAAACTTTTTCTTTACGAAAAGCAGGATGAAACTCAAGGAGCGAAAGAGTTTGCCTGTGTTTCAGGAGCTTGTGAGATTTAAAATTGGAGTTTAGTCTTAGTGGCCGAAGCTGTTATGGCGGCATTAAGCTTATTAACCTTTGTTAAAAGGTAATGGCTAATCCTTTACCGGATTATTACGACCCCACACTGGTTTCGGCCACGATAGCCTAAACTCCAAACTTAAAAAATAGGTATATTTTTTTTGCTTCAAATATTCTATTATCTTTCTTAATTATTTATGGTTGTCTACACGAAAAGGGGAGACAAAGGAAAAACCATGTTGTTGGGAAGTCAAATGTTGGTAGCAAAGGATTCGCCAGTAGTAAATGCTTTGGGGGCTATTGACGAAGCAAATTCCTATCTTGGAGTTATCGTTGCAGATTCGAATGATAAAATCCTAAAAAGGATTCTTTTAAAAATTCAAAATAACCTTTTTACTATTAACTCTATTTTGGCAGGAGCAAAATTGAAATTGGCAGAATCTAATGTTAAAGATTTGGAAAACATAATTGATAAAATTGAGCCAAAACTACCGATCTTAAAAAACTTCGTTATTCCTGGCGGACCCAAAATTTCGGCAAAACTTATGTATGCAAGATCCCTGATTAGGCGAGCTGAAAGAGAAGTAGTAGGTATTAGTAAAAAACTAAAAGTGAAAAATAATATTGGAATATTGGCATACTTGAATAGATTGTCTGACACTCTTTTTATATTGGCGAGACAAGAAACGTATAAAAAAGGAAAAAAAGAGACCATTTGGCATTCTTGATTTAATAATTAACCGTTCCTGCTTTTGCTTCCAGTATCTGCTAGAATTTACTTAATATGGATTTGGAAAGAGAAAAACTCCCCAAAGCTCCGGAAGAGACTGTCGAAGAAATTCCAACAGAAATTCCGGAAGAAGTAGAAGCAAAAGAAGGAGTAAAGGCAGTCAAAACCCAGATTACTGCAAAAGTTGAGGACGGGGGTAAACCTTTGATGGAATCACCCGTTACGAAAGTGACTTCGATAGAGATTCCCAAGGGTGAAGATACATTAGAAGCCTATTCAAAAGGAGATACTGAGGATGCAAGAACTTGGTGGGGAGCTTCTTTCTTAAGATTGATTAAGAAGGCTCTGCATTTTGGTTGGAAGATTTTAGGGAAACAATAATATGGTGGATATAAATACAATTTTTTTGATTTTAATTACTATTGGTATCACCCTGCTAATTTTAACAGGTGCGGGTTTTATTGGTTTTACCTATTTCAAATGGAGGGGAAGGGAAGAGGCGTCTATTGATTCAGTTCTCCTACAGGTTTCGGTTGCCAAAGGAAACGAAATAAAAATTGACGCTATGGAGCAGATCTTTGCCTCTCTATATACCATAAAGAAGGGTGGTTGGAAGCAAAAATTTTCTGTTCAGCCGACGATTAGTTTCGAGATTGTAGCAAAACGGGAAGATATCAAATTTTATATTTGGACCCCGAAAACGTTGGAAGACTTAATCGAAAAACAAATTCACGGTGGATTTCCTGACGCGGAGGTTATAGAAGTTCCCGAATACAATATCTTTAATGAGGAAGGAAAAGTAGCTTATAAAGCATTTCAGTTAAGAGGAGAAAATTATAAACCTATCAAGACTTTCAAAGAATTGCCCACCGACCCCATGGCATCTCTGACTTCTGCTTTAGCCAAAATGGGAGATAAAGAGGCTGCCGCGATTCAAATTCTAGTTTCCCCCGTAGAAAGCGATTGGCAGAAAGAAGGTAGTCACTTTATTTCCGAGACCAAAAAGCAGGAATCCGATCCCGAAAAAGCCAAATTTAGTGTATCGGCAAAAACCTTGGAAGCTGTTGAAGCTAAAATAGCAAAACCCGGATTTGCAACTTCTATTAGAGCGGTTGTGGTATCTGAAAGTATTGAAAGTGCCAAAGCCCATCTGGGAAATATTTCCGCAAGTTTGGAGCAATTTTCAGGAGAGATCAACGGGTTAAAGGGCAGAAAAATCAGAAGAAAAGCTTCTTTCATGGATGATTTTCTCTATCGATATCAACCGATGTTTAATTTACTGGGGAATAGAGTATCTATCTTAAATTCGGAAGAACTCGCTGGTATATTTCATTTTCCCAACAAAACCATAACCACCCCGCATATCCACTGGCTTTATGCAAAATCTGCTCCTGCTCCTTCGGAAATTCCTACGGAAGGACTTTTCTTGGGAACGAGTGCTTATAGGGGAATTAAAAGACCAGTGCATATTTCAGATGAAGACAGACGAAGACATATTTATGTAATCGGGAAAACGGGTACGGGGAAAAGCCAAATGTTGATTGAAATGATGCTCCAGGATATTAAAGAGGGTAAAGGGGTTTGTTTTATAGATCCCCATGATACTGTTAGGGAACTATTAACCATGATTCCTCCAGAAAGAGCCGAGGATGTAATTTACTTTTACCCGGGAGATACCGAAAGACCGATGGGATTAAATCTTCTGGAAGCGAAAAATGAGGACGAACAGCATTTTGCAGCTACGGCAGTTATCAATATGATGTATAAGCTTTTTGACCCCTATAAAACGGGAATAGTAGGACCCAGATTTGAACACGGAGTAAGAAATGCGATGCTTACGGTGATGCAGGGCATGGAGGGGGGAACTTTTGTTGAAGTGATGAGAGTAATGACGGATTCCAATTTTACCCAAGAACTTCTTCCCCAGGTAACAGATCCAATAGTAAAACGCTATTGGACAGACCAGATAGCTCAGACAGCCGATTTTCATAAGTCGGAAGTTTTGGATTATACGGTTTCAAAGTTTGGTCGTTTTGTAACAAACAAATTGATTAGGAACATAATTGGTCAATCTCAAAGCTCTTTTGATTTCAGAAAAATAATGGATGAAGGGAAAATTCTTTTGATTGATTTGGCAAAAGGTGAAATCGGAGAAGAAAACTCCAATTTCTTGGGATTGGTGCTTGTCCCGAGAATATTGATGGCAGCAATGAGTAGGCAAGATACCCCGGAAGATGAAAGACGCGATTTTTACCTTTATGTAGATGAGTTTCAAAATTTTGCAACTCCTGACTTTGCAGTAATTCTTTCCGAAGCCAGAAAATATAAGCTTAATTTAACCGTTTCCAATCAATTTATTGGGCAAGTTGAGGAAGATGTCAAAAATGCCATTTTTGGAAATGTGGGAACAATAGTTTCATTTAGGGTAGGGGTTACGGATGCAAATTATCTACAGCATGAATTTACCCCGGTTTTTAGCGAAGATGATCTTTTAAACGTAGAAAGATATCATGCTTATGTTAAAACGATTGTTCATAACGAGCCGGCAACTCCTTTTTCCATGGATATAACCAAAGATATGGCAAAGTCAAAAGAAAGACAAAATCCCAGAGTTGCAGAGATAATAAGAGAAATGAGTAGACTTAAATACGGACACGACGAGAAATTGATAGAAGCAGAAATCACCAGAAGAGCAAAGCTTTAAATAAGAATATAAATTTTCCCCATTGTTTATCAAGAAAAGTATGAGAGAGAATATAACACAAAAGGGTTATGGTCATGGAACTTGCGGTATTTATATATACAACCGATATTTAAAAGAAAAATTATTTCTGGAATCACGTCAATTACTGAAAATATTACGGGTATTCCTGAAGATTTGATATAATTCGTTAATGTAATATGGGCTGGTAGCTTAATGGTAGAGCACATGTCTTATAAACATGAGGTCGATGGTTCGATCCCATCCCAGCCCACTTAATGAAAATAGAAATCGAAACAGGTAGTGAATTGGGGTCAGATATTCATAATAAAGGTGCATCTTTGCGTGAAGAAGATAAGCATTTGGACGCTTTGGGTTATTTAACTTTATCTTTGTTTTTTCTTCAACAAGAAGGTAATTATTCAGAATTGGTTGATGCATTGAAAGATCGTTGTTTGACATGGAAACACCTTTTCTTAACTTTAAAAGATAAATCTTATTCAATTCTGGCACGTAAAGATGCCGAATCGATGTTGGCAATTACTGAAGAATTCAACTTAATAGATAGATATCACACATCATATTTCAGATTGGGTGAAATAGACATGCTCGATGAAGATTATCCTAATGCGATTAAAAATTATCAAAAGGCTCTAGAAACTTATACGGGTACTTTATCAGAAAAAGGTGATTATCGATATCATTTGGGTGAGGCTAAATACAGAAAGGGAGATAAAAAAGAAGGAAAGGGATTAATACTAAAAGGATTGGAGGAAATAAGGAAGGGAGCAAAAGAACTCGATCCGTTTTTAATACACGTTTGGGAATCAGGAGTACATATGAGGTTGGCGGAACTTTTAAGAAAAGATGAACCCAAAGAATCAAAACTTCATCTACAGAAAGCTCAAGAGATAGCAAATTCTGATGAAAAATTAGTTATTAGAAGAAGACAGATTAAAGAATTAACAAAGAAATTGAATTTTTAAAGCTCTTCTAAAACCTGTTTTTTACCCGGTTCTTTTACCTCCGCAAGTGAGAGGTAGCGCTCTGTTGTTGATAGTCTTTTATGACCGACTACCTGGGAAAGAAGAACCAAATCAACACCTGCCTTTAGATTTTGAATAATAAAAGTT
Organism: Patescibacteria group bacterium; assembly: GCA_036846005.1. Lineage (GTDB taxonomy): Bacteria > Patescibacteriota > Microgenomatia > UBA8517 > UBA8517 > DATEXQ01. The sequence continues at coordinate 21,708 of DAIUCV010000004.1, read as the reverse complement.
GTTCTTAAATCGTTTACGGAATATCCGACAATTTCTGATTTCTGCATATATCTATCAATTGCTGCTCTGATATTTCTTACAGCTAAAGGTTTTCCGTTTTTACTTACAAAAAGATAGGGAGAATCCGTTTTAGGACGCTCTTTAAGATATTTTTCAACCTCGTCTTTTGCAGGTTTATTTAAAGGAATAGTTCTTTCAGCTTGGGTTGCATAAGCTTCTATTGTGACTTTGTCTGCCTTTATATTATTTATTTTAAGGTTACCTACCTCGGAAATTCGCATACCTGTTTGTAGAATCAGTTCGACAATAGCTGCCACTCTTCTGTCATCTCTGACAACATCCCTTAATGCTCTGTATTGTAATGGGGAGAAGTATTTGGGAAATGATGTCTCAATTTGTGGATGGGCAACAGAAAGTGATGGGTCTTTGGTTAGATATCCTTCGGAAAGTAGGTATCTGAAGAATGTTTTAACAGCATTTAGTTTTCTGGATACTGTTTTGGGAGTATATTTTTGAGAAAGAAGAGAATCTCTAAAAGCCTCAATGATTTCTTGGCCTATTTGTTCGGGATATATTTTTTGTTTGGCTTCTACAAAAGATATCAGCTGTTCCAAGTCAGCTCTATAGGCTAGGATTGTAGAGGGTGAACGACTCTTATTTTCCAAGTCTTTGATAAATTTTGGGAGCAGATTTTTTAGTGTCTCTTGAGTCATAGATAGTTTTTTATTAATATCTTAATTAATTAAGGACAAGAAAATGAAATTGGTTTATGCCTGTTTTAACTCTTTATCCCTTAGTTAATTACTAAATTGATATTATTTAGTTTCAGGCTTTAAACTTAATAGTATTAAACTATATGATAACACAAATTAATTTTGCGTCAACATTCAAAGTAACATTATAGGAAACTAAACAAACAATTTATGCCTATTAAAAAAGCAGACAGATTAAAGAGTGGTTTGAAAAAATTTTCTAACTATATACTTATCTTTTTCTTATTAATGTTTGTTTTATCTCTAGCCAGGAACATTTCAAAAACAAAGAAAGCTTATACAAAGATATCCGAAGAAGAAACCCGGGTAAATAAATTAAGGGAGGAAAATCAGAATCTACAAAAGCAACTTGAAGAAATGAAAAGCCCGGAATATATCGAAAAGCAAATAAGAAATAATCTGGGGTTGGTAAAAGAAGGGGAAATCGTGGTTATTTTACCAGACGAAGAAACATTAAGAAGTTTAGCTCCCCAAGATGAGGTTGAGGAAGATGTTTTACCCGAAGCCAATTGGAAAAGATGGCTAAATTTATTCCTTTGAGCTTGTTATAAACCTCATTTTTTGGTAAGATAGTTGAGCTTGAAAACGTGCGGGGTAGTGTACGGCTGCACGGAAGGCTCATAATCTTCCAGGCTGGGTTCGACCCCCAGCCCCGCAACATATTTTCTGGGACTTTGGGCTGCGTAGCTCAGTGGTAGAGCAGACGTTTCATAAGCGTAAGATCAGAGGTTCGATCCCTCTCGCAGCCACAGGGAAATATAAATATTTTCTTCCCTTTAGCTTCGATTTAGAGTATTATGAGGCGTATGACAAACGTAAATTATGATGATTTTTCAAAAATAGATTTAAGGGTAGGTAAGGTTGAGACTGCCGAAGAAGTTGTGGGAAGCGAGAAATTAATCAAAATGGAGGCAGATTTTGGAGAATTAGGTAAAAGGGTGATTTTTGCAGGAATAAGAAAGTGGTATCAACCCGATGACTTAAAAGAAAAACTGTTGATATTTGTTTTTAACCTGGAACCCAAGAAAATTATGGGGGAAGAGTCTCAGGGAATGGTTTTGGCGGCTGAGGAGGAAGATGGAGAAAATTGCGTTCTTTTGGAGCCGGATAAAAATATTCCTCCCGGAACAAAGGTTTTTTAAGCTGATATTTTTACCGGTCTCTTTTCTATCATTGAATTGCATATTCAGGTAAGATAAAGATATAATCCTAGAAAGTTGAAGAAGTATTCAAATTATGCCAGAAACTAACCCAAAGAATAGAAAAAAATTCGAATTAAAAGTTAAACTTAACCTTTGGAAGATTATTCTAACTGCTTTTATTATTGTTTTCTTTTTACCGTTTATAATTTCCTTCTTCGAACTTAAAGGAAGTAATACCAAAATTGATACTTCACAAGCAATTTCTGATATTAAACAAGGTAAAATTAAGCAGGTAGAAGTCCAGGGTAACAAGCTTTTGTTAACCTATAATGACGATAGCGCTAAAACTTCAACCAAAGAAGCTACAGAAAGTTTTGCAGACCTTCTTTCAAAAGACGGCATAGAACCTACAAGCGTAAATTACAATATTACTGACCAATCTTTAACCCAAGCCTTGGGAGATATTTTGGGGGTATTATTGCCGATTATTTTGATGGCGGTATTTTTCATTTTTATCATCAGAGCGCAAAACAAAGGAGCTCAGGATATTTTTTCCTTCGGACGTTCCAGGGCTAAACTTTTTGCCAAAGGCAGACAAAATACAACCTTCGATGATGTGGCAGGAGTAGAAGATGCTAAAAAAGAGTTGGAAGAAGTAGTGGATTTTTTAAAAAACCCGGCTAAGTACAGAAGAATTGGAGCGAGAACCCCAAAGGGAGTAATCCTTTTTGGACCTGCCGGGGTTGGAAAAACTCTTTTAGCCAGAGCCGTAGCGGGTGAAGCAGGTGTTGCGTTTTTCAGTATGGCTGGAAGTGAATTTATGGAGATGTTGGTCGGGGTCGGAGCATCCAGGGTGAGGGACTTATTTGGCCAGGCAAAGGCTTCTGCTCCGGCGATTATTTTTATAGACGAAATTGATGCTATAGGAAGACAAAGGGGAAGAGGTTTTGTAGGAGGACATGACGAAAGAGAGCAGACTTTAAATCAAATTTTGGTGGAAATGGACGGATTTACCCCTAACGATAATGTTATTGTTATGGCAGCAACAAATAGAGGGGATTTATTAGATCCCGCACTTTTAAGACCTGGACGATTTGATAGAAGGGTAATGCTTGATATGCCGGATAAAGAGGGAAGAGAAGCGATTCTAAAAATTCATGCGAGAGGAAAGAAATTTGTAAAAGCCTCACGAACCGAAAAAGGAATAGATTGGGCTAAAGTTGCCGATAGAACGGTTGGATTTTCGGGAGCAGATTTGGAAAACATGCTAAACGAAGCTGCAATTCTGGCAGCTAGGGAAGATAAAATTGCCATAGGTATGGATGATATAGAAGAGGCCGCAACTAAAGTAAAACTGGGACCCGCCAAAAAAAGACTTCAAAGCGATGAGGATAAAAAAATAACCGCTTATCACGAAGCAGGTCATGCGATAGTTACCCATAATCTACCTAAGATGGATCCTGTAGAAAGAATATCAATTGTAGCCAGAGGTATGAGTTTGGGGCATACACTCATTCCTCCAGCAACAGACAGAGTTCATGAGACCAAATCAAGAATGCTGCAACAAATTACTGCCATGTTGGGAGGTCGGGCTGCTGAGGAAGTTGTGTTTAACGAAATGACCTCAGGAGCAGCCAATGATATTGAAAAGGCAACTCAGCTTGCACGGGCAATGGTAGTTGAGTTTGGTATGAGTGCTTTAGGACCTATTAATTTTGGACCGCAATACGAGACAGGAGATTTTGGCGCAGTTAATTATTACGAACCTGCCCAAATCTCACCCTCAATGCAGGAAAAGGTAGACAATGAAATAAGAAAAATATTAGATTCAGGTTATAAAGAAGCCTTGGTTATTATAAAAGGCGAAACCAAGAAATTGGGTGAAGTTGTAGAGAAACTTTTGGAAGAGGAGACTGTAACAAGAGAAGTTTTTGAAAAGATTGTCGGTCCCAAACCCAAAAAATAACTTATTCCCCAAAAACTTGCTAAAATAACTTCATGAGAAAACTGGTTTTAATAGATGGTAATGCTATTTTACACAGGGCATTTCATGCTCTTCCGCCTTTGACCGCAAAATCAGGCGAACCCATAAATGCAGTCTACGGACTTGTTTCAATGCTTCTTAGGGTAATTCAGGATTTAAACCCGACCCATATTGCCGTTTGTTTTGATACACCGGAGCCAACATTTCGCAATAAAATTTTTAAAGATTACCAAGCTCAACGTCCACAAACAATGGATGAATTAATTAGCCAGTTTGCTAAAGCCAGAAGGGTAATAAAAGCCTTTAATATTCCCTATTTCGAAAAACCAGGGTTTGAAGCGGATGATCTAATAGGTACAATATCCAGCAAGGTTAAAGAAGATGTGGTAATAGTAACAGGAGATAAGGATATTCTTCAGCTTGTAACAAAAAGAGTTAAAGTATATATGCCGGTTTCCGGGATGTCCCAAGGAAAATTAATGGGGGAGGAAGAGGTTTTGGAAAAAATGGGAGTAAAAGCCTCGCTTATTGATGATTACAAGGCTCTTGTGGGTGATCCCTCAGATAATTATCCCGGTGTTCCAGGAATAGGACCAAAAACTGCGATTAAGCTTTTAAATGAGTTTGGAACACTTGATGAAATTTATAATAATATTAATAAGATTCCTAAAACAACCGCACAAAAATTGAAAGACGGAATAAAATTTTCAAAAATCTCTAAAAAACTGGCAACTATTAAAAAGGATATTCCGATGAATATTAAAATCGACGATTTTGGAAAATGGAGTGTTGATAATAAAAAAGTACTTGTTCTTTTTGAGGAATTCGGATTTAAAACTCTTACCAGAAGAATTAAGGAGGTGGGAGCGAAAATTTCCGAGGAGAAACAAATTAAACTTTTATGAAAGTAGCATTGGTTCATGATTATCTTAGAGAGTTCGGGGGTGCAGAGAGGGTTTTAAAAACTCTAACAGAGATGTTTCCCAAGGCTCCTATTTATACGGCATTTAAAGTTTCTGGATCAACGGCTGATAAAGAGTTTAAGGGGAAAAGGATAATTCAAAGTTTTTTAGCTCCGATTTTAAAAATTGATAATTTATATAGTCCCTTAAGATTTTTAGCTCCAGTTATTTGGAAAAGTTTTGATCTTTCCGAGTATGATTTGGTAATAACCTCCAGTAGCTGGTATATCACCAGAGGATTTAAGATAGGTTCCAAAACAAAAGTTATCTGCTATTGTCATACGCCTCCAAGGTGGCTTTATGGGTATGAAACTTCTATCGGATTAACGAAATATTGGCCAGTTAAAATCTACGCGGCAATAGTCGGGCATAGCATGAGAATGTATGATTTTTATAGCGCTCAACCTATTGATTTATGGATTGCCAACTCAAAAAACGTTCAAGCTCGTATAGAAAAGTTTTACCGGAAAGATTCAACAGTGATTTATCCACCCATAGATACAACTAAGATTATGGGTTATGAATTAGAAAATAGGGTAAAGAAAGAGAATTATTTTTTGATAGTTTCAAGACTTGTGGGAGCAAAAGGATTGGAAGAAACTGCAAAAGCATTTAAAAATCAATCCAAATACAAATTAAAGATAGTTGGAGAAGCGTATGGCTATTCCGATGTCGAAAGAAACTTAAAACAATTATCAGGAGGAAATATTGAACTGATGGGAAGAGTTGACGACAACAAACTTTACGATTTATATGTAAAAGCAAAAGGATTTATAGCTCTGGCAAAAGATGAAGATTTCGGAATGACAGTAGTTGAAGCCCAGGCGGCAGGGACTCCGGTGATTGCCTTTAACGGGGGAGGGTTTAAGGAATCGGTGATTGATGGAATAACTGGAATTCTAATTAACAAAACCGATGAAATAACAATTAAAAACGCAATAGAAAAAATTGATAAGATAGAATGGGACAAGAAAAAATTGCAGGAAAATGCTCTCAAATTTTCAAAAGAAAGATTTGAAAAGGAAATAAAATATTTTATTAAGAAAGCTTACAATAGAAGATTAGTTGAAAAATTGGGTTATTAAAATAACTTCAAACTTCCAGCGTTTTAATATAATCCTTCTGGGAAGGATACACATCGTTAAAAGCTTCGCTGAGTAATAAAAATGTATTATCATAGGTAATATGCCAGAGTTACCGGAAGTAGAAACTATTCGATTAGGATTAGAAAAATATTTGGTAGGACACAAAATTGAAAATGTTGAAATAAAATATTCTAAAATTTTTAGTGGAGAAGTAAAAGACATAGTAAATGCAAAAATTATAAAGATTAGACGTTTTGCTAAAGTTTTAGCGATTGATTTATTAAATAATTACTCGATAGTTATCCAGATAAAACTCACAGGACAATTAATCTATAGAGGTCCAAAACTTCCCAAAATACCTCTTTTGTCTAAGAAAGTCTTAGGTCTTCCTGGAAAACATACACATCTTATTTTTTACTTAGATAAGAAAGGAATTCTTTATTATAACGATGTTAGAAAGTTTGGAAGAATCAAAATAGTCAAAACAGAGGAGGTAGCTAAAACGGGATTTGTGGGAAATCTGGGATTTGAACCATTTAAGGATCTAACAATTAGTATATTTAGGGGTATAACATCGAAGTCTTCCAGTTCAATAAAAATAGTTTTAATGGATCAGGAAAAAATAGGAGGATTGGGAAATATTTATGCTAATGATGCATTATGGCTTGCTAAAATTAATCCCAAAAAATCTGCAAATAAATTAAATTCTGATGAAAACTCCAGGTTATACAAATCAATCCTTGATGTACTAAAAGGAGGACTTAAATATGGAGGAGCAAGCGAGCAAGCCTATGTAACTGCCGACGGGGGTGAAGGTGTTTATCAGAAACATTTCTTGGTTTACGATAAAGAGGGTGAAATTTGTCAAAGATGCCATAAAGCAACAATTACCAAAATATTTTTGGGAGGAAGAGGAACGTATTTCTGCCCAGAGTGCCAAAAGTTTTAGATATTTTATTTAAGTATTGTTCTACAAAGTATCCAAATTACAGTGAAACATTTTAAATTCTTCTTATTTGCTACAGTAATGGCTCTTGTGATGGCTCTTTTCGAGATTCAAATTGAAGGAGCTAAAGGTTGGGCTGCCAATTTACCGACCTGGAAGGTCTTTTATGGTTTGTTTTTAATCCAGCTTGGGGTTGGAATATGTTTCGTTATGGAATTTCGTGGTATAAAGAATTGTGGATTTTGGGTCTTCCTAGCGAATATTGGTTGAGATTTGTGATTGGAGGAGTATTATATTTAATTTCAATAAGATATGTTGATTCTAAAAGCAAGGTTAAACGACTTTCGTAATTTTAAGACTAAACTTCTTGAATTTTCTCCGGCAACAACTGTAATTGTTGGTCCTAATGCTTCGGGTAAAACAAATATTTTGGAAAGTCTTTATCTACTTTCAACCGGTAAAAGTTTCCATGCCCGAATCGAGGAAGAGATGGTAAATTATAATGCAGATATTGCCAGGGTAAAAGGAAGAATAAAAACTGACGGAGTAATAGTCGATTTGGAAGCAGTATTAACCCATGGTTTTATTGATATCGGCAAAGTAAGTTCGGAAAAAGTCGCCAGAAAAAAACTGTTAGTTAATGGAATTTCAAAGCGTTTAATCGATTTTTCCGGTAACTTTAAAATAGTTCTCTTTGGTCCTTGGGACATGGATTTGGTTACCGAGTCTCCCTCTTTAAGAAGAAAATTTTTGGATACGGTACTTTCGCAGGTTGATAAAGAGTATAGAAGGGCAAGCCTTTCCTATGAAAGGGGTTTAAGACAAAGAAACAGATTGCTTTTAAGAATAAGAGAAGAGAATTTATCCAGAAGCCAACTCCTTTTTTGGGATAAACTCTTAATCAGAAACGGAGACTATCTTTCTCAAAAAAGAGAGGAATTAATTAATTTTTCTAACTCAACACCCGGAATTAATGATCAGATTTTTGAATTGGAGTACGATAAAAGTGCAATTTCGGAAAGTCGACTGGAAGAGTATGCTCAAGAAGAAATTGCTGCCGCAACAACTCTGGTAGGACCCCACAGAGATGATTTTATCTTTAAGATAAAAATTAAGAAATCAAAAAATAGAGAAAGAGACCTTGCCAGATTTGGTTCAAGAGGAGAGCAAAGAATGTCGGTTTTGTGGTTAAAGTTAGCCGAACTTGAGTTTATTGAAAATAAATCCGGTGAAAAACCAACCCTTTTATTAGACGATATTTTTTCCGAACTGGATCACGAGCATCGGGATGTGGTAATCGATATCATAAAAGAAAATAAGGATTCCAAGAAGGGATTTGGACAGGTGATAATTACAACAGCAGATCCGCATTATGTAGAAGATATAAAAAAAGTGGAAAAAATTACTTTATTCAAATAGAATATTTATTATATGTTTCGCGATAATGAAGAAAAACCCATAGAAGAAAAAGATTTTGATTTACGCTTGAAAAGTTCACCCGATGATATACAGTCAATGTACTTTAAATTATTGGCTCGAGAAAGAGTACAACGAGCTAAAGCAAGGAGAGGAAGACCAGAACCAATTAATTTAGAGGAAAGGGAGGGAATGTTAACCAGAGCTAAAGTTCTAGCGGATATAGCCAGTCAGTACGGGGTTAACCCCTTAAAAGTAGAGAAGGATTGGGAAAACGCTACTAAAAAAGGAAGACCTCCAATTGGGGGAGCAAAAGACGATTAATCTTTTTGCTCTGCAAATCTGCTTAGGTTATAGGTAATAAGAACAGCCAGCAAGGTTATCAAAAGAGCATATATTAATTTTGAAATGAGTCCTGAAGATTCTCCGAAAAAGGGAGAAATGTATTTATCAATAAGTTCCTTAATGAATTCATTCCAGGCAAGTGCTGCAACAAGACCGAATGCACTGGTCATCAAATTTAGAATTTGTTTTGCAAATTCCCTCCTAATTCTTTGGGTTTTTTCACTGACCTTCTCCCTTATCATTACGCAGATTATAGAATAAAATAGAAAATAAATAAATGCAAAAAGTTTTTGATATAAGTCAATTAAAAGATTTATATAAACCTTCAAAAAGTTCAAAAGGTGAAGATAATGGTCAAGTAACGATTATTGGTGGGTCATCTCTTTTCCATGGTGCACCCATTTTAGCTCTCAAATCGGCTTCAAGAATAGTTGATATGGTTTTTTTTGCAACACCTGAAAAGTCAGTCGGTCATATTGCCGAAAATTTGAAAAGTAAACTTCTTTCTTTTATCTGGGTTCCTTGGGAAGATGTGGACAAATATATAGAAAAAAGTAATGCAGTTTTAATAGGATCCGGATTTATGAGATTTAAAAGCGAAAAATCCACTCACAGTGATAGATGTCATGCCTGTGATGAAGCATGCGAAGAAACAAAGTTAATTACAGAAAGATTATTAAAAAAATTTCCACATAAAAAATGGGTAATAGATGCTGGGAGTTTACAGGTAATTGATCCTGATATTTTACCGAAAGGATGTATTATTACCCCCAATTTTAAAGAATTTAATTTACTTTTTAAAACAAATATTAAAAATACAGATCAAATTGCAGATCTGGTTCAAACTAAAGCCAGAGAATATGAATGTATTGTTGTTTTAAAAGGACCGGAAACAATTGTGGCATCACCAGAAACGTGTTTAATTGTTAAGGGTGGGAATCCTGGGATGACCAAGGGGGGAACGGGAGATATCCATGCCGGGTTAACAGTTGCCCTACTTGCCAAAAACGAAACCTTTTTGGCAGCAGCAGCAGCTGCATATATTATCAAGGCGGCTGGAGACTCCTTATTTAAGAAGATGGGGATTTATTTTAGTGCGGACGATTTAGCAGAGGCAATTCCCATAACCTTTTCTTCACTGGTAAAATAAGTCTTCTTTTCCCGCATATTTTGCGGTATATTATTCTTAATGTATTCTCCTAAATATTTGATCAGCAATAAAATTCTTAAAAGTATAGGGGAAATTGAAGCTGCCAAAGAAGTAATTGAAAATGCTCCTTTAGTTCCATCTTTTGAAAAACAATTTCAAAGTGATGCGGTGGTAAGAACAGTTCATCACGGAACACATATAGAAGGGAATGATTTAACCTTGATGCAGACCAGAAAGGTGTTGGAGGGAGAAGCGGTTGTAGCCAGAGCAAGAGATATTCAGGAGGTGGTAAATTACAGAAATGTAGTGGAACTTTTGGATGAGCTGGCCTATAAAAGAGGGGAATATGACATAGAACTTCTTAAAGACATACAAAAAGTTTCTGTCTACAAAATAGTTCCTGAAGATAAAATTGGTGTTTTTAGAAAGTCACAGGTGGTAATTAAAAATGAAGAAACAGGAGAAGTCATACTGCATCCGCCTTCTTTTGTAGAAGTACCCTTTTTAATTGAGGATTTTATTGCCTGGCTAAATAGCTCTGAGGCCAAGGAAATTCATCCGATATTACTTGCTGGTATTGCGCATTATTTATTGGTAGCAATTCACCCTTTTGTGGAAGGAAACGGCAGAACTGCCAGAGCTTTTGCATCCTTGACCTTAATTAAACAAGGCTATGATATTAAGAAATTTTTTTCCCTTGAGGAACATTTTGATGAAGATCCGGCAACCTATTATGAGGCTTTAGGGGAAGTGGACAAACAGTCATCCATTATAGCCCAAAGGGATTTGACTCCCTGGCTCGAGTATTTTACCCACGTAGTTGCCACCGAACTGGCAAAAATTAAAGATAAAGTTAAAAAACTTTCTATGGATTCAAGATTGAAACTTAGAATTGGTTCACAGGTGGCATTAAGCGAACGCCAGATGAGACTGGTTGAATTTATCTCCGACAGCGGATCTCCGGGAATGAAAGAATTAAGAAGCGTATTAAAAATGGTTTCGGAAGATACTATTCTTAGAGATATAAGAGACCTTTTGGATAAGGGTATAATCAAGAAAGAAGGAAGCACAAAAGCGTCTAGATATGTTATTTCGGGTAGCAAATAATTATGTCAACTACTGATCCGCAATTTTTATATATGATACTGGTTTTACCTTCCCTTTTCGGGCTGACTTTGGTTGGAGACGGATTAAACAAGGTTATTCATGAAGAATACTCGGGAATTATAAGTATTGTATTTGGATTTCTTTTTATTGCGGCTGTGGTTTTTGCCTACTTTTTCTTCTCTTCATTTGTAGGCCAAAGTCCGCGTCTTCCTATTTAAACTTAAATAAATAAGACAAACAAAGTATAATTAGGTCATGAAATTTAAGGAACTATCTCTATATTTAGAGAAGTTGGAAAAGACTCCTTCAAGGAACACAATGACGGGAATACTTGCAGATCTTTTCAAAAAATCTCAAGCCAAGGAGATTGATAAAATCGTTTATCTACTCTTGGGATCTCTGGGGCCTAAGTATGAAGGCATTGTTTTTGACATGGCAGATAAAATGATTTTAAGGGCAATTGCGAAAGCCTATGACAAAGATCTTTCTTTGGTATCCAATTTATATAAAAACCAAGGAGATCTAGGAAATGTAGCTCAAGAGTTGAGTAAAAATACAAAAAATAATTTTGCAGTAACAGAAGTATTTAAGCGACTACTGGAGATTACCAAAGACGAGGGAGAGGGAAGTCAGGAGCGTAAGGTAAAAGATTTGGCTTACCTATTTTCAAATCTTGATCCTTTGAGCTGTCGCTTCTTGGCAAGAATTCCTGTAGGAAGACTTCGACTGGGTTTTTCAGACAAAACAATTCTTGATGCTTTATCCTGGATGATAAAAGGTGATAAGTCGGTTAAATCTTTTTTGGAGAAAGCATACCAGGTTTTACCAGATCCGGGATTACTGGCCAAAAAGGTAAAGATGGAAGGTTTGGAAAAGGCAACCAGAGAAGTTAAACCTATTGTTGGAGTTCCGGTTTTACCCATGCTTGCACAAAGGCTTAAATCACCCAAGGAAATGATAGAAAAGATGCATAAAGTTGCGGTTGAGCCCAAACTTGATGGTCTGCGCTTAAGCATACATTTTAAGAAAGGAAAAAATTTATTAATTAAAGCTTTTACCAGAAACTTAAACGAAACTTCCTGGATGTTTCCTGAATTAAAAACGATTAAGGATAGTATTAATGCCTCGGAAGTAATCCTTGATTCAGAAGCAGTTGGGCTGGAAGAGGAAACAAAACAAATGGCTGATTTTCAAACTACCATGACCAGACGCAGGAAACATGAGATTGAAAAAGCCTTAAGCAAGATCGGTATTAAGTTTTTTATCTTTGATATTCTGTCTAAAAACGGTAAAAATCTAATGGATCTTCCTTATCTGGAAAGAAGAAAAATCCTGGAAAGAACTTTTAAAGAAAGCCGTAATTTCAAGCTTGTGGATTATAAGATAACCCAAAAACCAGAAGATATTGAATCAATTTATAAAACCAAGATAGGGTTGGGTTTTGAGGGTGTTTTGGTTAAAAAGATAGACGGATCCTATATTCCGGGCAGAACAGGCTGGCGTTGGGTTAAAATGAAGCAGGAAGAAAAAGCCAAAGGAAAATTGGCGGATACGGTTGACGCTGTCGTAATGGGATACACTCGCGGTAAGGGAAAAAGAACCCAGTTTGGTTTGGGGCAATTTTTAGTAGGAGTTTTGGGAGGCGAGAAAATTAAAACAGTTACCAAGATAGGTACGGGTCTTACCGACGAACAGTTTAGAGAGATGAAAACAAGGCTGGTTAAATTAGAGGTTAAGGAAAAACCGCTGGAGTATGACATTCATAAAAATTATACCCCCGATGTTTGGGTCAGGCCTTATTTAGTTGTTGAAATTGCGGCTGATGAAATCAGCAAAAGTCCAACTCATAGTGCTGGCTATGCTCTGCGCTTTCCCCGGCTGGTCAGATTTAGAGACGACAAGGCTCCGAGTGAAGCAACAACTACTTTAGAAATAAAGAAATTGTTTGAATTACAAAAGTAACCCCTTTTTATTTTGTGTTACAATCTCTCAACAATGAAAGTAATTTCGGATTTACACCTTCATTCCAGATTCTCGAGAGCGGTAAGTAAAGACATGAATCTTCCCACCATGGCTTTGTGGGCTGATAAAAAGGGAATTGGACTTTTAGGAACAGGAGATTGGACTCACCCTATTTGGTTTAGAGAAATATCGACCTTTCTCAAAGAAAAAAACGAGGGAATTTATCAATTAAGAGAAGGTAATAATAAATGTTCTTTTGTACTTTCGACAGAACTTTCTTCGATTTATTCTCAGGGTGGTAAAGCTAGGAGAATTCATTATTTAATTCTTTCTCCCAATTTAGGAGTCAGCCTGAAGATTAATACAAAATTAACAAAGAGGGGTTTTAATCTATTAAGCGATGGGAGACCTATTTTGGGAATTTCTCCCAAAGAAATTATAAGTTTAGTTTTGGCAATAGATGAAAGGTGTGTGATAATTCCGGCCCATGTCTGGACACCTTGGTTTTCTTTATACGGTTCGGCCAGCGGATTTGACTCGATAGATGAATGTTTTGGGGAAAACCAAAAATATATAAATGCTGTAGAAACGGGTTTATCCAGTGATCCTGCCATGAATTGGAGAATAGAGGAATTGATGCAAAGGAATATTGTTTCTTTTGGCGATGCACATTCTCCGGCAAAACTGGGAAGGGAAACAACCGTTCTGGAAATTGAGGATTTAAACTTCAACAATTTGAGAGAAGCACTGATAACCAAAAATCGCAAAAATAGGATTCTTTACACCATAGAATTTTATCCCGAAGAAGGCAAATACCACTTTACGGGGCATAAGAATTGCAAGATCGTATATTCTCCCAATGAAGCAAAAAAGAAAGGTTTAATTTGTCCTGTCTGTGGTAAAAAATTGACAGTTGGTGTAATGAGCAGGGTAGAGCACTTATCCACCAAAGAGGCAGAAGTAGAAATGGAAATTGATAAATACGGGGTAAGATGGATAAAAGAGAAAAATAATAACCACGCTCCCTATATAATGTTGGTACCCCTTTTGGAGATTATAGCCGAAGCTGAAAATGTTACCTCTGCCTCAAAAAAAGTTATAGGAATTTACGATTATTTATTAGAAAATCTGGGAGGAGAATTGAACGTGCTTTTAAAAACGGATTTACGGGAAATTGAGAAACTTTCAGGAACCAGGGTATCTGAAGCGATAGCGAAAGTCAGAAAGGGAGATATATTTATTGAGCCTGGTTATGACGGAGTATTTGGTAAAGTTCGAATCTGGACTTCTACCTTAGAGGCTGGCAAGGGCAAACAAGCTATTGACCAAGAGGCTCTTTTTTGAAAAGATTAACTAAGGAAAGAAGGTGAGATGTTTAAATAATATGAAAAAAGAAACAGCAGGTGCTTTATCTTATGTATTGGGACCTATTTCCGGAATAATTTTTTTAGTCACTAACAAAGATCCGTTTGTTAAATTTCACGCAATGCAATCTACAGTTGTATTTATAGTGTTATTTATCTTGCAGTGGGTTTTGGGTTTGACGATAATTTTATTACCTTTGGTTCCTTTAGTGGGAATTTTAAGTTTTGTATTGTGGCTTTTGCTTATTTACAAAGCTTGGCAGGGTCAAAAGTGGGAAGTTCCTCTAATAGGCAAATACGCAGTAAAATTAGCTGAAAAAGCTTAAAAATTTATGTCATCTCCGGAGGATATGATCTGGGAGATAAAGGAAAATTACGGCCTGAATTCTCCCAGAGTTTTTGAAGCAATGCTTCAAATTCCTCGCGCTAAGTTTGTCTCCAGCAAGTATCAAAATCGTGCCTATAGCGATACTCCTATTCTAATAGGATTTGGCCAAACAATGAGCCAACCCTATACAGTTGCCTTTATGACCCATCTACTGGTTGATATAGATGCAGTAAAGAATTACAAGGTGCTTGAAATTGGAACTGGTTCAGGTTATCAGGCAGCAATATTGTCAAAACTGTTTAGAGAAGTTTATACGGTGGAAATAATTCCTAAGTTGGCAAAAGATGCCAAAAAAAGATTAGAAGCATTAGATTTAAGGAATATATTGGTAAAAGAGGGAAGTGGAGAATGGGGATGGGAAGAGCATGCTCCTTATGATGCAATAATTGTAACAGCCTCGGTTGTAGACAAGGTTCCCAACGAACTTTTTGACCAGCTTAAAAATAAAGGAGTGTTGGTCATTCCCATTGCCAAGGATGACGGTTCGATAATGACTAGATATATAAAAAATACCAAGGTCAAGTATAAAAAAGAGGAGTTTGGAACTTTCTATTTTGTTCCATTCGTAAAAAAGGGAAGTTCTGTTAGAATTAGCTGATGAAACTTATTATTGGATTGGGAAACCCCGGAGAATTATACAAAAAAAGTAGACATAATGTCGGATTTATGGCGATAGATGAGTTGATAGCGAAAATTTCAAATCTATCTTCAACTTCTAGTCTTGAATTTCAGAAGAAATTACAAAGTGAGGTTCTAATAACCGGTGATATGATTATTGCAAAACCCCAAACTTATATGAATTCTTCGGGAATTGCTGTGAGTAAGATAGTTAATCAATATAAGATTATTTTATCTAATCTATGGGTTATTCATGATGACCTGGATATGCGTTTAGGGGAATATAAAATGCAAAAAGGAAAAGGACCGAAAATTCATAAAGGTATTTTATCAATAGAGGAAAAATTAGGAGGTAATGATTTTTGGAGAGTAAGAATGGGGGTAGATAATAGACAACAAGGATTTAGAATACCCGGTGAAAAATACGTATTACAGAATTTTGATGAAGAAGAAAAAAAAGTTGTGGATGAAACTCTTAAAAGGGTGATAGAGGTATTAATTAAGGAAAGGATTTAATCTATGAATAAAGCGAAAGGGTTTTCAAGGATAGGAGATGTTTTAAAAAAATTTAAAGCAGATGAAGATAAATATATTTCTTATGAGTTTCAAAAATACGGTTATGATTTAGCAGATGAATTGGGGGATTTGAAAAGCATATCCTTGTACATAAAACTTGCTAAAGAAACACCCAGAGGTTATTTGGAGGCAGCCAGGAATTTTGTTAAGGATGCAAATAACGTAAAATCCAAACCGAAGCTATTTATGTGGAAACTGAATCAACTTAAGAATCAAAAATTAGCTAATCGACCGATGAATAAAATTAAATAGTATTTAATTTTTATTTTAAATCATGAACTTTTTAACTTTAAACGGTAATTACATCGATTTATTAATAATTATTGTTTTAATCTTTTTCGTATCCGAGGGTATAAGGCACGGATTCTGGGTGATATTAGCTGATTTTCTCTCGTTTTTATTATCGCTTCTTATCTCATTAAGGTTTTATCAGATAGCGGGGAATTTCTTGGGAAACAGTTTTTCGCTTTCGCATTCGATCTCTAATGCATTGGGTTTTTTAATAACAGCAATTGTTGTTGAAGGTATTTTGGGTTTTATATTCGGTATAATCCTTTCTTTAATACCGAAGAAACTTTTAAAAACTCCACTAAATAAATATTTGGCAGTTGCTCCTGCTTTGGGCGAAGCACTAATTGTTATTGCATTCATTTTAACTTTAATCGTGGCTCTTCCGGTATCTCCCCTAATTAAGGCAGATGTTACCGACTCCAGAATCGGAGGGAAAATCGTAAAAGACACTCAAGGAGTAGAGGCTAGATTGAATGAAATATTCGGTGGTGTGGTGGAAGATTCGATAACCTACCTTACTATTAAACCCGGAAGCACCGAGAGAATCATCTTAAGAACCAAAGTTGAGGAGCTGAAAATAAATACAAATGCAGAAAATGAAATGTTTAAGATGGTAAATACTGCCAGAAGCGAGGCAGGTGTGGGTCAGCTTACTTGGGATACAGGGCTTGTGGACGTTGCCAGAGCCTATGCCAAGGATATGTGGGAAAGAAATTATTTTGGACATATCTCTCCGGAAGGACTCGATGTAGGGGACAGGTTGACTAAAGCAGGAATTGACTATTTTATTGCTGGCGAAAACTTGGCTCTAGCTCCTACTGTCTCAATTGCCGAAACGGGTTTGATGAATTCCGAAGGACATAGGGCAAATATCTTAGAGCCTCAATTTAATAGGGTGGGAATTGGGGTTGTCGATAATGGAATATACGGTGAAATGTTTGTACAGGTATTCATACGATGAATTAAATGACTAAACCCAAAAACCTAAAACCTTTTGAGAAAATTTATGAAATAGTAAGGAGAATTCCCCCAGGTAAAGTTATGACCTATGGTCAGATAGCCCTGCAATTAAATAGAAAAATTTCTCCCAGAGTAGTCGGGTGGGCGCTTCATGCAAATAAAGATTTAAATACCCCTTGTCATAGAGTGGTTGACAGAAACGGCAGATTAGCGCCTAATTTTGCATTCGACGGCTGGCGGGAACAAAGGAAAAGACTTCTAACAGAAAGGGTTGAATTTAAGGATGAAATGCATGTGGATATCGAGAAGTTTCTTCTGCGCCTATCTTGAACAAGGGGTTTAAAAAGAGCAAAATGGATTAAACCCGATGAAGAAAGAAATTACTATTCATTTCCTGTTTTTGTTTTCATTTTTTATTGTCATAACTTTAATTAAAGGATGGTTTAATTTAACATATTGGCCTTTTTGGATTGGGGGTCTATTAGGCACTTTTCTTCCTGATTTAGATCATCTTATTTATATTTATTTTCTGTCTCCCCAAGATCTTAACTCCCAGCGAGTGAATTATTTAATAGGGGAGAGAAATATTTTCAAATCCCTTCAACTTTTGTACGATACAAGATATGAAAGAACAAAAGCTATTTTCCATACTGCCTACTTTCAAATAATATTTTTAGTTTTAACTTTTTTGGTCGTATCTTCGTCGGGGAGCTTACTTGGTAAGGGGATTGTGATGGCTTTTTCTCTTCACCTGATTATTGATGAAATAATCGATTTGAATACATTTCAAAATTTGGATAGCTGGTTTAGACAAATCCCCTTTATTCTTGATAAACAAAAATACACAATTTATTTGGCATTAAACTCAATAATTCTCTTGATATTTATTTTTTTCCTATAAAACTTCTAAAACTTAAATAAAACAACAACCTTTTTGATATAATATGATTCTTGAAATAAGGTGAGGTGCGAGAGTGGTTTATCCGGAAGGTCTTGAAAACCTTTGTAGGGATTCTTCCTTACCGTGGGTTCGAATCCCACCCTCACCGCCAGTTGGAAAAGCCAATGTCTTCTGAAAAAAACGAAAATATAGTTATTCTGTTTTCAAATAGTTGTAAAATATTTATATTGCCACAAATTGGGGAAGAGGTTATTGACTTTGAGGCTATATTAAAGTTATAGTGAAAGCCGTATGGCGACAATCAACACCACAGATAGCGATTTTGAAGAGAAGGTTCTTAAAAGTAAGACTCCAGTTTTGGTAGATTTTTGGGCTACGTGGTGCGGTCCGTGTAAAATGGCAGAACCGGTTTTGGACGAATTAAGTGAAATCTATAAAGATAAGATTCTGGTTATGAAGCTCAATGTTGATGAAAATACCAAGACAACTCAGGCTTTTACCGTATTATCTATTCCCACAACCATACTTTTCAAAGATGGTAAGGAAGAGGGTAGACAAGTTGGATTTTCAGGAAGAGAAGCATTTGAAAATTTAATTAAAAAAGGTATTGAAAATGGATAGGAGGTGATATATTTATGGATCCAAACACAACAAACGATCAAGGACAACAGCCAACACCGACTACACCTGCAGAACCTCAGCAACCAGCAGGAGAACCAGTTGTTCCGACAACTCCTCCGCAGGCACCTGAAGTTCCTGGCGAACCGACACCAACCGGAGAACAGCCAACACCAACACCAGTAATCCCGACTATTGAACCAACAACACCTGGTAGTGAAGAACCAAAAGACCCTGGAGAAGATACTGGTGGAACACCGCCTCCGGCGATTTAAATAAGTTTTTTATAACTTACCAACTATGGAAGAGGTAATAAGTTTTACTTCCAAACCAAAAGAGGGAGAACCATGGGATGTAGCAATAATTGGTTCTGGCCCTGCCGCTATGACGGCAGCGATCTATACAACACGGGGTGCAGCTTCAACACTAGTTTTGGCTGGAACTTCTTGGGGTGGACAATTGATGCTTACAACTACAGTTGATAATTTTCCAGGTTTTACGCAAGGTATATTGGGTCCTGATCTAATGTTAGGAATGAGAAAGCAAGTTCAAAGATTTGGGGTTGAATTTATTGAAGCAGATGTTAAAAATGTGGATTTTAGTAAAAAACCTTTTGAAATTATCGCAAATTCTTCAAAATTTCTTGCTAAAAGTATCATTATTGCCACAGGAGCCGATATCAAATGGTTGGGTGTTCCCGGAGAAGACAAATTAAGAGGTAAAGGAGTTTCTTCCTGTGCTCCCTGCGATGCTCCTTTTTTTAAAGATAAAAAAGTAATTGTGGTTGGAGGAGGAGATTCTGCGATGGAGGAATCATTAGTATTAACCAAGTATTCGCCTAAAGTAACCATTATTCATAGAAGAGATACCTTTAAAGCCTCCCAGGCTATGCAGAAAAAGGTTTTCTCAAATCCCAAAATACAGGTTGTATGGGATACGGAAATTGTTGAAATTTTAGGGGATGAGAAGATTTCCTCGGTTAGATTAAAAACCAAACTTGATTCCAAACAGATAGGCGGAATTAAGAATAACGGACATAATATTTACGATGCAAAAATATTGGTTGAAAAGGAAGGATATTTAATTTGGGAAATGCCTACCGAAGGACTTTTTGTATCCATTGGTCATAAACCTGCGACGAATATTTTTACAGGAATCCTGGATTTGGATGAAAAAGGATATGTCAAAAAAATGGCAAGCGCTATACCCACAATTGAGGAGAGTTACACCACTGCGACAAGCATCACGGGAGTTTTTGTGGCTGGAGATGTGCATGATTATGTATATCGCCAGGCAATAACTGCCGCAGGATTCGGATGTATGGCCGGAATGGATGCTTTGAAATATTTAAATAAAAATGTCCCTTCTTGGTAATTTTTTTCATCTTGACAAACGAATCCCTTAAAGGCAGAATATTAAACATGGCTGAAAAAGCAAAGAGCTCTTCTAAAGCAAAATCCCTTCTAGAAAAGTTAGTTCCGGTTCTTTTGGTTTTATCCATAGTATTAGCATTTGCGGTTGGGATGCTTTGGCAAAAAATATCGTCGCTTGAAAAGGGGAGTACTGATACAACCCAGAAAGCTGCTGTTCAGGGATCACCAAAAGCTGCACCAAACGGGAAACTCTCGAGCGATCAGGCTGCTAAAATTCCCAAAGTTAGTGATAGCGATCATATTCGAGGAAGTAAAGATGCAAAAGTATTTTTAATAGAATATTCGGATTTCGAATGCCCATTTTGCAAAAAATTCCACCCTACAGCCCAACAAATATTTAATGACTATAAAGGACAGGTGGCTTGGGTTTACAGACATTTCCCCCTTGATACCTTGCATTCAAAAGCAAGAACAGAAGCAGAAGCATCAGAATGTGCAAAAGACCAGGGAGGAAATGATGCATTTTGGAAGTTCATAGACAAAATTTACGAAGTAACCCCGTCCAATAACGGACTAGCTTTGACCGACTTACCAAAATTCGCAACTCAACAGGGTCTTAACGGAACTAAATTGCAGGCTTGTATCGATAGCGGCAAATACAAGGAATTTGTGGAAAATCAGTATCAGGGAGGAATAACAGCAGGTGTAACTGGAACACCGGCTAATTTTATAGTTAATTCTAAAGGAGATGTGTGGCTTTTCCCCGGAGCAGTAAGTGTAGATTCACTAAAAACTACGATAGATGAAGCATTAAAGTAGTATTAATTCTTTATTCCCTCCAGAATTTTATAAGCAACGACTGCAGCAGAACCCCAGACATTAAAAGATTTATTTATTCCCAGCATAGGTAACTCAACAATTATATCTGCCGCTTCTAAAACATCTTTATTTATTCCAGTTGTTTCGTTTCCCACAACTATTGCACAGGGAAATTCGCATTTTAACAAAGAATAGGAAATAGAATTTGGGTACTGTTCTACAGCAATAATTTGAACACCTTTATTTTTCAGTTTTTTGACTGTCTCCAAAGTTGATTCGCATTTTTCCCAAGGAGTCCAATTTTCGGTTCCCACGGCAGCCTTATGGATTCGGGAAGATGGGGGATACTCAATTTCACCGCAAAGAAAAATTTTTTCAGCGGCAATTGCATCAGCTAATCTAAAAAGTGAACCGATATTATACGTATCGATAACATTATCCAAAACCAAATAGATAGGATTTCTATTTAAATCCTTTAATTCATTATCCTTTGGGGTAGATTTTCTGAGTTGTTTGGCGTTAAGTTTCATCTATGCTGAGCAGGCTGGTCTAAGAACATTAGCCTGAATTAGCTAAGTCGTTCCTTAAATCTTCTATATATAAATTTACATGTAGGTTAACGATTTCGGTAGGCCAGACTTCAATCAACCTTTCTTTCCCCGCTTTTATCAATTCATTGTCGCCAGTTAATACACCCGCTTCAATTAATCTTTGAGCTGTTGCAATAATATCTCCTGCTTCTCCGACTGATGTTCTACATCTTTCTTCTGTCATAATTGCTGCGGGACTTGGATTCGAACCAAAATTGACGGCTCCAAAGGCCGCTGTCCTACCATTAGACGATCCCGCAATGAAGAGTGAGCCCAGGAGGACTCGAACCTCCAACTTACTCCTTAAAAGGGAGTCACTCTGCCATTGAGTTATGGGC
>DAIUCV010000003.1:0-46224 GCA_036846005.1 Patescibacteria group bacterium | reverse complement strand
GTTGTTCTATTATAGCAACTAGAATCTTAATCTTGGTTTCCTGTTATGTTAAACTAAAATTAATGAAGAAAATACTATTGTTCTTTTCTCTT
Organism: Patescibacteria group bacterium; assembly: GCA_036846005.1. GTDB lineage: Bacteria > Patescibacteriota > Microgenomatia > UBA8517 > UBA8517 > DATEXQ01. The sequence continues at coordinate 46,132 of DAIUCV010000003.1, read as the reverse complement.
ATCTTTTTGTTTTTTGTTATGTTCCCCAAAACAAGTTTTGCTCAAAGTTGTACCTGTTCACATTTTTTGGAAGATTGTATTGTGGATAGTGGTAACAATCACTGCACAGGTGACAGTTATGCCCGTTGTACTTTTCAATGCGATGGCGGTTCCAATAGCTGTGTCTGTGTAACACCAACACCTTCAGCAACTCCCACCGGCACTGTTACTGCTACTCCAATTCCCACTGTACCTTCGACCGACCAAGCGGAACCACTCTGTGCAGGGGATGACTTTAAAATCGATACGGCATTCGGTTGTATTCCTTTGGGTAGCCAGAATGAATTTTTTGGTTTTATTCTCACCTGGGGTATAGGTATAGCTGGAGGAATTGCGTTTCTTTTAATGATTTACGCCGGATTTATTATCATGACCTCATCTGGTAATCCGGATAGATTAAAAGCTGGGCAGGAGCTTTTGACAAGCGCTATAATGGGTGTGGTACTTTTAATATTTTCGGTATTTATATTAAGAATTATCGGAGTTGATATTCTAAAAATTCCGGGTTTAGGTTTATAAAATGAAACTGGCACAAATTGACTTTAGTAATTTAGAAAACAGTAATAACTTTAGATTTGCTGGTCAAAGTTTAGGGGATATAATAAATACCATCATTCCCTATATCTTCACTGCTGCTGGACTTCTGCTTTTGCTTTATCTTATTTATGGTGGCTATCATATGATAATTTCGGGTGGTGAACCCAAGGCTTTGCAGGAAGCAAAAGGGAAAGTTACAAACGCACTAATCGGATTTATAATAGTTTTCTTGTCTTACTGGCTGGTTAAAATTGTAGGTAAAATTCTGGGTATTGAAGGATTTGGAGGAATTTTTTAAACACAAATGGAAAACTTAATAGCAATAGATATCGGTCAAAGCTTTTTTCAGGGAAGTGCTGCGCAAAATATGACCATTGGAAGTTTGGTTTCCGGCCTTCTTTCAAATGCAGTTTTTTTTGCGGGTTTTATTATGTTTATTTTGATTATTGCCGGCGGATTTGGGATAATAATGTCAGCCGGAAACAGTAATCCCGAAGGTGCAGAAAAAGGCAAGAAAGTTATCACTGCTGCAGTTATTGGATTTGTAATTGTCTTTAGCGCTTACTGGATAATAAAGATTACTGAAAAATTAACGGGAATACCAATACTTAATTCAGGCTTATAAATTATGCAATTAGCACAAATATTCGGAACAATCACACCCCCTGAGGGAGTAAAAGAATATGACTCAGGTGGATTGTCCGGACTACCTCTATTTATAAATAATATTATTAAATTCGCAATTGTGCTTGCGGGAATTTATGCTCTTATCAATCTAGTTCTTGCCGGTTATGCCTTTATGTCAGCTGGAGACGACCCCAAAAAAGTAACCGCTGCATCGGCCAAAATTTGGCAAACTCTTTTGGGTCTAGCCGTTGCCGCAGGATCTTTTGTCCTGGCCGGTATATTTGGCAAATTAATATTTAATGATTGGAATGCACTGCTACAGTTTAAGGTCTTTGGTCCTGGTCAATAGAAGATATGGAAAAAATACAATTATTAGCTGAAGATATAGGTGATCCTTTTGAGGGAATTGGACCACTCGGCTTTGAAGGTCTGGGTGATGCATCTAATGCCGGAACCCTTTTCGAAAAATTTATTACAGCAACCATTGGTATCTTAACTATCGTCGGTATACTTTGGTTTCTCATTTCTCTTATCCTGGGGGCAATAGGAATTATAGGTTCGGGAGGCGATAAAAACGCACTTGAGGCTGCCAGAAAAAAAATAACAAATGCCATTGTAGGTCTGGTGGTAATGATTGGAGCTATATTTGTAGTTACTCTTATCGGATACTTACTAGGCCTTGATATGAATTTCATACTAAGCCCGGGTAGATTTGTTGGCAATATTTGGGGTCCATAAATATAAACTAAACACTATGAATAAATTATTAGCTGGTGCTCCCCACGAAATAACCAATCCCATATTTGGTCAACCCCTCACGGATTTGCTGAATGAGGGTCCCTTTGCCTTTTTCCAAAGGTTAATACCCGCTTTGGTTGGCATTGGGTTTGTCGTTGGAGTTATAATATTTGTTTTTATTATGATAATAGGTGCTATTCAATGGATAAGTTCAGGCGGAGATAAAGCCTCGGTAGAAGCAGCTAGAGGTAAAGTAATGAATGCCATAATAGGACTTATTGTTCTTTTTGTGGTTTTTGCTTTGATTAAATTAATAGAAACGTTCTTTACTATAAACATATTGGAACTTGATATTGGAGTATTGAGAATAGTCTAAAAATTAATTAACTCTTGACATTTCACATATAATAATTTGATAATACATTAGAAACATGCAAAAGATCTCAAAATATTTAAGATTTTTATCTTTTATTCCTTTTACGTATGCCGCAGATGATACTATTATAAACCTCAAGCCAGAAGATGGATTGGCCAGTGATCTTACAGAGTTGACTATACCAAGAATTGTATCTGGACTTATTAAATTCGCAATTATCATTGCTGCTTTGGTCTTCTTCTTTATGTTGGTTGTCGGAGGAATCAGATGGATAGTTTCGGGGGGTGACAAAGCCCAAACAGAAGCAGCTAGGAATCAAGTCACTCATGCCCTTATTGGTCTTGTTATTGTTTTTGCTGCTTGGGCAATAGCAGCCTTAATTGGTGCTTTCTTCAGTGTTGATATCTTCAATTTGACAATCCCCATCATATAATACGTAAGATATAAAGATAAAAATATATTAAAAAAACTTACTTGCTTCCTTATTAACTTTTGAGATAAACTTGTTTACATATGTATCTTGCACAAGTTAGACCACCTGAAGGAGGCGAGGTCGTAGATGGTGTTTTGACTATTCAATCTGTTGAATATCTCTTCAACAATATCGTAGCAGTTGCTTTAAGTATCGCAGGGATAGTTCTTTTTATCCTTCTTATTATGGGAGGCTTCAAATTTATAACAGCCGGAGGTGAACCAGCTAAAGTTGAGGGTGCGAGAAAAACGTTAACATCAGCCATAATAGGGCTTGTCGTTATTGTTCTATCATTCCTAATTCTTAGGATTATTCAAACAATAACAGGGGTAGATACAACCGTATTTCGTATCACAATACCCTAGTGATAATCCTCAACTTTAAAAATTAATTCTCTTAATTTATGAATAAGATTAAAAAAATTGTTGCTAAATCATTAGTATTATTCTTTTTAACCCTTTTTTTCTTTACTTTTTCATTATTTTTAAAAATCAAAATTCTCAATGCATATGATACTAATCCCGTACCCAACATTGATGTAGAATGCGATGAGGTAGTACCCGGTTCTTGGCCGCCAAGTCACTGGTTTGAATCAGAATTTCATTCTCTTAGACCATATCAGGCAAGTCCCTGCAATCAACAGGTTGAAAATACAGCCCGTTTTTGTGGAAATGACCTTAGTTTAATGGATGAAGTTGGAGGTACGTTTTCACTACTAAATCCCAACTGCCACCTAATAGGCGATCCTGAAGATGGACATTACCGCTGTGACTTTGTAGTAAACAAGAATTACGGAGATATTACCATCAATATTTCCGACGTTGGATTTCCCATAATGGGAAATACTCAAAATGTCGTCAACAGCCAAGCTCAAGATGATTCAATTGATGATGCCAAAAAAGTAAACGATTACGTCAGCTGGTATTTAAGTGGGGTTATAAGAAAAGCCGAATATCCTCCTCAAGACCCCGATAATAACGTCGAAGACATCCAAAAAATTGTCGATTATTCCGGTCCTTTAAATAAACTTCTACCCTGGGCATCCCAAGTAAGACAAAAGGCAAAGACCATAGAAAGAGTAACAGCTAGTGAGGACGATTTAAACCGTGATGGTACAGCTGAAGATAAAAACATGCACAATGAGATAATCGGATGTGTTAATTACAATTTATTAAGGACTGACGTAGGATTTGGACAAATTACTAAATGCTATCCAGGAAGTGCTCTCAATAAACACGTTAGAGTTTCTGATTTGGCTAACCGTATACCGCCTCTACCCGAGGACTTCAATAATCTTGATGACTATTGGATTGCCTATAAAAGGTGGAAGGGTTACTCCTGTTTGGAGATCTTCGAGTACTCAATGTGCATAGAAAATCCCCTAAAACCAAATTACTGGGGTAATCTTTATTCATATATACCCCTCTCTTCTACGGAAGATCGGAAAGGACAAATTGTAATAGAAAACCTCTCAATAACTCCAGCAGATAGAGATGTAGATATTTCTAATATTTCGTTTGCTGATACAACTCCTGCGGATTTGTTCTTTTCCCATATGGAAGAAGCAAAAGATTTATCGGAAATTCTACAATCAACATATACGCCAAAAGAGCTCATTGGCAGTCAGGAAATTGATCAAAGTACTATCACCAGACCTCCCAGTACTGAAACTTGCAGTTTTGCAACCGTAAGAACTAATGCAGGCGATAATCTTTTCCCAGGCGATATTCAAATAAATAACCTCAGATACACTGCCTCTTTTAGTTGCGATTTTTATATTTTCGATCTTATTATCAGTTGCTCTAAAACAGCTGTTATTAATTTACCCACTATTACTAAAACCCCCAATGCTAACGTTGTTTGGACAAATCTAGTTGCCGGATCGATCTCTCCTTTTAGAAGGATTTTCCCTAAAGTACAAGAGGGTGCACCTGTTGAAAGTATTGTTGACGTTCCTGGAGCAGGTAGTATTTCCTACCGAAGCGGCAATACAACCATAGCTTCGGGTAATTTATATTTCCCCCATATCGGAGCAATCAAAGAATATTTTTTGGATGCAATTCAAACAGCACTAAGACCCAAAGGTATGGGAAATAATATTCTCTCTGGATCTCCCGGACCTTCGGGACTTACTGAAATGTGCGAAAAACCAGATTCACCGCCTGGAGTAATTGGTGCTCCTTGGTGTGAATTAGGATTGGGTTATTGTAGCCCAGAAAACTTAGGACGTTTTTTTTCGACCGGCAGAGAAGCTAGACAAGCGTCGATTATCTGTAATGGAGAAAGTGGTGGTGATCCCACCTCAATGAACTGTAGTTGTATGACTGGGGAAACTCTGGATTATAGTTTGGGTCTTTTTCAAATTAACTTGCTTGCCCATTGTGCAGGTGATGCAATCAGTTATACCAGAAATCCGATATCCTGCACTATTCATGACCCAGAAAAGATTTTAGAATGTACAGAGATATTAATGGACGCTGATCAAAATATCCAATGGGCGGTTGGACTTTATCAGCAAGCAGGCTGGGACCCTTGGTCGGTATATCTTTTAACTAACGCACAAGGAGGATGTAGAGAACAAATAGACGCACAACCATGATCAAAAACTTTATCTCAAACAACAAAAGAGTCTTAATAATCGGGGTAGTTATTGTTGTTTTAGCTATCTGGATTATCGGATTAATTATTGGTAAAAATGAAACAAGTGAAGTTATACTAACACCATCCCCAGTTTCTACTACAACTCCAAAACCTTTAAATATCCCGGAATCTCCCAAAATAAATGTTTCCGGTATCGAGGTAAATAATTTTTATAAAGAGGCTATTATTATTGGAGGTGACGGGTATGCTTTGTTTGATAAAACCGATAAATTTAAAATTGCTTATATTCCTGTCGACAAATCTTTCCTGATTTCAATTTTAGACAATCCCTTTGAGGATGTTAAAAAGGAAGCTGAAAAGGCTTTCTTACAAAAATTGGGTATTACCCAAGAAGAGGCTTGTTTATTAAATGTGAATATTGCCACTAATATCAGAATTAACCCTTCCTATGCAGGGAAAAATTATAAATTGAGTTTTTGTGAATAATGTACTGTTGCCAGTTGTGGATACGCTGTTATATGATTAAGTAATTCTATGCTTAAAAAATTCGTCATTTCTTTTTTTATTGCCTTCTCTCTTTTGATTTCTGTTTTTGTCCCCTATGCAAAAGCCCAAGGAACTTGGTACAGCCAGGATTTCCAGCAATTTTATGTGACAACCTTTGACGACGACAACTCCAGTGAAATTTTTGGGGAACGCTATACCGCAGCTCAAGTACAGTGGATTTTATACTCAATTCCCGGACATATTTTAACCAGCATTACGGGAGGTCCTGAAATATGGATCTGTATTTTTTCTAATGATGTTGGTCAATGTATACAGGGGGCTTTCGAAGCTTTAAGAACCAGGTGGAATACCATCCTTCAATTCTTTGGAGTAAGTGATGCAGAATTAGTAAATCCCACGGGTCAAAAATATGCAAATCAAAATTCAAACGAAGCACTTTATGATTTCTTTTATAACAATCCTGTTTCAGCCGTAGGAATGGTTTTACGAGGAGCCTCAAAAATTCATCTGGTGCCCGAGGCTAGTGCTCAGGGTTTTGGTTTTAGGTATGGGGCAAATACAGTTCTTACCCTTTGGAAAGTTACCAGAAATATTGCTTTTTCCTTTTTGGTGTTAGTTGTTGTTGTCATGGCTTTTATGATCATGTTTAGAGTCAAGATATCTCCCCAAGCCGTGGTTACTCTCCAATCGGCTTTACCTAAAATTGTTATGGGAATTATCTTTATAGCCTTATCATATGCCATAGCTGGTCTTCTGATAGATTTGATGTATGTAGTTATTGGAATTATTGCATTGATTATTAATAGCTCCGGGCTTTCTAATTTAAGTACTAGAGAACTATTTCTTGATCTAACTTCCCACAGGAACGCTTTTATTCTTTGTCTGCAATACTTACTGGATTTTCTAATCGGCGCTATCTTTACAATTTTTAGTGCCAGCTGGTTTGGAGGAATACTGGCTCTGTTAGTTTGGATTGTACTTATTTTTATAGCTTTATTTAATTCAGTTAAAATACTTTGGGTTTTACTTAAAACCTATGTAAATATTCTTCTGCTTATTATCGCCGCTCCATTTCAAATACTGATTGGAATGATACCGGGCAGTACTGGTGGATTGGGTCCGTGGCTAAGTAGTATGATAGCAAACCTCGCCGTCTACCCCGTGGTCGGATTATTATTCTTTGTTTCCTTTATGTTTCTTTCCCAATCGCTAATGATCAATTTCCCAGTAATGTTTGCAGGTGTTATTGAATGGTCAGATTTCGCTGAATGGCTGCTGCCATTTAATCCCAATCCGCAACTATTGCCAGCACAAACCACCTGGGATCCACCTCTTCTTGGATGGTTGGGAAATGGCGGTAAATTCTTGTATTTAATGGTAAGTTTTGCTATATTTTGCATGATTCCCAAAGCAGCTAACATGATTAAAGCATTTATGGAAAAGAAACCGTTTGACTATGGATCGGCAATAGGTGAAGATATCGGTACTGCAGCAACATACGGACGAGGCGGCTTGGGTTGGTATGCAGGAAAAGTTGAACAAAAAGGTATTGCTGCAGCAGGTGGTGGTCCTTATACATCCCCTTCATGGATTCAGGCCTTACGATCAGCGGGTATAATTAAAAAATAAAGTCTAATAATAAAAGTTGGGAACTAGACGTTTAAGTTCACCTTCAAATATTTTGTAATTAATTGATCCATCATATGGTTCAAGTTTTGTGCTTTTCTGTTTAATTCCGTATTTAATTAACTTTAATCTATCTCTCCAGTGTCTTTCGATTCCCAACTTTCTGCATGCATTGCCCAGTGCTTGATAAGATATATCTTTCTCTGTACTGGGTCCTTTAACAGCAACATTAAAAACCAAAATTGCCGGATTTATCGTGTTAGAATAATAGTCAGCAAACGGTGTTTCTGTTACATCTAACCATGGTATTGAAAGAATACTATTTCTTCCCACCCTGGGGTTAGCTAACAATCTTCTTCCGTTTTCTAAAAATAAATCATACATATATACATCTTTTCTACTTCTATCAACAAACTCACGGATTCCAGTCAGATTCGGGTTTCTTGGGATACCACGGTTCCCAAAATTTCCAACCGTAATTTTCTCCATCGCGTTGGGTAATACCCTATTAGGTAATACGCCACGCTTTTTATCATAATCTCCTAGATAATTTTCATTACCCGTTTTCCTTTTGGCATATTCTGCCCAGCCTCCTAAATACCCCCATTCGTCATCTCCTCTAATCTTCTTTTCATACCTTTTCTGTAAATGAATTGCCATCCATGTGGGTAGATGCTTCATGTCTGTTTTTGGAGGAAGTTTTCCTTCAACGTCTTTATCTTCAACTAGATTACAGATATATTTCCAGCTATCTCCGTTTATCTCTGCTTCATACGCTTGAGCTTCTGACATACCCCTATTAACTTTTAACCAATGACTTATTAATTTTCTTAATGCTGTATGTTTCGGTCCATCATTTACTTCCCAAACACTATTGATTGTTCCAGGTCTTCGACTGTTATTAATAATTTCTTTTAACTTTTTATATTCATCCAGCTGTTCTCTGTAAACACCTTGCTGATCACGGGTCATATTATCAGTTTGTACTGGGGTGGTTAATAATTCTGATAAAGGAATGTTTTGATGGTAAATTACCGTATAAAGTGAGGCTACCTCCAATGTTCCCACAACCCCATTTTTACCATTCTCGTCTCCAAAAAGAGATTCTAACGTATCCTTGGACAATTCCATTATTTCAGAATGTTCATCATCAGGGAAAAGATAATCAACTCTTGACGCTCTTTTTTTATGAGCACATACGGTTGCTAACCAAGCCTCGGCTCTCCATTGTTTTTGTTCGGATTCCGTAATAGAGGGAAAAAATTTCGGCTCTTGACCAACCGATATATCTACAGCGGATTTAAAATAAAAAGCTTTCCTATATAATTCCATCTGTAGTTCCGGGCTAGCAACTCCCAACGCTCTAGCAAAATTTTCAGGAGTAAATGAGGTTTGTCCTGTTTGTAATTGTTGTTTTAAAAGTGAAATTACTTGAGCAACATCTTTCGATGCAGAACTACGATCCTGTGTGGTTAGTTGAAGTTGTGCTGAGGCTACATTCATCAATTCCCGAATGGGTGGATCTTCATAATTTAATATGTCTACAAATTTAGATATCTTATCTGTGTCATAAGGTATGGGTTGCTTTAAATCAGACCAAACTTTCATCATGTTATAAAATACTGCCGTTCTGTAGATATCTACCGTTCCCGATAATCTTGGATCCCATCCTTTAAGACCCTCTGCTTCCGTTCTTTCCTGTTTCAAGTCTAATTCCTTAATTTTTTTCGCTGCTTCAAGAAATGGCAATTTTCTTTGTATTTCCTCAATCTTATCTTTTACTCCGTCAAACACCCCTATGTTTTTCGCGTACTTCCCCAATATTTCCAGATCCTGTTTAATCTTAGCTTCTTTAGCAGAATCTGGATTATTGATAATTTCATTAAAATCTCCAATCACTTCTTTTGCAGATCTTACGTTTGCATCAAGCACAAGTGTAATTTCTTCATTTGTATGTGTTTTCTTATCGTAATCCTCGATCTCTTGATTAATTCTTGCACAGTACAACATTGCCTCTTCGGGTGGATAAACTTTCTCCCCTTCTTGTGGTTGGATCATCCTTTTTTTCAAACCCCCCAATTCATTTACCCAATCCTGTCTTTTAAATATTTTATGTTCAGGGTCTTGTATAGCTACCTTATGTAGTGCGCGAATCCTATTTTGCAAACCAGTGTGAGTTAATTTATCGACCTCGTCGGTATTTTTAAGTAAAAATGAGGGTTTAAATTTATCTTCTTCTGAAGCTTCTCCACCCGCACTCCCTCCACCCATATCGGGAGAGGACGCTACCTGCGAATTCATTTCCGATTCACTCATACCTGATATTTTAACATCTTGTAATTAAATTTTCTAATAATATCTGTGAAAATAGGTTGGGGTTGAAATAGATACTTCACGGGTTAAGCTAAATTATGTAGGAGCTACAGCTATTTACTATGGAACAACATCCCATACCGCAACAAATCTCATCTTACCAGTTTAGGTTGGTCGGAGACATGACCTTAAAGCAATTTTTTCAAGTTGCAGGTGGTGCTTTAATTTCTCTTTTGATTTATTCCACCAATATCTATCCTATTGTCAAATGGCCATTAATGATCTTTTTTGCCGCTTTGGGAGCCGCACTTGCTTTTCTACCCTTTGAGGAAAGACCTCTTTCAAAATGGATTTTAGCTTTCTTCAAATCTATCTATTCTCCAACCGCTTATTTCTGGAAAAAAGAAGGAGAAACTCTCAATTTCTTCCAAGAAGAAACAGTTATGCCTAAAGACGAAAGTATAATAGCTCCACATGGTGAAGTTGTGCTGGAATCCTACCTTAGAGAGTTACCTACGCAGGGTATGGGTTTTCTTGCAAATTTAGAGGGTTACGAAAAAAATTTTTTAAATAAAGTAAAAGACATCTTTGCTTCCTCTGTAACACCCATTCGGCCAACTGTTGTGGAAGAACCAAAAAAAGAAGATGTTTCTAAAGTCACACCCAAAATAATAAAACCGGTCGAAACTCCTGTTAACAAATCTTTCACAATTGCTTCTAAAGGATTTAGGCCAAAAATTGTCATCGAAGAAAAACCCGTTCAGGAAGAACCTGTTAAGGAAACAGATATAACTACCAAGATAAATCCAATCTTAAGCGAGACAGGAATAGGTAGTCAGCAGGCTCAATTTTCATTAGACGCAGCACCTCCCAATCCCCCTTCTATTCCCAACACTGTTGTCGGTCAAGTAATGGATCCCCAAGGGAAAATTGTGGAGGGTGCCATCCTTGAGATAAAAGATGCAGCTGGACGTCCTGTAAGGGCATTAAGAAGCAATAAAGTGGGACACTTCATGATAGTTACTGCTTTACAAAATGGAAGCTACGAAATAATTACGGAAAAAGATGGTTTAATTTTTGATTCTGTTACATTTGAAACCACCGGAGAAATAATCCCACCTATAGCCATCAAGGCAAAGGCTATTGTTAATGTTCAATCCGTATTACCCAATAATCCCAACCAACCAAGCACGGTTCAATTCTAAAAAACATGAATACACCAGGTTTAAAAAATTTCAAGATTCCCTTGTTAAGTATTCCTGACAAACCCATTATCTCCACCTCCCAAAATCATCTCCCTATAGCGGATATTACTGAAGATATTATTCTCTATAAAGATGGGGGTGCCGCAATCGTAATGGAAACTACTTCTCTTAATTTTGGTCTTTTGTCTGAAAAAGAACAGCAAGCTGTTATTGCAGCATATGCCGCTCTTATTAATTCATTATCTTTCCAAATACAGATATTTATTCGTTCTCAAAGAAAGGATATCTCTGATTATCTTAAATATTTGGATAACGCCCAAAAATCTCTCAAGAACACAAAGCTTTCTTATTTAATGCAGGGTTACAGACAATTTATCCTGGATACTATTAAAAAGAAAAATGTTCTGGGTAAAAGTTTCTACATAATTATTCCTTTTAGTGCTTTGGAACTTGGAGTTGCCAAATCGGCTGCCTCTATAACCAGAAAGGCGGGTCCTTTACCTTTCCCAAAATCATATGTAATTAAGAAGGCTAAAATAGCACTTTATCCCAAAAGAGATCATCTGATAAGACAGGCGGGAAGACTTGGGCTTAAGTTAAAACAATTAGCAACCATCCAACTAATAGACCTTTTCTTTAGTATCTATAATTCCGAACCTCCTACGTTGAAAATGTCCGAGCAGGATTTGCTAAAAAGTTAAAAAATTAAATATATGAATCTATTTAAAACTAAAAAAACCACTCAACCCCAACAAATAACACAAACACCCAGTGGTAATATGGGTCATTTATACGAATCACCAAAACCTGAAGAGGTAGACGAAAAAGCAAAACAACCCCAAGCCTCAAATAATCTCAACGGATTACCCAAAAAGCCTAAGATAATCGACCCTGCAATTGAACTTTACCAAAGAAAACTAAATCTTCTCGATTTATTAGCACCCGAGTCAATAGAGATTGATTTTGACTATATAAAAATAAACAACACCTATTTCCGCACACTATTCATTGCGGGATATCCCAGATTTGTTGCTCCCGGATGGCTTGAACCAATAATCAACTTTGACGGTTCACTTGATACTTCCTTTTATATTTACCCTGTAGAGGGGAAAACTGTCTTGGATGATTTACGAAGAAAAATTGCTGAGATGGAAGCAGAAATTGCCACTGATTTAGAAAGAGGAAAAATAGTAAACCCCTCAACCCAAGCAAAACTCGAGGATGCAAGGTCTTTACAAGAACAACTTGTCAAAGGTTCTGAAAGGTTTTACCAATTCTCTTTTTATATAACCATACCTGCCGCAAGTCTTGAGGAATTAAATCACATAACCAGACAGGTGGAATCTACCCTGGGTTCACTTTTGATTGTTGCCAAACACGCCGCTCTTGATTGCGAAAACGGCTTTCTATCAACAGTTCCTTTCGGATTGGACAAGCTTGCGATAACCAGAAACATGGATACAACTTCTCTTTCGACTACTTTTCCCCTGACTTCTGCTGAACTTTCCAGTGACAAAGGAGTTTTATACGGAATTAATTCACAAAACGAATCGTTTATTATTTTCGACAGATTCTCTCTTGAAAACGCCAATATGACGATTTTCGCTACCTCAGGAGCAGGAAAATCTTATTTTGTTAAACTCGAATCTATACGCAGCCTAATGCTCGGAACTGAAGTTATAGTAATTGACCCGGAATCTGAATATAAAACAATAGCTGAGGCCGTGGGAGGAGAATTTATATCTTTTTCCTTCGGATCTTCTTCTAAAATTAACCCTTTTGATCTTTCCCAAATTTATACCGAAGGAGAAAATCAGTTAGGATTAAAAATTCTTACTTTGCATTCCTTTTTCAAAGTCATTATGGGACAGTTAAATCCTATACAGGAAGCTCTTCTGGATAGAGCCTTAATTGCCACCTATCGCGGTAAGGGTATTACCCAAGATCCTACAACTCAAAAAAGGGAGGCTCCTTTGATGGAAGATTTATATAAAACCCTGGTAGGAATGGAGACCCCTGATGCCATGGATTTGGCGGCAAGGATTGAAAAATTTGTTAGAGGAAGCTTTGTGGGAATCTTTGATAGACAAACAAACATTAATATCAATAATCCTTTTACAGTTTTTAGCGTAAAAGACATGCAGGAAGCTTTAAGACCCATCGCGATGTTCATGGTATTAGATTTTATTTGGACTAGGGTGCAAAGAGATTTAAAAAGAAGACTTTTGATTGTTGATGAAGCCTGGCATATGATGAGATATCCCGACTCAGCCCAATTTCTGTGGAGTGTTGTAAAAAGGGCCAGAAAATACTTCCTGGGTTTAACCACCATTACCCAAGACGTTGAAGATTTTCTAAATCAGGATATCGGTAAAGCAATAGTAACTAATAGCTCTCTAAGACTTCTATTAAAACAATCCCCTGCAGCAATCGATAGAATAGCAGAAGTTTTCTATCTTTCCCAGGGAGAAAAACAGCTTCTTTTGGCTGCAAATATTGGAGAGGGTATATTTTTCGCTGGTCCCCATCATGCCCCGATTAGAGTTGTGGCTTCACAAGAAGAACATAAGATAATAACCACCAAACCTCAGGAAAAATTGGGATATTACCATCAAGCGAATAAATCAGATACAAATATTAATCCTTCTGTTCAAACAGTAAATAAGAATGAATGATTCAATAGTATTTTCAAGAAAAAGGATAGAGTGGATTCGTGAAGGGATTAGGATTTTTTACCCTGCCTATTTTTATCCCCCTGATGTGGCTATCACTAAACCCTTCAGCAATTCTTACGACGGGTATAGCAAACAGCTTTTCTTAAAATACGTTTTTCTCATAACAGACACCAATGAAATCTCCGATAGCTTAATGGTGTTGGATTATTGGATTGAACTTATCGATAAGGGTGTTGAAAGTGATATGCCTGCGCAGGAAATTCTTGATGCTGCTAAAGAAATGGAACGTGTTAAGAATTTAGCAACCGATGAGAAAGAAGATGTGTTATATAACGTTACGGAAAATATTCTTGATTTTAAGGGTAAAAACAAAAAGATTCCTAAACCTAAAGAATTGCTCAATAAGGAGGTTCAACCGGTTGCAACCGAAAAGCCTGTTATCAAAGAGGTTGTTAAAACACCACCTCCTGCAGTAATTCCCAAGATTGTTTACTTAAACTCCCCAGAACCCCCAGAATCAAATACAGTCTCTGAAGAGGATCGTGTGAGACTGGAAAACTATCTTAATGAAGCTCGAAGTGATCCCAACTCGTTTGTCGAAAGAAGAGTGCAAGAAATACTAAAGTATGCCCCAAAAGAAGTTAAAAACAACCTTTCTCCGGAACAACTTGATTATGTTGCCAGAATTGTAGCAATCGATTTTACCGACAAACTTTTAAAAATAGATAATAATTCAGTAGGTCAGGCTCAAGTTAATATCTTGGAAATTTTATCTTCCCTGGCTAATCCCAATGATCCTAATTTGGTAAAAATTATCCCTGATGAAGAAGTCAGAAAACAGATTTCAGAAGCCGCACAAGGAATAGCTCTTGAAGAAGAATTGGACGATGTAACATCCGAAAACTTACTTTCACCGGTTATCGGACCTAATCTCTCCACTTACTTCTACAATACCCAAAAAACAAGAGACCACGAGATATCAGAAGAACCCACTGATCAAACCAACTACCAAGCAGACGTACAATCCATGATCGATTATTGGAAAACAACCGCCAATATTAGAAATCAGGTTTACAAAGCAATCCAAAGAGGAGATCTGGAATATATAAATTCGTTAAGCAGGCGTGGTTACTCCGCAATTGTTAAAGAATACTCTTGGTATAAACCAATTACTAAACTTAAATCTATAACGGGAGGCATTCTCCCCTATACCGCAGCAGCTGGAGCAGTTGTCGGATTATCCCAAACGAGTTTAATAACGCGCTGGACAGCAATAAACATTCCTCTTCTGACATCGGGTGCTTCAAATTTATATCTGCCGGCAGTTGCGGGGGTTACTCCTGGTTCATTACCTGGAATAGCCTGGAAGGGTGTCGGATTAATGAGACCATTATTTAGTTCTGCGTTTCCCAAAAGTTTCTGGGTGGCAAAGGTTGTCTACACAAGCGAAGTGGGAATGATCGAGGCGGCATCTATTAATCTCGGTGGTATCCAAGCAGGTTTAGGAAAGTTTACCTTAGGAAATGTATTTTCCGAAGGGGCTTCAAAATTTGTCGTATGGATTGGCAAGAAACCAATAAAAGGACCCATTATCGATAAAATCGGTTCTTTGTTGTATAAAGTAATATCCTCAAAACCAGTAGCTGCAGGTACAACTGCAGCTCTTACAGCAGGTGGTAAAGCTGCAGGAGGAGTGTTTGCGGTTCTCGCGGCAATACCTACCTGGCTGGTATCGTTAATAGTCCTGGTTCTTTCAGCAATTGTTGAATTCATTAGGAAAAACTGGAATAAAATTAAAACTTGGGTAAAAGAAAACTCCCCTGTTTTGGCTATCCCCATCAGTCTTCTTGCTGCTCGTAGTCTGTATCGTTTTTTCAGAAGAACTAAATTGTTTCGCCGCTCCAACCTTTTTAGATCATTAACCGAGCTTACTCTAGATGTTATTATCAAACCTCTAATAATAGGTTTTTGCGTAATATTGTTTTTAATAATTACCATCTACATCATTAATACAAGCGGATATGTTGTTCCCCGATCTGAATTCGCCGGAGAAGAAGGCGATTGTATAGACAATGTCACAGGAGGTACACCGCCCGATGTAACCGGCGTCATTTTTTCCAGCGATAATCAATACGCTTTCCCCGTAGCTCCTGGTGTGAATACAAATTATGCTTGTTATCACTGGAATCACAAGAATAATGTTGATATCTTCCCCCAGTCAGAACATCAACCTTTGGTTGCCTATACCAGTGGAACAATATCTTACGTCAACATTTGGAAAGATGATTTCTCTGCTGCCGGGGGAAACTATATTATTTTAAATGGAAATGACGGAAGAAGATATTTATACTCACACAACTGTCAAATATTTGTAACCCTGGGTCAACAAGTAAGCAGTGGTCAGGTAATAGCGACAACTAACACAACTGGAAACGCACACGGTGAACATGTACACTTTGGCATAAGCACGGGAGGTTTTGATTTCGATGGTGCAGGTGATATCTGTCCACAGGCGGATTTTGAAGACAAATTTAATTTAGGAAATTGTACTGACCCAAGCCAATTATGTATTTGATAAAAACGTTATATCTAAAAATAAAGACCAATAGGGTTTTGTCTGCTGGTATTTTGGTTATTCTCTTCTTATTAATTCTTTTTATTATTAGAAATTTAATTCAGAAACAATATTTATTAAATATTAATGTTCAACCTTCTGGAGCTGAAATTCTTGTCGACAACAAGTATTCTTCTATAAACAACTTCTCTAAAAAACTACCTAAAGGTACTCATGAAATTGTAATTTCAAAACCAAACTACATAAACGTTAATAAGGAGGTTGACCTTAAAAGTAATACTAATATTGATATAACTCTAGAAAATATAAAGGGAGATATTACCCAAATTGAAATTAAAAAAACTGAGACAATATCCCAAACATTTATATCTGATGTCAACTTGTACACCAACGGTGTTTTAATTGCCTATGATGTTAATAACTCCCGACTGGTTTCTATAGTTAACGATAAGGTAAACACACTTTACGAAGGCAATCTTTCATTCTATTCATATTCTGAACCTTTAATCACTTTTGTAGATCGCAAGAATATTAACGAAATACTTGTTTTCGATACCCAGTCAAATAAACTAACACAAAAAATCGATATCTCAAGCATTACTCCTATTATGTATGCGCATCTGAGTACGGATAACAAAAGTATGTATCTTATTGGAAAATTCGATTATAAAACAAGGTCGTCTACTCTTTTTGTAACAGATACCACAAATTTACAACCCAGACAAATTACCAGAATTAAAGCATCTAAAATAGGGGTTGTCACCGACAATCTCTTACTTTTATTTGATAAGGTTGATGCTCTTGATGAAAGTAAAATAACTTTATTTAATATTACTCAAAATAAAACAGTATTATCTATTGTGGGTAATAATTACGCTCTTTCTCCGGGTAATAGCTTTCTAGCTGTCCAAAAATCTAATTCTCTTACTCTTATTAATTTAGAGAGTCTTGCTCAGAAATCAGTATCCTCGGAATTTTCTGAACACATTGCCTGGATAAGTGATGAAAATTTACTAATTATTAAGACACTACAAAACAAAATACAGTTTTATGGCTTAAATTCTACAAACTTTACCAAGTATCCTATCAACTTCACTAATCCTTCCACCAATATATCTGTTCAAGAAGTAATTGGAATATCAAACAATACATTATATCTACTTGATAAAAGGGGTTTTCTCAACAAAATTTTATTGTCTTTTTAAGTTAGTCCTGAAGTTTAACTGGCATTATGATATGAAGAAAATTCGTATCCTTAGGGTAGGTAAATACTGCTGGCGAACTTGAACCTGAAAATTCCATCGATACATCTTCACCTTCTATAACCTGCAAAATTTCCTCCAAAAAGCGGTAGTTAAATGCAATTTCTAAATCCTCTCCATCTATTTTTGCTTCTATTCTTGTTTTCTGTTTTCCTGATAATTGGCTTTCTGTATTAAATTCCAGTTTTCCACTTTTTATATTCATTTTAACTATATTCGCAGAATCTCTGGCAAATACAGACGCCAGTTTTACCGCCTGTATCAGATCTTCTTTATCCGCTGCTATTTTCAAGATGAATTCTTTGGGAATAATCTTTTGATATTCCGGAAATTCCCCTTCTAATACCCTTGAAGATAAAATAATATTTTCCGATTTAAATACAGCCTGATTATTAGTTTCGTCAAAGAAAAATTCAACATCACCATCAGAAGGAAGTCTTGTCAATTCTCCCAACACGGCTTTAGGTAATATAAATTTAAAAGTTTTAGTTATAGAGCTATTTTTAAGTACAACGTGGGATAATCGATATCCGTCGGTTGCAACCAAAGTTAGTTCTCCTTTTTTACAAATAAATAAAACCCCTGTCAAAATCGGTCTTGTTTCATCGGATGAGACTGCAAACAAAACTAAAGATAACGCTTTGGCTAATTCATCTTTGGGGATGGATAAATCTACCCTTTCCATTCTTTTGGGAATAGCAGGAAAATCCAATGCATTCATACCCGAAACAGTTGATTCAAATTCACTATTTGTGATATTTAGATTCTCTTCCTTAGAAACCAGATTGATTTGTTCAGGATTTAAATTAGTAATAATATCCGTTATTACTTTAGCCGGTATAGTGATATCACCTTCAGTTTCTACTTTTGCCCCGATAGCAATATTGATTGAAATCTCAAGATTTGTGGAAGAAATAAGTAATTTACCTTTTTTAGCAGAAAATAAAATATTACCAAGAACTGGAAGTTGTGCTTTTGCAGATGCAAATCTATTAGCTAAACTTAATGCTTTAGACAGTTCTTCTTGTAAAACTTGAAGCTTCACGGTAGTCAGAGTATAAAAGTGAATAACAAAAAGAGCAAGAGGAATTAAGAAATTAATTTATTGAGTTTTTTCTCTTTTACGTTTTTACTTATTTAAATAGTAGTACTAGTAGTAGTGAGTGTTGATAAGTGGATATTTACTCTCGATTACGCTCGAATTAAATTGTTAATATTAAATATAAACAAGATGTGGATAGAATTGTGGACAATTCCCAAATAATTGTGGATAAGTGGATATTAATTATTAATTATCCTCAAACCTTACTTTTTATCCCCTCTATATCCTCACGTATTTGCACATTGTTTGAGACCAGAGTGGTAATTTTATCAACCGCGTGCATAACCGTAGTATGGTCTCTATCCCCCACTACTCTTCCTATTTCTTCATAAGGCATACCGAGAGATGTTCTTAAAATATACATATGAATTTGTCTGGGAAGTGCGAAAGATCTTATTCTTGACTGACCTAAAATAGACCTTTTCCCTATCGAAAAATGTTTACAGACAGCATTTAGTATTTCATCCGGCGTCCGCTTATTATCCAATTTCTCAGCCTCGTTTTTACCCAATATTGATTTTATTAAATCTTCTGATATGACAATTTTTTTTAACTTTGTTTCCGAAAATAGTCTAACTAAAAAACCCTCAATTTTTCTTGCAGAATCCAAGTTTCCAGCAGCAAGTTGTACCAGATCCATAGGAAGATCAATTTCTTTTTCCTTAGATTTAATTTGAATAATGGCGCATCTCAGCTCAAAATCTGGAGGGGCGATATCTACAATTAATCCTGCTTCAAACCTACTTCTTAATCTTTCTTCTAATTTTGAGATATCAGAAGGAGATTTGTCGGAAGTAAGGATAATTTGTCCTCCTGCTGCCACAATTGCATTAAAAGTGTGGAAAAATTCTTCCTGAACAGCATCTTTTCCGGCAATAAATTGAATATCATCAATTAGAAGTGCATCTAATTTTCTATATTTGTTTCTGAAGTTTTGCGTTGTCTTTTTTCTAATACCCTCAACAATATCATTAGTAAAATCCTCACCTGTACAAAGATGCACTTTTTTATCACTTCCTTTTTTAAGAATTTCATACCCCACGGAATTCATTAAATGGGTTTTCCCTACCCCAACACCTCCCCAGATAAAAAGAGGGTTGTAAGCAGTTCCGGGATTTTGTGAAACGGCATCGGCAGCAGCCCAAGCCATTTGATTAGAAGAAGATACAGCAAAATTGGCAAAAGTAAAATTTTTTCTTAAACGGGAATTCTTGATTTGGGAATCTAGGTTGGTGTCTTCTTTTCCCTGCTCAAAAAGTGGTGAAGGACTACCGTTATTTATTTTAGGATTAGGATTTGCCTTAACCACGAATATTAAATCGCATTTATTACCTAAAATGCTTGAAAGCGAATCCTGAATAAGTCCGTAATATCTACTTTCAATAGTTGTTTTTACAAAAGGTGAAGGGCATCCTACTTCGACAATATTTTTATCATCTATTTTATCCAGCTTGGTTAGGTGGGTTTGAGAGAACCACGTTGTAAATATAGCTGGGGATACAGAAACTTTGATATTCTCCAGAAAATCTAACCAAACTTGTTTTTTATCTATACCTTCCATATTATTAAAAATTGCGTATAGCAAATAGCTTAAGAGGGCAAGTAAGTTTTATGGGTCGAAGTTTATTCTTGCTAATTGTTTTAACGTTACCCAATAGTTATAAAAGTTATCCACAATTAGTCAACCCCCAAAAAAACCGAAACTCTTTTTGATTCCAGTTTTACATGTTATAATTTCCTATGCCGAAAAGAACTTATCAACCAAGTAAGATTAAAAGAGTCAGAAAAATTGGTTTTAGAAAAAGATCGAAAGGAAAGGTCTTAGCCAAAAGAAGAATAAAGGGAAGAAAAAGACTGATACCTTAAAAAAGAATTTATGTTGTCTAAGGAGAACAGGTTATCTGCAAAGGATAATTTCGATAGAATTAAAAAAGAAGGTAAAACCTTTCAAGCCGAAAGTTTTTCAGCAGTTCTATACAAAAGAGAAGACGATCAACCCATTAGGATTGGAATAATAATCTCTAACAAAATAAGTAAAAGCGCAGTTGCAAGAAATAGAATAAAAAGAATTCTTAAAGAAATTTTACTTCCAAATATTGCGCTTCTCAAAAAAGGATACAGCTTGATATTTTTAGTAAAAAGGAAGGTAATACTTAAGACAAAAGAAGATTTAAGGTTAGATATGACAATACTTTTGGAAAAAATGGAATTGAAAAATGAAAAAAATAATTAGTTTTATTACATTTATTTATAAGTCGACGATTTCTAATTTATTAAAATTAACATTCGGAGGCGGTTGCAGGTTTGAACCAACCTGCAGCGAGTATGCCAATATGGCAATTCAAAAACACGGTATTATTAGGGGAACCAGATTTACTCTTTTAAGGTTAATTAAATGTCATCCTTTTTCAAAAAGTTTTGGTTGGGATCCTATACCCTAATTTATGTTTGAAACAATACTTATTCAACCTCTAGCTAACGGCCTCATACTTTTTTATAAATTACTTGGTGGAAATTTAGGAGTTGCCATCATCGGATTTAGTATCTTTTTAAGATTTGCGCTTAATCCCTTAACCAAACCCTATATGAAGTCTATGCAAAAAATGAAGGAGTTGGCACCCCAATTGGAAAAGTTAAAAAGAAAATATAAAGGGGATAAGATGAAGTTTGCACAAGCCCAAGCAGATTTTTATAAACAAAATAAAGTAAGCCCTTCAGCCGGATGTCTACCTTATCTTTTACAAATAGTCGTTTTAATAGCATTTTTTAACGTATTCACCAGAACCTTAACTCCAGGAGGGAATATCGCAGAAAATTTTAACAAGCTTCTGTATGAACCCTTGAAGTTTTCTCAGAATCAAATAGTTAATACAAAATTTATATATTTAGACGTAACCAAACCGGATGTTTTTCATATTCCTTCTATTCCTTTCAAATTACCCGGACCAATACTTATACTTGCTGCTTTAATTCAACTATTTTCGTCTAAGTTAATGATGCCGGTTGTTAAGGCGGAACAAAAAATTGCCAAGAAGACCAAAGGGGCTACTGATGATATCCAAACAGCAATGCAAAAATCGATGGTTTATACTTTTCCCTTATTTACTATAATTTTTGGAATGAGCTTTCCTGCGGGACTTGCTCTTTACTGGCTCCTCTTTTCTTTATGGCAGTTTTTACAACAATACCAAAGCAACGGTTGGGGAGCATTAGAGCCTTGGATAAAACGTTTTGGTTTGCTAAAATCGAAAACATAAAATATGGCAAAAACGAAAGACAAGAAAGAAATAAAAGATGTAGAGCTGGTTAAAGAGCATGCCCAAAAACTTTTAAAGTTAATGGGTTCTAAAGCAGAGGTTGAGGTTAGTGAAGATAAGGAAAACGAGGCAATAGAAGTAAACATCATTACTGAGAGTGAAAGAGGCCTTCTTATAGGAAATCATGGTGAAACACTTATATCTTTTCAAGCTGCACTAGGAATGATGTTAAAGCAAAAAGTTGGGGAGTGGAGAAGAGTAACAGTAGATGTGGGAGATTGGAGAGAAAAGCAGGAAGAATATCTTAAAAATCTAGCAATTCAAACTGCAGATAGAGTAAAAGAAACTGGCAACCCCCAATCTCTATATAACTTAAATCCTTCTCAAAGAAGAATAATCCATGTAGTTTTAAGTGATATTAAAGGAATAGAAACAGAATCAATAGGGGAAGGTGAAGAGCGATATTTAGTTGTAAAACCTTCTAGAAAATAACAAATGTGGGATTTATCGGAAAAAAGAAATTAATACCAACTGTTAGTTTTCTTCTTGAAAAAACCTTTCAAATCTTCATATTTTTAATTCCCAGTCAACTTGCCTTACATTTTTGGCCTAAATGGGCGTTTGTTTATGGTATACGTATAGATTACCTTGCACCCACGCTATATTTAAGTGATATTTTGATTTTAACAATCTTTTTTCTGTGGCTTATAGATATTTCGCTAAACAGATATCAAGTAAAGTTTAAAAACCTCGGTTTATATCTGGTACCTTTATTAATTCTAATATTCTTAAATATTATTTTTACTACAAATTATTATTTAGCTATTTATAAATGGTTAAAATTGTTAGAGCTTGCCATGTTGTGCGTTTTTGTAGTCCAATATCGGAAGATTGAAATCAAGAAATGGATATTTAAACCTTTAGCATTTTCTATTATATTTTTTGTAATAATTGGCATGTTACAATTTATTCATAAAGGAACAATTGGGGGAGCCTTTTATATTTTAGGAGAGCGAGCATTTTCTATCTATACACCGGGAATTGCACTAGTTGATATATTTGGTAGACAATTTATGCGAGCTTATTCGACCTTCCCACACCCCAATTCATTAGCTGGGTTTTTAGGTATATCCATACTCCTGTTTTTGTTATTCGGTAAAAGTTTAAATAGAAGACTTTATTATTTAGTGATTGTATTTGCTTTTCTGGGAATAGTAATTTCTTTTTCAAGGACTGTTATTTTCACCCTTTGTGTAACAGGAATATTTTGGTTCTTAATTAATAACAAAAAGAAAGAAATTATGGTTGGTAAACTAACAACAATATTATTAATTATTACAAGTATTCTTTTATTGGGTATAAAGACTAATTTTATTACATCTAAAATTAATAATGTGGAAAATATCTACCAAAGAATTTCTCTAATAAAAACGTCTGGAGAAATGATTAAGGAACATCCTATTTTTGGTGTTGGTTTGGGTAATTTCATAAAAAATATTCCGAAATATTCAAAAGACAATTCCTGGTTATTACAACCGGTACACAATATCTATCTTTTAATTTTTGCTGAAACAGGTTTGATGGGTCTGGTAATCTTTTTTATTCTTTCAATAAGAATTCTTAATAAGACTTTATCTTTTAATAAAAGAAATTTTATCTATTTACTGTTATTTGTTTTACTGACAGGTTTTTTTGATCATTATTGGATAACCATTCAACAGAATCTTCTTTTAGAAGTCTTGATTTTTGCTATGATATTACGAGAAGATATAAAATTTACTTGAACAAACATGGAAGAACTTAATATTTATTGCGATGGGGGAGCCAGGGGAAATCCTGGTCCTGCTGCATCTGCTTTTGCCGTCTTAATAAAAGGTAAGGAAATATATAATGAATCAAGATTTTTAGGTAAGGCTACCAACAATGTTGCTGAATACAATGCAGTATTAATGGCTTATAAATGGTTAGCGAATTATTCTGATAAGAAAAGATATTCTAAAATAATATTTTTTCTTGATTCACAACTGGTTGTTAAACAATTAAGCGGTTTATATAAAATAAAAAGTAAAAATTTAAAACCTTTAATTATTTCTATAAAAAAAATGGAAGATAATTTAAAAATAAATATATTTTATAATTTTATTCCAAGAAACAAAAACCATCGAACGGATTTTTTGGTAAATAAAATACTAGATGAAAACATCAAGAAAATTTCACGTCCTAGTATTTTTGAAAAAAATCTCTAACCGCTTACACATAAAAAAACTTTCTTTTCAAGTGGCCGACTTACACCTCTTTAATAAAGGAAATTGAAAAGTTACGGTAATTAACTTAGCATAAATCTATGAATGAACCCTTTAAGCTTGAAGAGTTTGACAAACCAACAGTATTTTTATTTTCAGAACCAGAGGGTTTAGCTATCAGTATTTTGGAAAGTCTTCTGGCAAATTATTGCCGTGTAAATGTTTTTACAGAAAATATTCAAGATTGGAAATCTCTTTCCTCGCACCTCAAAGAAAACATTAATTATTCAATTAAAAGTTACAACCAATTAGATGAGGAAGAAAATATTAGCTATTTACTGTATGAAAGTGCTTTGTTTGCAAAAATAGACAGCAAGAATCAAGATTTAATATTTATCAAAGAAAAGGAAAAATTATCAAGGGCAGTAGAAATCATTAATAAAAAAGGAGTAAAGAGCCTTTTTGTTTTTCCAAATAGTCATTTAAGAGAAGGTTTTAATAAAATGGAAGAGTTGGTAGGAAATTTCTTTAGTAAGATACCCACCAACGTTGAGATTGTTTATATAGACCCTCCAGTGGGTCCAAGAATGCTTTTGACCAAGAGATTTCTTATTTCCAGATACTTAAGAGGGAAGATATTGTCAGATAAGATAGCAAAACCAACAACTAATGAAATATTAAAACCTATCTATATTGCAGATGCAGCGAGAAATATAGTAAAAAATCTGTTTTCATTCAGTTTTCCCGGAGAAGAAGTTCTTTTATTGGGTAAAGAGGTTTCTTTAAGTGGAATAGAAGAGTTAATGGAAATTGATAGTAGTTTAATATTTAAAACCAAAGAGGAATGGACAGAAATAAAATGCAATAAAAGAGAAACAATAACAGGTGATACATCGTTAAAAGATGCAATTAAATTAACAATTGATTGGTACTCTAAATCCAAACCAGATTTTTTAGTAGAAGAAAGTGAGAAGAACGAACCCCAAATAGCAACAGTTGTTGAACAAAATACGCATCAACCGTATCCAGAAACGATAAAGATACCCAATAGAGAACCAAGGAAAATACCTAAACCAATTTCCGAAAAAGAACCAGAAAATAAATTAAAAAAGACAAATAAAATTTATATCGGGAAAAACGGTAAAAAGAAAAAGATCTTGGGAAATTTCATAACCAAAATTATCATAACTATTTTTCTAATATTGGTTTTACCTGTAATTTTACTATTAATATCTATATTTGGTGTTTATTTAGGACAAAAAGTCTTATTGAAAGGTAATTTAAATCTATCCAAAAATATTTTCGTGGTTTCATCTTCATCCTCAAAAGCTTCATCTTATATATTTTCACAGTATTCATTCATTCCCATTCTCAATAAATTCTTTTACTCCGGGAAAACAGACGCGTTATTTATAGATAACAATTTACAGGTACTTATTAAGCTAGCTGATGTGTATGAAAAATCAGGTTTGTTAATGACTAATATTCTGGGAAATTCTCCTTATGATGTTGTAAATTTCGCCAAAGATCTTTCTCTTGACTTGGATTCTTTATATCGAGAAATATCTTTTTTAGAAGGAGAATATAAAGAACTTAACGGTTTGGGTTCTGTGTACTTAAAAAACCAAGCAGCAAACATTAATTTAACCGGGAAAAGAGATGTGGTTGCTAAAATAAAACTTTTAGTTGATTACTTACCGAATATTTTAGGCCAAGATGCTCCGAAAACGTATCTTATACTTTTTCAAAATAATTTTCAGTTAAGACCAACAGGAGGTTTTATTGAAGCAATTACCCTATTAAAGTTTAATAAAGGTCGTGTGGTAGATACCAATATAATGGATGTATATTCAGTAGATGGGCAACTAAAAGGTTGGGTAGAGCCTCCAGCGGAAATACAGAATTATTTAGGACAAGAAAATTGGTATTTGAGAGATTCAAATTGGGATCCTAATTTTCCCTCTTCAGCACAAAGGGCAGAATGGTTTTTAGATAAAGAAATAGGGGAGTCTGTTGACGGAGTAATTGCTCTTGACTTGAAATTTATTAAAGACTTATTAAGGATTACCGGAAAGTTGGATCTTAAAAGTTTTAATCAGACGTTAGATGAAAATAATTTTTACGAAATGATCCAAACACAAGCCAACAGAGATTCTACGGTCAAAAACATCAGTAATGATTATTATCCAGATTTAATACGAGAAATATTAAAAATTATACCTTCATTTAATCAGCAAAATAGAATAGTGTTTGATACTAATATTTTCCAGGAATTAAACGATCGTCATGTTCAAGTGTTTTTACACGACAACAAAGCCCAGAAAACGATTTCTGATTTAGGATGGGACGGAAGCATAAACTTTCCTTTATGTAAAATAAACAATTGTTATTCGGATTGGCTTTCTGTAATCGAAGCAAATGTCGGGGGTAATAGCGCTAACTATTTTGTTGAGAGAAATGGAAAATTAATAAATAGAATAGACGGAAAAAAGATTATCAGAACAATGACATTAAGTTTTAAAAATAATGCTAATCCTGCCTTGGGTTATAAAGGGAAATATAAATCATATATAAGGATATATACACCTGGAGGGAGTGTATTTAAAGAAGTAAGAGACGAAGGAGCTGGAGATGTGAAAGTTACAAATCCTTTTGTTAAAAATATCGAAGGATACGTAGAGGCAGGAGTTTTTGTCGAGATTCTTCCTGGTCAATCTAAACAAATAACATTTGAGTGGAGTGGAAATCACAATTTAAATTTTAAAAATAATGGAGAATATCTATTTTACTGGAGAAAACAGGCGGGACAAGATATTTTAAAAGCAAATATTACTTTGGAATTTCCCCAAGAAATTAATTTTGAAGAAATAGATCCTTTTTCCTTGACCAAAGTAAATATAATTGAGTATAATACAGCGTCTAGTTCGCGAGACATCGTCTCGCGAATTTCTTTCAGGAAATAAAATAAATGGTAAATTTAATTCTTAAAGCCGAAAAAAGGGAAATAACAGGAAGAAAAGTAAAACGTATGAGAAAAGAAGGTATACTTCCTGGAAATATTTATGGAAAAAATATTAAGTCTGTTTCTTTGATGGTAAAAGAAAAAGATTTTGAAGATATGTTTAAAAAAGTCGGAGAAACAAGCTTACTTCAAATAGAATTAGGCAAAGAAAAAAGACCGGTTCTTGTACACAATGTTCAAATGGACCCCTTAAGTGATAAGCCGATTCATGTCGATTTTCTTCAGGTTGATCTTAAGGAGAAAGTAACCGCCGAAGTTCCAGTTGAATTGGTAGGAGAATCTCCAGCCGAAAAACAAGGATTGGGGACTGTTGTTCAATATATACAAGAAATTGAAGTAGAGGCTTTACCAACTGATCTTCCTGATAAATTTGAAGTGGACATTTCTAATTTGATTGAAGTTGATAACGCAGTATTTGTGAAGGATTTAAAAGTAGATAAAAAGAAAATAGAGATCAAAAATGACATGGAAGTAATTTTGGTTAAAGTAGAGGCGATTAAAGAAGAAGTAGAAGAAGTACCTGTAGCTCCGGTTCCTGAAGCTGGAGAGGGAGAAGTACCGGTAGAGACACCTGAAGGCGAAACAGTAGAAAAAGAAGAAGCACCGGCTCCGGAAAAAGAAGAAGAGAAAAAAGAATAAATTACTTTATTTCTTCTTCCAACTCTTCAATAATATCAGAATTGGGATCAATACTTTTTGCTTTTAATAAAGTTTGTAAAGCCCTGTCATATTTGGAGTTTGCTATTTGAATTTTTGCCAATTCTATTAATCCAGGAAAGTAATTGGGATTTGATTCCAAATAATTTACCCAAAACTCTTCTTCGCTGGGTTTTTCGTATTCTGCCGAAAGAACCTTTGTCTCTTTGTTACCCTCAAAATATACTTTCAGGTTCAAGTAAGAGATAGTAAGAAGAAAGACTAAGAACAAAGAGATAAGTATAAACGGGAATTCTTTTTTAGCCATTGATTTGAGAACTTATTTTGTAGTTTAATAATAGCATGAGTGACGATACACCAACCAGCTCTGTTAATCCACAGGACGAATTGTCAAGAATAAGCGAAATCGCCAAAGATGAGGGAGGTACAAACACCCCTGGAATTAATACGAGCGTTCAACCTGCAATAAATAGTGAAAGCGTCGATCAACCCCCGGCAGTACAACCCCCTATTCAACAGGAAACAAAAACAGAAAATACCAGTACACCTCCCAATTTAACAATGGGGGACAGCAATAAATCGTCTAAGACGCTAATTATAATTGCTGTGGTTTTTTTTGTTTTATCACTAGCTGGTATTGGGTTTTACTATTTAGGACTAAAGAAGGTTTCGAAAGAAACCACGGAAATTCCCACCCCTATTCCTACCATGATTTCCACTCCAACCGCAACTGCTGATCCTACTGAAAATTGGAAAACATTTACTTCTCCTGAGAAGTTTTCCTTAAAATACCCACTGGATGCGAAAGTACAAGAATATGGCAGTATAGTCTCGCTTAGCATCTGGGGTCCAACTCAAAAAGAAGGTACGGAATTTTATGATGGTATTTCCTTAAGTTTTAAAATTGGAAATTTATCCAAAGGAAAAACTTTAAAAATGGTTGCGGATGATTCTTTAAAAGCACTAACACAATCGGGTGATGTAAAAGTAATACAAAATGTCATTCCTTATAAATTAGGTAATTCTGACGGTTATATTTTTACAGTTGAATTATTGGGTCAATCAACCTACTTATATCTTCAAGATCCGTTGATGGATACTAGATATGTTGAAATTACTGAAATGGTGGCTGATCCAACCAAGAAGGGTTTTGAAGAAACGAAAAATCTAATACTGTCTACGTTTATGTTTATAGAATCAACCGCTACTCCTTCCGCAAGTCCCACTTCAAGCCCATCGGCTAGTCCCACTTCAACTCCATAAGTTATTATTTTGTAGGCCAGGAAGCATTTATGATCAAATCTTTTTTATCTTTGGCAAAACCCATGGACCAAATTGCTTCTGTAACATAAGGCATAAAAGGATGAAGAATTTTAAGGGAATTTGAATAAACATATTCTAAGGTTGGTTGGGCTTCTGTTCTTCGAGATTTAATGCTTTCGATGTATTTATCGGCAAACTTGTGCCAAATAAAATCGTATACCATTTCAGCCGCAGTGTTTAGTTTGTAATCATCAATGGCTCTGGATACTTTCTTGATCGTGGTTTCTAATTCTTCTAGTATCCACCTATCTTCTTTATTTGAAGTTTTTGGAATCGATAATTTTAAATTTTTCTTATTTGTTTTATTTTGAAAGACAAAGCGACCTATATTCCAAATCTTATTAGAAAAATTCCGTTGACCTCTGATATTTTCTTCGGATAAAGATACATCGTTTTCTACCAAAGCTCCCCAAACCAACCCCATTCTGAGAGCATCGCAGCCGTATTTATCAATCATTGCGAGGGGATTGATTACATTACCTTTAGATTTAGAGATTTTTTGTCCCTCTTTATCTCTTACTAATCCGTGTAGAAGAACATCTTTAAAGGGAACTTCGCCGGTTGCATAAAGACCTAGCATGATCATTCTTAATACCCAGAAGGGGAGTATGTCATAGGCAGTTTCCATAATAGACGTAGGATAGAAATAATTAAAATCTTTTGCGTCTTTATATTTATTTTTTGAAATTGGTAATTGGAAATTGGTAATTCTATCCGACGCTAAAAGGGTAGCATACGGCCATTGACCCGATGAAAACCAGGTGTCAAAAGTATCGGTATCCTGAACCAAGATATTGTGGTTACAATAATTACAACTTTTTGGCTTAATGCCTTCTGTAATTGTCCATTTTCGGCATTTTTCGCATTTAAAGGCAGGTATTCTTATTCCCCAAACAATTTGTCTTGATATATTCCAGTCTTTTAAGTTTTTCAGCCAGTGGATTGCAATCTTTTCAAATTTTTTAGCGGTGAATGTTACTTTTTTGTCTTTTATAGCGGATAGTGCGAGTTTTGCCAAGGGTCCAACATTTATAAACCACTGATCAGAAACTCTTGGCTCAATAATACTCTTATCTTTGTAGCAAACAGCTACCAAGTGGTGGATATTTTCTATTTTTTTGATTTTCCCAAGATTTTGTAAGTCACTGACTACTTCTTCTCTCGCCTTATAAACCGTTAAACCGATATATTTCTCGGGGGTGTTTATCATTTTTCCTTTCTCGTCAACAACCCCTATTACTGGAAGATGATTCTTTTGTCCTATTTCAAAATCAACCGCATCGTGAGCGGGAGTAATTTTTAAGGCACCTGTTCCAAACTCTATATCAACAAGTGCATTTTCTATTATCGGTAATTCTCTTTCGACAATTGGGAGTATCGCATTTTTTCCTACGAGTTTTTTATAACGGGTGTCTTTAGGATTAACTGCAACTGCACAATCGGCAAATATTGTTTCAGGTCTTGTGGTTGCAATGGTAACAAGACCGTAATCCAGGTAATAGAGTTTGTCATCTTTTTCTATAGTATCTGTTTCTAGTTGTGAATACGATGTTCCGCAGTGCGTACAATAGTTAACGATTCTTTCTCCTCTGTAGATTAACCCGTCGTCAAAAAGCGCTTTAAAAGTTTTGTAAACAATTTTTACAATATCTGCATCCAAAGTATATTTTTCTCTAGTCCAGTCACAAGATGCACCCAAAGCCTTTAATTGTTTTTCGGTATTGCCTTTATACTTAAGGGTATATTCTGCAATCATTTTATAAAGAGTATCGGAATCAAAGTCGAAACGGCTTTTTCCTTCTTTTGCCAATTCTTTTTCAAATACGTATTGGGTTTCGATTCCTGCGTGGTCAGTTCCCGGAAGCCATAAGGTAACCTCACCTTTCATTCTGTGATAGCGGGTAATAACATCTTCGACCGTTACAAAACGAGCATGACCTATATGCAAATCTCCATTTGCATTTGGAGGAGGCATGATCATACAGAAAGCTTTTTTGTTTTTATCTATCTGTGGTATAAAACTACCGGATTTTTCCCAAAGATTGTAAATATCGCTCTCGTATTTTTTATGATCCCAAACTTTATCCATGGCCAAATTATAACAGTATTAGAAGAAATTTATATACTGTCGATTCTAAATTTCGGCGATCTATCAATTTTTGAAATTTCTTTGGATTTTAGGTAATTTCTTCTTTGATAAGAAAAATATGCCGTGACCCCTATCATCGCCGCGTTATCTCCAAATAATATTTTAGAGTAGGGGAAATGTATCGTTAGGTTTTCTTCTCTAGCCATTTTTCTTAAGAGATTGCGAAGATACACATTAGCTCCGACCCCGCCTCCGACAAATAAATCATTAATTTTAATATTTGAATTATGAATAATATAAGTTAGTACTCGAATAAGGTGGGTAAAGGCTGCATCTTGATAAACAAAAGCGAGGTTTTGGATATCGGTTTGGGAAAGTTGCCCTTTTTCTTTTTTAATTTTTTCAACCAGCCTGACAAGTGCAGTTTTAAGTCCTGAATAGCTAAATCTATTTAAGTTTTCGCGTCCCAACATAGGAATGGGTAGAAGATAGGAGTTTTTTTTGCCGTCGCGGGCGATTCTTTCAAGAATAGCTCCTCCCGGGTAACCCAAACCAAGGAGCCTGGCACCTTTATCCAGTGCTTCGCCTAAAGCGTCATCCACAGTGTTTGCTAATATCTTATATTTGCCCAATCTTTCGGCCAATATGATTTGTGTTGTCCCTCCGGATACCACTAATCCTAAAGCAGGAAATTGATTATCGACAATTAAGGATTGCTCATTTCTAGACCGTGCAAAAGGGCTAAGTAGATGTCCCTCTATATGATTCACCTCAATTATAGGTTTATTAAATTTTGTTGCCAATTCTTTTGCCTTATCTATCCCGACACCCAATGCGATTGCCAGGCCTGGTCCGACAGTAACAGCTATTGCATCTAAATTTTTAAATTCTATTTTAGAATTTTGAATTGCCTTATTTATTACCCAATCTATCCTAAGTTTATGTTCCCGCTGGGCAAGAGATGGATAGACACCTCCAAATTCTGCATGGAGAGATGCCTGAGACCATACAATATTGGAAAGAATCCTTACTCCTTGGGTAACTGCCGCAGAAGTTTCGTCGCAAGATGTGTCTATAGCTAGGATTTTTGTATTAATATCTGTTTTCATTAAAGAACTCCCCAAGTTATTTTTCTTTCGTTCTCTTGATCAGAATTCGGATACTCTATTTTTATCCAGACAATAACCGCATCTTCATTATATTTCCTAATTACCCCAGAAACTTTTTCCGCCCATTCAATTGCAAAAACAGACTTATCGGAAATCATTTTATTAATACCCAAATCTTCAAATTCTGAAGAAGTTAGCATCCTCCATGCATCGATATGTACCAACTCACTCTTTTTATTTTCTGATTCATAATTTAGCATCAAATCATAAGTTGGTGAGACTATTTCTTCGTCTATTCCCATCGCTTTTGCCAGTCCTTTTGTAAAAACCGTTTTCCCCGCTCCCATAGGACCTTCAAGGGCAAAGATGATTGCTCTTTGATCCAGATGCTTTTCATATTTTTGATATAAGTTTTTTGCAAGGTTTTGGGTATTTTCCACACTTTGCGATAAAACCTCATTTTTATCCTTTATTTTTATATCTCCCTGTCGGAGAATAATAGGGTCGTCTAGGGTTGTATCGATAACGGTAGAAGGTTCTAAGTGGGGTAATTCGCCTGCATCAATAATCAAATCTATTAATTTTTTTTGTTTTAGTGATATGTTTTTAAGAATATCCTCAACCCTATAAGGACGTTTCTGATATGAGGCATTGGCGGAGGTTGCCGTAATGGGTTTGCCTAATTTATTTATCACATCTATTACTAATTGATAATCCGGGATTCTAATTCCCAGCGAACCTTTTTCGGATTCTACCCCTTTCGCAACTTGATGTTTTCCTTTGGAAACGATGGTCAAAGGACCAGGGAGGAAGCTGTCATAGAGCGATTTTGCGTTTTCATTTATTTCTACGTATTCCTTGGCCATCTGTTGATTTGCTACAGCCACA
Source organism: Patescibacteria group bacterium (assembly GCA_036846005.1). Lineage (GTDB taxonomy): Bacteria > Patescibacteriota > Microgenomatia > UBA8517 > UBA8517 > DATEXQ01. The sequence continues at coordinate 12,889 of DAIUCV010000003.1, read as the reverse complement.
GAATAGGGTTTACCAAAAGGTCTTGCTTTATACTCGTTTAATTTGGCAACAGCTTTTATGTTGGTAGCATCTACAAATGCACCGTACAAAGTTTCAGTAGGCATTATGACAAGGCCTTTATTTTGTAGAACATTTACTATTTCATCAACACTTATATGTTCTTTTTTTACTATTTTCATAATTTAGGGAAATAGTTATTGTGCAAGGCCTGTACCCCTTAGGAATTTTGCCTGCCAGGGTTGGTAGTTTGAATAGAAGGTTTTATCTATTAGAGTTTCATTATTTCTTATTACTTTATAAATAAAATTTACTTTGGCACCCCATGCTTTCCAATCGATTTGTTTAATGGTTCCTGCAGGAAGTGTTGGGTCGTCGATATAAAGATCATCAGGTGGGGGAGTAACTCCCGATATGCTGGGTTTTGAAATAGTGGCAATTCTACCGTCGTTTGTTCCGTATATTTCAAAGACCAAGGTTTTGGTTTTGGTATCGATTGATGTTTGAATAAGGAGGTGGGCAGGAGTATCGTTTTGAATTTTTAAATCAGTTGTCGGAGAAAAAACTGTTGCATCAATTCCTACAGGGGAACCCTGTTCATAATAACCAACCCTATAGGAATGAGCCCTTCTTTCGACTATGGGAAGACCTGCATTTAAGGCAGCCCTGAAGAAAGTGGTGGATACTTGGCAAACACCCCCTCCGTCCCCCAAAACCGTTTTTCCATCCTGGATAATGTAAGCTTGCTGATAACCCGTAAAAGCAGATACGTCTCCCAGTGTGTTGTTAAACGAGAAAGTTTCTCCTGGTTTAATTAAAATTCCGTTAAATTTACTAGATGCCAAAGAAATATTATGAATTCTTGATGTAATTGATCCGGTAAAATGTGACACCCCTCTTCCCAAGAGTTCTTTAATTCCCAGGTTGTTTACATCTTCAATTTTATATTCAGGAGAGGAGTTGGTGGTGGGTATTGAAATAGTAACAGACGTTTTATCCGTAGACTCTAAATCGTTTAAGGAAGTTTTAATATTATTAAGCAGTTCGGTTTGTTTTACTTTAATCCCGTCCTTGGCTGGGGCAAATTCTTTCACCATGCCGTCGGTAAAGACGAAAACTGGGTTTTGGGGATTTCTTTCGACCTTTGAGATAATGTTTGATATAAAAGAGTTTAATTTAGTTTCGTTATATCCGGATTTTGGATCAAGAAGGTTAATAATATCACTTTTACTATACGAAAATTCCTGAAATTCAAATGAAAGTATAAGACTTTTATTGAGTAATATATCTCCTCTATTATAAAGTATTTCAACTTCTTTATCGGATAAAGAAGGATCATTAATTTTAGTAGAAATTGATATTTGTGGTGTTTTTAAATAACTTAGCGAAAACATAATGTCTTTAATAATTTTTTCGTTGTCTATTTCATAACCAAGAGAACCTTTTTCTACAACCAGTTTTCCTTGAGATAGATATATAGAAGGATAAATAGGTTCTTGGCCAATTTTTCCAGAGATTGCGGATAAGTTTTCTCTTAACTTATTCTCATTGAGTGTTACTGCCAGTGGAAAGTTGGTTTTGTTAATTGGAGAAACAATAGAAAGTATTATGTTTTGAAACAAATCATTAGATCTGTACATTCGATAAGATTTAGCAACAGATGTTGATAAATCGTAATTAAGGTTTAAATCCGAAACAGGAATCGAAAAAGATTGATCTTTATAAGAAAGGATTATTTCTTTGGGTGGTTTGATGGAAAACTTTAATAAATTTTCTGCCTCTTCAGGGGTTTTACCTGCAACATTTATTCCAGAAATAAAAATCCCAGGATATATTCTGCCTATAAAAAGTGAATGGTAAAAAGCAAATATTACCAAAAGAAATACAACCCAAATTAACATTAATCTGGGGATTTTTAAAGATATAAATTTAGGTTTTTTTATCTTTATCATTTTCTATATTAATATCTCGAACATCTCTAGAATAGTATGATAACATGGATTAAGATGCCAGTTGATAATAATAATCAAAATACAAACTTGCCTAATCCAAATAGCACTATTTATAGACAACCACCCGTTGTGGAAAAAAGCACGCCGGGGGTAAATCCTGTGCCGTCAAAAATGGTAGTTCCAACTTCGCCTAGAAGGAAATTTCCGAAAATTGTTGTCATCATTCCTGTATTGCTTGTTTTATTGGTTGGTGTTTATTTATTGGCCAAAAATCTGCTACCAGGGTTAAAGAAATCGGGAGAAATTACAATTACATGGTGGGGTTTATGGGAAGACGAGAGTATAGTTGATTCGTTAATAAAAGAATATCAGGCAAAAAATCCCCAAGTGTCAATAAAATACGTAAGGCAATCTCCTCAAGATTATCGGGAAAGATTAACAAATGGTTTGGCAAAAGGAAATGGACCTGACATCTTTAGATTCCACAACACTTGGGTTCCTATGTTTGCGAATGAACTCGACAATGTCCCCTCGTCTTTTATGGGTGCAGCCGAATATGCGCAACTTTATTATCCTGTAATTTCCTCCGATATGGCTAGTGGTACCGGTATGGTGGGAGTACCTCTGGGTTATGACGCTTTAACCCTCTTTATTAACGAGGATATATTTACTACGGAGGGAGTAAATCCTCCATCGACATGGGATGAACTAAGAGAAACCGCAAAAAGGTTAACAAAAATTGAAAACGGGGTTATTGCTAGGGCAGGTGTAGCTATGGGAAGAACAGAGAATGTTGATCATTGGCCGGAAATATTGGGCTTGATGATGATTCAAAACGGGGTATCGTTGACCAATCCAACAGGAAAATTAGCAGAAGACGCTTTGACTTTCTATACTGTTTTTTCCAATGTAGATGGGGTTTGGGACGCAACCCTTCCTCCTTCAACAATAGCTTTCGGGGTAGGTAATCTGGCAATGTATTTTGGACCTAGCTGGAGAGCCTTTGATTTTAAGTCAAAAAACCCCAATTTGAAATTTAAAACAGTTCCCTTACCCCAGTTACCCAAAGACAACCCCAACGAGCAGGACGTGTCATATGCAACATATTGGGCAGAAGGAGTATGGGTTAGAAGCCCTAATAAAAAATACGCTTGGGATTTTTTAAAATTCATTTCCTCAAAAGAATCCTTGGAAAAGATGTATCAGGTAGCAGCAAGTGCCAGGGGATTTGGTGAGGCTTACCCCAGAAAAGATATGGAGGATATCTTAAAGGACAATCCTGTTTTGGGGTCGATAATTAAACTTGCTCCCGATGCTCAAAGTTGGTATTTGGCGAGTAGGACTTTTGATGGTCCTACCGGAATAAACTCCCAAATTAATAAGTATTTTGAAGATGCAATCAACTCAGTAAATAGCGGGAAATCCGCAAAAAGTGCATTAGAAACCGCCGCACAAGGGGTAACTCAAGTACTATCCCAGTATAAATTAGTAAAATAATATTTTTTTATGCTTCTTTTAGAGAGTAGGAAAATTAAAAACTCCATCAATAACAATTTCTCCAAAAATGAAATTGTGTCACTAATTTATCACAGTATTTTTAATTACCCACTAAGTCAAAAAGAGCTAATTAAATGGTTTGCTGGAGACAAAGCGTCAAAGATTATAAATAAAAGCACCAGAGATATATTATCTGCGAAAATAAGTTTGAAAAACGGATATTTTTATCTTAAAGGGCAAGATAATTTTATTTTCCAAAGGCTTTTGAAAAAGAGAATAGGAGAGAGGAAAAAGATAATGGCACAAAGAGCAGCTAAAATCCTTGCATTTATTCCGACTATTGATCTAGTAGCTTTAACGGGTGCAGTCGCAATGAATAATGCAAATGAAAATTCAGATATCGATTTATTGATAGTTACTAAAAAAGGAACGCTTTGGACAACCAGAATTATTTCTTATGTACTCCTTACCTTAAGTGGAATAAAAGTGAGGAAATTTGAAAAAAATCCTCTCATTGATGAACAAAAGGATAAACTTTGTATTAATATGTGGCTTGATGAAGAAAGTCTAAGCTGGAGTGGAATGAAAAACCTGTTTATTGCTCATGAAATTGCTCAAGTGATTCCATTAGTAAACAAAGAGAAAACTTACGAGAAGTTTATACTCAAAAATAAATGGATTAAGGATTTTTGGCCAAATGCGGTGTCTTTTAAGCAAGAAGTATCTAAAGTATCTAAAAATGATGATTTAATTTTGTCCATAATTGAATTTGTTGAGCCGTTAGCCTATCGTTTGCAGAAGTGGTATATGCGAGAAAAAATTACACGCGAAGTTGTAACACCGACTAGAGCAATTTTCCACCCTGTTAATTGGGGAAGCCTAGTTAAAAAAAGGTTTAACCAACTCTTGGTTTAAAATATTTTATATGGAATATTATACTCTTACGATAGGCAGCTTAAAAAGAGAACTTCCTTTGGTTTTAATTTCTCCGAAACTAAAAATAGCTTCCGTTAATTTATTGGGTGATAGGCAAATGGTTGAGGAATTGTCGAAAATGTTGTCGGATAAAATTAAGAATATTGAGTTTGATTTTCTAGTAGGACCCGAAGTAAAAGTATTGCCGATTCTTCATGAAATTTCCAAAATATTAAAAAAACAAAGGTACGTTGTTTGCAGAAAAAGAATATACGGATATATGGTTCTACCGGTTATCTCTAAAGAAAAACCTGGTTTAGTTTTGGATGGCAGGGATGCAAAACTGATTAGCGGTAAAAAAGTCTTGGTACTGGATGATGTGGTTTCAACAGGAAGAACAATTAAAACTGTTGATAGTTTAATGGCCAGGACAAATGCAAAAGTGGTAGGCCATGCATCTTTATTTAAACAGGGAAACAAGTCCGATAGTATGGTAACTGATTTAATTTATTTGATCAAATTACCGCTTTTTCCAGCTTGACAAAGACTTAGTGATTTAGTAACTTGAATCAACAGAATAATATCCTGTAAGCCGCAGGAAATCTTGTTAAATTATAAAATGGCAGTAATAAAATTCAATTTTAATATTGATTTAGTAAGCAGTTTAATTTTCCCGAGTCCAACTCGGGATTTTTTTATTTATACGGTAAAAATGAATTCCGTAAAATCCAAATACTCCCATACACATACCCTTTTAAGCGAGGGTAATGGGTAAAGGAGTAATAAAAAAACAAGGGTCCTAAGGCTAAAACTAAAAAAGTCAGAAATTTTGGAAAAGCTCTACTTATTTTTGGTTTATAGCATCATTAAGACCCCTGCTTATGGTTATTTTAGCATTTTTTCAAAAAACCATAATCAAAAGCACTTTAACAAGTAAAGGCTAATCTAAAAAATTTAAGAAAGGAGTGAAAAACTGTACCAATTTAAGTAAAGACTGAGTTATTCCAATTCAAATCATTTAACCTAACACTTTTCAATGAAAGGAAAAGGAAATGAATACAAAAACAATCTTAATATTTGTTTTGGCAATACTTTTATTAGCAAGCTGTGCTTCTCCTACACCGGTTACGATTATAAAAACAGTTGAGGTTGAGAAATTAATCACTCCTGTTCCAGAACCGGTCACCAATCTAACCAAAATCCAAATTCCCTTAGGTTGGTTAAACAACGATGAATTTGTTGCTTTGCAGGTTGCACAGGCGAAAGGTTTTTATACAAGTCAAAAACTCGATGTTACACTTATTTCTGGAGGCGGATCTACAGGAATAGATCCCATATTTGCAATAAACGGTATAGATGATAGTCTCCGATTTGGGGTCCCCGCCGCTCTAAGTTTGGTTCTTAAGGCTTATGCACAAGGAGTTGATGTTGTCGCAATTGCGGCAATTAGCCAGTATGAACCGGGCGGTTTTATAGGTCTCCTTAAAGATGGCAAAAGAGCCACAAATCCTTGCGATTTTAAAGGACGTGTGGTGGCAATGCAGACAGAAGCCCAGTGGTATGTGGATGCTCTCGGAGCTGTCTGTGATAAGGGACCTTTGGTTTCCGGAACGGATTTTACAGTAATCCCTGCCGGTTGGACGCCAGATTGTTTACTAAGCGGGCAGTGCGATTTCTATTGCGGTTGGTCAACCAATCAGCCCTTTATGCTTGAACAACAGGGTTTAAAGGAAGGGGTTGATTATGAGATGTTTCTGGCATCAGACTATCTGCCGTTTTATTATTCCGATGTGATCGTAACCACGCAGGCTTTTATAGAAGCCCATCCGAAAATGGTAAAAGCGTTTGTAGCAGCATCAATGCAGGGACTTCAATATACCCTGGATAATCCCGAAGAAGCAATCACTATTACATCGGCTATTCCCGGTGTGACCCAGGAACATGCTGCATGGAGAATTCCAGCACAAAATAAGATTGCCACCTCTGAAGACACACAACTTCATGGAGTCGGCTATATAAATCTTGAGAAAGTTCAAGAAATGATCGACTTTCTTTTCAAGTATGGCCAGATTCCGGCTAGTTTCAAAGCCGAAGAGGTAATTAACAATTCTTTTCTACCCAGCCCATAAATTTATAAATAAGGAGGGTGTGATGAATGCAATAGAGATTAAGAATTTGAACCTTTCCTTTGGGAAATTACAAATTCTTTCTAATATCTCTTTATCCATCCAAGAAGGGGAGATAATTGCTTTTATAGGCCCTTCTGGTTGCGGTAAATCCACCCTCCTTCGTATCATTGCAGGAATAATTCCTACTATGATACCTGCGATTTTGGAGGGTGGTATATCTATTTTTGGGATAGATCCGATAAATTTAAAGGGAGGGATTGTTGATATGATTTTTCAGGAGGGAAATCTTTTACCTTGGAGAACTTCTGCCTCAAATTTAAACCTGGGGCTTGAGATTCTTAAAAACGGAAAAGACCGAATGACTCCTGATGAAATGCTTAAAAATGTCGGACTGACTAGTTTTTCAAAGATCAAACCAGCCAAACTTTCCGGAGGAATGCGTCAAAGAATAAGCCTCGGAGCAAGTTTAATAACAGCTCCCAGAATTTTACTAATGGACGAGCCATTTGCCTCTTTGGATGCATTAACTAAAGAAAAAATGTGGATGTTCGTTGAAGAGCTAAAAATTCGCGGTCTAATTTCCACTGCAATATTAATTACGCATCAAATCGAAGAGGCGGTTGTTCTTTCAGATACGGTCTATGTTTTTACGGGACGACCAGCATCAGTTAGCGAAATTGTTAAAATCCCACTTCCAAGGCCGAGAATGGGCAAAGAGGGGATAATAAATAACGAATTTTTCGACATTGCCAATATTATCCGCACAGCTATCAGGAGGTGGGAAAATGAAAAATAAGTTTTTAGCCCCATTTTTATTTGTCGTTCTCGTTACAATCGCTTTTGAAATAATTTTGAGGTCAACCGGAATTGTAAGCTTTATATTTCCTCGGCCTTCTATAATTTTTCAAGAGCTTTTGAAAAATTGGTTGTGGATTTTGGATAACCTCAAAGTTACGCTTTACGAAGCCGTTATGGGATTTGGTATTAGCATTCTGGTGGGTGTAGCTCTCGCTTTAATTTGTCTTTTTGCACCCTTTTTAAAAACAACCATTGTACCTGTAACTATTGCAATCAGAAATGTTCCGTTTGTGGCCATTGCACCCATTCTTTTTATGGTCTTCGGATATGGCCCCTTAGCTAAGATTGTAATAGTTATTTTGGTCAGTTTTTTCCCCATAATGGCTAATTTACTGGCTGGATTTGACAGTGTTAACAAAAACCAGCTGGAACGTTTTTTTGTTCTTCGGGCAAAAAAGTGGCAGCTTTTTACAAAACTTCAACTACCAAGCTCAATACCATATTTTATTGCAGGTATAGAAGTTGCGGTAAGTAGTGTCGTAATTGCGGCAATTGTGGGAGAACTTATGGGAACGACCAAGGGATTGGGACTGGTTATTATTATGAGTGTTTCTCAATACCGATTTCCACTCTTGATGGCAGCGGTACTTGTAACCACAATAGCTTCAATATTAATAACTTGGATTGTCCGAATATTAACCAAATTAATCTTAAAACCATGGACAGATTAGGAGGATAAATGTGCACAATAGAAGCGTTAAGAGATGCTCTAGGAGAAAATTTCAATACGTCTCAGGTAAGAACCGGATGGATAGGAGGTTCGGGAACTTTTACTATAGATACAGTTGGAGGTGGCTTTCCCGAGGTCTTAAGCTGCGCGGGGCCAAAAACGGTAATTTCCCGTTTAACTGATCTTTCTACACCGTTCGGAAAAGTTCCGGTCGTAAAATTGATAGATATTGATGGTCAACCTGTTCTTAGGATTCCCTATCACGGCTGGAGGTTACCCAAAACCACGATAGATCATACTCTTGCTACATTTTGGTTGTTATATCAATTTGCCGTAGAACAGGTCGTGGTCGATGCAAGTGTCGGTGGCCTCAAAGCAAAGCCATGGGATTACGTGATACCTTCGGATGTTTTTATTCATCCGGTCGCAAAAGAACAAGTGGCAAAACTTGCATGGGAATTGGAGAAAGACCCCTGGGTAAGAATGTACAAACCTTTTTGTTCCCGGATAACCAGTGCACTTTCAGACCAAGCACATAGGTTAAAAAAAGAGGGGACTGAAGAACCAACTCATCCCATTGGTGAGGTTATTACCGGAGGTACAACAATTACCACTCCTCTTTCTTTTTTTGAAACAGCGACCGAAATTTCTTACTACCTCAGGACAATTCCCGATGCAGTCGTAGTCAACCAATCTACCGGTCAGGAAGCGGGGGCTGCTAGAATTTTGGGAATGTGTATAGGAGCAATCAATCCGGTAGCAAATTATGCAGAAGGAATAAAGGGTGGTGCATGGACTCCTGACGGCGGAATGCAACAATTCTACAAAGATGTTGCAATGCCAACAGGCGTCATCTCCTATAGGGCGGTAAAGCAGATTCTAAATCAGAAGAGAAATTGTGAATGTGTAAAACTTTTCTCAGAAACTGATTTGGGAGAATTTACCCACCCCAAAAATTAGCCTTTACAATAAATAAAGACAAGGCCTGTTGGCTATCATTTAAAACGATAAGCAGCAGGCCTTTATTTTTTTAAATTACTTGACACTTGACATAGGTCAATAATGTTTATTACAATAGCACTCGATGCTAGTGTTTGCTAGCGATTTTTGTTTAAAATACTCCCGCCCAATAAATAAATGGCAAAAAAGAATAAAATAAAAATTACTCCAACTGCAGGTTATGTATTGATTGAACCCAAAGAGGCTTCAAAAAAAACCGAATCGGGTATTTATCTTCCCGAAACTTCAGATGAAAAACCCCAAGAAGGAATTGTTTTGGCAATAGGTCCAGATGAAATCTTGGAAAATGGAAAGACACGAAAATCCTCGGTAAAAGTAGGAGATAATATAATTTACAAGAAATGGGGAGCAAATGAAGTTAAAATCGGTTCAAAAGAATATTTATTCGCAAAATTTGAAGATATACTCGCGATCGTTAAATAAATATGGCAAAACAGCTTAAATTTGCAGATGACGCCAGAGTTTCCCTTTTAAAAGGGATTGATACTGTTGCCAAAGCAGTTATAACCACTCTGGGACCTAAGGGAAGAAATGTAGCCTTGGATAAAAAATGGGGTGCTCCAAATATAGTTCACGACGGTGTTACTGTTGCAAAAGAGATTGAACTTAAAGACCCTTTTGAAAATATGGGTGCCCAATTGGTAAAAGAGGCGGCCGATAAGACAAACGACGTGGCAGGAGACGGAACTACCACAGCAACACTTTTAGCCTTTGTAATTACTGCTTCAGGAATGAAACATGTTACGGCAGGAGCAAATCCGATGATTCTTAAAAAAGGAATCGAGAAAGCTGTAGCAATGGTTGTAGATGAACTGAAAAAAAGGGCAAAACCTATTAAAAATAGGGAGGAAATATCTCAGGTGGCCACCATATCAGCCGGCGATGAAGAAATTGGGGCAAAAATAGCAGAGGCTTTATCGGATAAAGATAGGGTGGTTACTGTCGAAGAAGGAAAGGGTATGGAATTGGAAATTGAATACAAAGAAGGAATGGAGTTTGATAGGGGTTTTGCTTCAGCCTATTTTATAACTAATCCGGACAAAATGGAGGCTGAAATTGAAAATGCTTATATTTTACTTACTGATAAAAAGATTTCTTCTATTCAGGAACTTCTTCCTTTCTTGGAGAAATTCGTTAAGGTAAGTAAAAATTTAGTTATCATTGCAGATGAAATAGAAGGAGAAGCTTTAGCCACTTTGGTTGTAAATAAACTTAAAGGTACTTTCAATGTTTTGGCGATAAAAGCTCCGGGTTTTGGTGATAGTCGAAAAGAAATGCTTGATGATATAGCAGTTCTTACCGGAGGAACCGTGATAAGTGAAGATACTGGAAGGAAATTTGAATCAATAGAAGTAGCCGACTTGGGACAAGCAGATAAGATTTGGGCTGATAAGGAAAATGCCAGAATAATCGGCGGAAAAGGTAAATCTAAAGCTATCAAAGACAGAATTGACATGCTCAGACGCCAGATTAAAGAAACTGACTCGGATTTTGATAGGGAAAAACTGGAAGAGCGTTTAGCGAAACTTTCAGGTGGAGTTGCACAAATTAATGTGGGTGCAGCTACGGAAGTGGAATTAAATGAGAAAAAAGAAAGGGTTAAAGATGCTGTCGGAGCAACGAAAGCAGCTGTAGAGGAAGGAATATTACCCGGAGGTGGAATTGCACTTTTAAGAGCAAGGGAAGTTTTAAAAACTTTAAAAGTTGGTGAAGATGAGCAAATTGGAGTTGATATTATCTATCAGGCACTTGAGCAACCTTTAAGATTCTTAGCGAAAAACTCTGGTGAAGATGACGGATATATAGTTAAAAAAGTTGAAACCGAAAAAGATTTGGATTATGGATATAACGCTTTAACAGGAAAATTTGGCTCAATGATTAAATTTGGAATTCTAGATCCCTTGAAGGTTACAAGGGCAGCACTTCAAAATGCCGCATCTGTTGCTATGATGGTTTTAACAACTGAGGCATTAATAACCGATATTCCCGAAGAAAAGAGTCCTTCAGCAAACCCGATGCCAGGTGGAATGGGTGGGGGAATGGATTATTAACTTCTAAATTAAAAATCCTTCTTGATTAAGATATAATTCGGCTATGCAAAAGGAAGAAGAAATCTTTATTAGAGGGTTAGTTGGCGAGAGTAAACCTTTTAAGTGGATTAAAGAAAAAATTGAATTATTATCCAGTTTGGAAGGAGTCAATATCTCAGAAAATGCAATTTGGAAGTTTAATACTATCGAGATTAAAGGAGATCCCAACCAAAAAGATATTATTTGCCAAAAAGAATCAGGAGATCAAACAATCGGAGTTGTATTGTCTTTTACGAACAACAACTTAATTTACTCTACGGTTTTTTTGGAGTTGTCGAATAAAACTATCTATGTGAGAAAAGCACGTAATAAAAAAGAAGTTTATTATGAAGTTAGTTCGGGGAAAATACATTATGTGGAAAAAAGCACAACAATTTCTAAAAAAAGATAAATATTTAGCTTCCTTAATAGAAAAATATGGAGTTTGTACTATAAAACCCATAGGGAAAAATGATTATTTTGTGAGTTTAGTAGAGGCGATAATAGGGCAACAATTGTCGGGAAAAGCAGCTGAATCTATCTTTAAAAAAGTAAGGTTGGGTTTAAAAAACGTATCCCCTAGCGAAATTATAAAATGCAAAGACATTACTCTCAGAAGCTATGGTCTTTCCTGGGCAAAAGTTAAATATTTGAAAGATTTAGCCCATAAAGTAGATAGGGGAGACTTAAAAATAAATAATCTTTCTAATCTCTCCAATGAGAAAATTATTGAAAATTTAACTCAAGTAAAAGGAATTGGGCAATGGACTGCTGAAATGTTTTTGATGTTTTCTTTGGCTCGACCAGATGTATTTCCTGTTGATGATTTGGGGATAAGAAAAGGAATAAGGAAGATGTTAGGTATAAATTTAGAATCCGAAAAAATAAAAATATTTGCCAGACGCTGGAAACCCTATAGAACTGTTGCTTCGTGGTACGTTTGGAAAAGCTTGGAGAATATATAACCCCTTGTATTATTTAGGAAGAACAAAAGAAGGATTAAAAGGAACTCCGTGGTCTCTTATTTCCAGATGTAAATGATCTCCGGTTGAACGGCCTGTTGCTCCAACTTCTCCGATTTCCGTATTCATATCAACTTCCTCATTAACAGTAACTTCAATTTTTGATAAATGGGCATAAAGAGAGGTAATTGAATTTCCGTGGTCAATAAGTACGGCGTTGCCGTAAGCGTATTTTGATCGGTCTATAGCTTCAACTTTACCGGCCATAATCGGTTTTATCGAATCTCCAGTCATACCGTCAAAATCAACTCCTGGGTGATAAAATTTATAAGTTTGGGTAATTTTAATTTTTTCAAGAGGATATTGAACTCCCTTTTGGGTTGTTAAAACAGCTACGTTTTGAGAAATAACTGAATTTTCTGTTTCGGCAGCCCGTAAACTTACATGAGTAGGATAGATAGTTGAAGCGGCAATAAGTAATGTCATGTTGACACCAAAGATTTTCTTCATATTTTTATGCTCAAAAACGTGCCTGAAATAGCGGGAGACCTTTGAGCCCTTGCGAACCTTTTTTATAGATTCTATTGTGGGAAATATTGACTCATCAATATCACCCTCACGCCTTTTTACAATTTCTAAATGAAGACGTCTTTTGATAGGCAAATTAAATGAAAATCGTATCATAATCCCTTAAATTTCGCCTTAAGGGGAGGCGTTTCCAAAAAATTTTGGAAAAATAAAATCCAGAGCAGTAAACTCTGGATAATTTAAGCAATAAAAATCCCGATTTGATTCGGGATGGGTTATTGTATCCTGTGAA
>DAIUCV010000002.1:2916-47845 GCA_036846005.1 Patescibacteria group bacterium | reverse complement strand
TTAGCCTCATTTATAATACGGGTCAGTATCTATCGATATGAGGGCTGTTATGCCCTTTTAATTTTTAAAAATATGGCTGGAGAAGCAAAACAAAAATACGAAAGAACCAAACCCCATGTAAATATTGGTACTATTGGTCATGTGGATCACGGAAAAACCACTCTTACAGCTGCCATAACTACAGTTTTATCAAAACAGCCTGGCAATAAGACTCAACCTCTTAAATTTGATCAAATAGATAGTGCTCCTGAAGAAAAAGAAAGAGGAGTCACTATTAATATTTCCCATATAGAATACGAAACAGAAAAACGCCATTATGCCCATATCGATGCCCCGGGTCATATCGATTATATTAAGAACATGATCACAGGAGCAGCTCAAATGGACGGAGCTATCTTGGTAGTTTCAGCCGCCGACGGAAAAATGCCTCAAACAACCGAGCACGTTATTTTAGCAAGACAAGTCAACGTACCAGCACTTGTAGTTTTTCTTAATAAAGTAGATACGGTTGACGATCCTGAAATTATCGATTTGGTTGAACAGGAAATTAGAGAACTTTTAACCAAATATGAGTTTCCCGGAGATAAAGTTCCGGTTATAAGAGGAAGTGCTCTTAAAGCTCTTGAAGGAGATGCTGAGGCTCAAAAGCAGATTTTGGAACTGATGAAAGCTGTTGATGAATATATTCCTGATCCCAAAAGAGATACTGAAAAACCATTCCTGATGCCTATTGAAGATATTTTTGCTATCAAGGGACGAGGAACGGTAGTAACAGGAAGAGTAGAAAGAGGAAAATTAAAACTTAATGAGGAAGTGGAAATAGTAGGTTTAAAAGATACCAAGAAAACAGTTGTAACAGGTTTGGAAATGTTTAGAAAAACTTTGGACGAAACCCAAGCCGGAGATAATGTCGGAGTACTTCTTAGGGGCATCGAAAAAGACGATGTCGAAAGAGGACAAATTTTGGCAAAACCAGGCTCAATTACTCCTCATACCCAATTTGAGGCAGAAGTTTATATCCTTTCCAAAGACGAGGGTGGACGACATACACCTTTCTTTACAGGTTACAAACCCCAATTTTTCGTAAGAACCGCCGATGTTACGGGAGAAGTTACTCTACCAGAAGGTATAGAGATGGTTATGCCTGGAGATAATGCAAAAATGAAAGCAAAACTTATTCAACCGGTAGCTATGGAAGAAAGTTTAAGATTTGCAATAAGAGAAGGCGGAAGCACGGTTGGAGCGGGAGTTATTACCAAAATAATCGCTTAAATTCGCCCAAACTACTTGCACTTTAAAGAGGTATGCCAACAGGAAGATTACGAGTAAAACTTAAGTCTTATGACCACAGAGTGGTCGATGATGCGGCAGCTAAAATTCTAGACGTCGCTATAGCGACTGGTGCAAAAATAGTTGGCCCGATACCTCTACCCACAAAAAGAACACTTATTCCGGTTCAAACCTCTCCTTTTACCGATAAAGACGCCAGAGAACATTTTGAAATTCTGGTTCACAAAAGACTTATTGAAATTCAGGATCCCTCTGAGCGTACGATTGATTCCCTTTCAAATCTGGATCTTCCTGCAGGAGTTTCGATTGAAATAAAGATGTAATTTCTTTATTAGTACCCCAATTTCTCCTGGTCGAAAAACACGTAACTTAAGATAAGTTATACTTGCCTAAGATGGGTATATTTTGTTATAATCGACGCATCGTGGAGATGTTTCGTTACATATAAACCACGCAAAGGATTCTAGAAGTACCCAAAGGTGCCTCTGGCGCCTTTTTTTGTGTAAAAAATGTTAAATACACTTCTTGGAACTAAACAGAAAATGAGTCAGACCTTTGTAGAAGGCACAAGGGTTCCTGTTACGTGGATAAACGTGGGTCCTTGTGTTGTAACTCAAATAAAAAATCCGGACACAGATGGTTATTGGGGTGTCCAACTAGGTTATGGTAAGAAGGAAATTAAAAATATAACCAAACCATTACAAGGACATTTACGCGGGGTAACTCAAGACAAAAAAGCCCCGCGTTTTTTAAGGGAAATTAGACTTGAAAGTAAACCAGATTTTAAAGTAGGAGATGTTCTTAAACTTGTGGATGTTTTTAAGGTTGGTGATTTAGTAAATGTTACAGGAATCAGCAAAGGTAAAGGTTTTGCAGGTGTTGTCAAAAGATGGCATTTTGCCGGAGGACCAAAAACTCACGGACAATCGGATAGATTAAGAGCACCTGGTTCTATAGGCCAAGGAACAACCCCGGGAAGAGTCTATAAAGGCAAGCATATGGCGGGAAGAATGGGACAAGATAGGGTAACTATAAAAAATTTGATAGTTGCTGAAATGGATAGTGAGCAAGATAAATTGGCAATTTCCGGTCCGGTTCCAGGGTCAACCGGAAGTTTACTTTTAGTTAAAAAAGTAGCCTCAGGTAAACTTGAAGAGTTGGTTGAAGAAGCTCCTGAAATAAAAGTTCAACAGGTGGAAGAAGTTCAAGAAGAAAAGAAAGAAAACGAGGAGGTTAAAAATGAATAAAATAGATGTTTATTCAATCGATGCCAGCAAAAAGGGAGATATTTTAACTCCAGCAAATTTCAAGGAGAAGTTAAACTTGGAGCTACTTTCCCAGGCGATAAGAGTTTATGGGGACAGAAAACATCCGGGTTTAAATAAAACAAAGACCAGAGGGGAAGTAAGAATATCTACCAGAAAAATTTATCGTCAGAAGGGGACGGGTTTTGCCAGACATGGTGCCAAAAGTGCTCCCATATTTGTCGGCGGAGGTATTGCCCACGGACCTACGGGAATAAAAAGAATACTTACACTTTCATCCAAGATGAGGAAGAAAGCCTTGGCTATGGCACTTACCGCAAAACTTGAAGATGGAGATATTATAGCCGTTGATTCTCTAAAGTTTTTTAAGAAGACAAAAGAAGTTGCAAAATTTATTGATAAAATTTCCAAAAAACTAAAAAAGGTTAATAAAATAACCACTTTTGTAGTTGATCAAAACCCTAGAGATCATTTCTTTCTAAAAAACATTAAAAACGCATCAATCAAATCTTTTAAAAATCTTAACGCATACGATGTTTATTACGGTGGTTTAATACTTTTGGACAAAGGAATTTTTGCAAAAAGTGAAAGAATTACTAAAGAAAAATCCCAAACACCAAAATCAGGAAAGGTAACCAAAAAATGAAATTAAAACCAGTTATTACTGAAAAAACAAATCTCTTGGCCAAAGACGGTATTTATACATTTTATGTTGACCCCAGATTTAATAAGCGGGAAATTAGAGATGCCATAAATGAAACGTTTGATGTGCATGTTGTAAAGATTAGAACCATGAACAAAGTTAAGGGAATAAAAAAGAATTATTCCGGAAGAAAAACGGTTGTAAAGGCTGTAAAGAAAGCAATTGTAGTCTTGCGGGAAAAAGAAAAAATAAGTGTTTTTGAAACCAAAGGAGGTAAAAAATAAATGAGACATTTAATAAAAATATTACCTAAAAAATCTGGCAGGGGTTTTGGCGGAACTGTTACCGTAAGACACCAGGGAGGAAGAGTAAAAAGATTTTTACGAGAGATTGATTTTAAAAGAGATAAACTGGGAATTTGGGGAAAAGTTGAAAGATTGGAATACGATCCCAATCGAAACGTTAAAATAGCACTTATCCTTTACGAAGACGGTGAAAGGCGCTATATTTTAGCTCCCTTGGGATTAGTTGAAGGCCAAAAGGTAATTGCTTCTGCAAAAGCACCCTTGGAAGCAGGAAACGCTCTAGCTTTAAAAAATATTACAACTGGAACTATCATCCATAATATTGAGATAATGCCGGGTAAAGGCGGACAGCTGGTAAGGGGTGCAGGTAGTGCAGCTGTTCTAATGGCCAAGGAAAAGGATTTTGTGTTGGTAAAATTACCTTCGGGAGAAGTCAAGAAGTTCAATCCCGATTCACTTGCAACCATTGGCCAAGTAGGAAGTATCGAAGCAAGAAACATCAATCTCAGAAAAGCAGGCAGAAAAAGACTGATGGGAATAAGACCAACCGTCAGAGGTACCGCACAGCATCCGGCATCCCATCCTCATGGAGGAGGAGAAGGAAGAAGCGGAGTGGGGTTGAAATATCCCAAAACTCCTTACGGCAAACCCGCTGTGGGAAAAACCAGGAAAAGAAGTAAATATTCAAAC
Source organism: Patescibacteria group bacterium (assembly GCA_036846005.1). Taxonomy (GTDB): domain Bacteria; phylum Patescibacteriota; class Microgenomatia; order UBA8517; family UBA8517; genus DATEXQ01. The sequence goes on along the minus strand of DAIUCV010000002.1, from coordinate 43,652 downwards.
AAACTAATAGTTAAAGGAAGAAAGAGAGGAAGATAATTTATGTCAAGAAGCAGTAAAAAAGGTCCATATATAGATAAGAATCTTTTAAAAAAGATTGGAGGAGGTATGGGGACAAAAGAAAATCCGATTAAAACTTGGGCTAGGGGTAGTCAAGTACCCCCTGAATTTGTGGGTAAGTATTTTAAAGTTCATAACGGCAGAGTCTTTATCGACGTTTTTATAACCGAAGATATGGTTGGACATAGGCTCGGAGAATTTGCACCTACCAGAACTTTTAGAGGACACGGACAAGTAGTGAAAAGAATATTGGAAAAAACCTAAAAATTATATGGAAATTATATCTACACAGAAGTATGTTAGACTATCACCCAGAAAAATTAGGCCGGTGGTTGTGATGATAAAAAAACTAACCCCGGTCAGAGCTGTCGAGGTATTACCTTTCATAGACAAAAATGCCAGTGAACCTTTGCGGAAAGTAATTCAGACAGCTATTGCTAATGCTAAAGACCGAGGAATTGCGGATAATGATTTATTTTTTAAAGAAATCCGAATCGGAGAAGGCCCGAGACTTAAAAGAGGAAGGGCGATATCAAGGGGCAGATGGCATCCGATCAAAAAGAGAATGAGTCATATCAGAGTTATTCTTGCTACCAAAAGTGATAAAACCAAAGATACTAAAATTCAAAAAAACGCTGTTAAAGAGGTAAAACAGGAAGAGAAAGGTAAAACTTTAAAAAAAGAAGATTTGCAGCAAGCCAAGAAAGAGGAGGTTTCTAAAAAATAAATAATGGGACAAAAAATAAATCCAACAGGTTTTAGAATGGGTTCTTTTTTACCCTGGAAATCACGTTGGTTTTCTGACAATAAAATGTATAAAGAATATTTAATTGAAGATATTAAGATTAGACGAGCTTTGATGGAAAAGCTAAAATTGGCCGGAATAACAAACGTTGAAATCGAAAGACTTCCTAAAAGTATGGTCATAACAATTACTGTAGCCAGACCTGGTGTGGTAATTGGACGAGGAGGATCGGGATTAGAAGATATCAAAAAATTTATACTTTCTTTTTTTTCTAAAGGAAATGAAAAACCAGCCAAGAATTTTAAAATTGACATCAGAGTAAATGAGGTAGAAAATCCGGAAACATCGGCTATTTTGGTAGCTACCCGAATTGCCCAGGAAATGGAACGAAGGATACCCCACAGAAGGGTTGTCACTAAAGCAATGGAAAGGGTCATGCAGGGAGGAGCCTTAGGGATAAAAATTGTGCTTGCGGGAAGAATTGAAGGAGCAGAAATATCCAGAACGGAGAAATTTCATATGGGTTCGGTTCCTGCGCAAACAATGCGAGAAGTAATAGATTATGCTCAAGTACCTGCTCTTTTGAAAAGAGGATATGTCGGAGTAAAAGTTTTTATCCATAAGAAAAAAGATTAATATGTTACAACCAAAAAGAAGAAAATTTAGAAAAGATTTCAGGGGAAAAAGAAGAGGATTGGCCCAAAGGGGATCAACTCTGGCTTTTGGAGAATACGGCCTTAAAGCCTTGGGAAGGACGTGGCTTAATAGCGCCCAGATAGAAGCCGGAAGAAGAGCAATTACTCATAGCATCAAAAGAGGGGGTAAGGTGTGGGTAAGAGTCTTTCCTGATAAACCCGTAACATCAAGACCTGCGGGACATAGGATGGGGGGAGGAAAAGGAGAGATAGACAGATATGTTGCGGTAGTTAAACCTGGAAGAATTCTTTTTGAAGTAGCGGGATTATCCGAGGATGTCGTAAAGAAAGCATTTGCCAGAGCGGCAGCTAAAATGCCTTTTAAGACAAAAGTAGTATTTAAAAACGAATAATTATATGAAAAAGAAAGATTTTGAAAGCTTAAAAGAAAAAAATATTAGTGATTTAAAAAAGATGGTCTTTGATAAGAAGAAAGAGACGTCTTTATTGTTTGCAAAGACCAAAGCTGGTCAGGAAAAAAATACCAGCAAAATGAGGAATATCAAGAGAGAAATTGCCAGAATTTTAACTCTTATTACCGAAAAAGAGATAATAGAGAAAGAAAAGGATAAATAATGAAAATATTTACCGGAAAAGTAATATCAACCAAGATGGCTAAAACTGCAACTGTTGCGGTTGAAAGTGTTGTGGTTCACCCCATGTATAAAAAAAGATTTAAAAGAATTAAAAAATTTCATGTACATGACGAATTGGGAACAAAAGAGGGGGATACGGTCAAATTTGTAGCAAGTAAGCCGTATAGCAAACTTAAGAAATGGAAAGTTATTAAAATAATGGAGAAGGAAAAACCTGGAAAAGCAAAGAAAGGAACAAAATAAGTATGATTCAGTTAAGAAGTATGCTAACTCCTGCCGACAATTCGGGTGCCAAGAAACTTATGGTTATAGGTGTTCCTGCAAGAATCGGCAAGAAAGCTACAATTGCCGATATTGTTAACTGTGTTGTAAGAGGAGCAGATTCCGGAGGAATTGTAACAGATAGGGAAAAAGTAAAGGTTTTAATAGTGAGATGCAGAAAAGAGATTTCCAGAAGAGACGGAAGCTATGTTAGATTTGACGATAATGCCGGGGTGGTAATAGATAATCAGGGTCTTCCCAGGGGAACAAGAATAATCGGACCGGTAGCCAGAGAAATAAAAGAGGCGGGTTACACGAGAATTGCCTCATTGGCAAGGGAAGTAGTTTAAAAAAACATGTTAAAACTAAAAGTCGGTGACAAAATAAAAGTCCTAACAGGAAAAGATAAAGGCAGAGATGGAGAAATTGAGAAAATATTTGCCAAAAAGGGTTTATTGGTTATTCCCGGGATTAATATTTATAAAAAACACGTCAAGGGATATCAAGGTCAAAAGGGAGGAATTTATGAAATTCCAAGACCCATGATTTTTTCTAAAGTGGCTCTAATTTGCCCCAAATGTAAAAAAGCAACAAGGGTTGGCATAAGACTAGTCGATAAAGAAAAGGTTCGTATCTGCAAAAAATGTGGTAAACAAATAGATTCTAAATAATATGCAAAAAGTAATAACAAGATTAAAAGAAAAGTACGAGAAAGAAATAGTAAAACAACTTGCCAAAGAATTCGCTATTAAAAATCCCATGGCTACTCCTAGGATTGAAAAAATTGTGGTGAATTCAGGAACCGCAGAGATTGCTAAAAGTAAAGAACTGATGGAATCTTGTAAAAGAGATTTGGGAGTAATTACAGGACAAACTCCCTCAATTCAGAAGGCAAGGGTTTCAATTGCGACCTTTAACCTGAGGAAAGGCATGCCTGTAGGTTTAAAAGTAACCTTAAGAGGAATTAGAATGTATGATTTTTTAGACAAGTTAATTTCAATAGTACTTCCCAGACTTAGAGATTTTAGAGGGGTACCGGTAAAAAGTTTTGACAAGGCTGGAAATTATACTTTGGGAATTGAAGAACATACGGTATTCCCGGATGTTGATATGAGTAAAGTAACAAAACCGTTTGGTTTGGAGATTACAATTGTTACAAATAGTAATAGTAATAGTAAGGAAGAATCAAGAAGACTGTTGGAATTATTGGGAATGCCCTTTGAGAAAAATTAATTATTAATAAAAATATGGCAAAAACATCAAAAGAAGTGAGAGAAACAAAAAAATTAAAGTACAAAATCCGCTATAGGAATAGATGTAGACTTTGTGGAAGATCCAGAGGTTATCTAAGAAGGTTTGGTTTGTGTCGTTTATGTTTTAGAGAGCAGGCTCATCAAGGAAATATTCCGGGTGTAAAGAAGGCAAGCTGGTAATAATTTTTTTACTATGGCAAAAGAAAAAACTAAAAGACAAAATAAAAACATTTTAAAACCTAAGGTTATTAAAATGACCAATTATCCTGTGGGAGATTTTTTAATAAGATTTAAAAACATATCTCATACGGGTAAAAAAGAGTTTGTGGTGGGTAGAACCAATTTAGTAGAGGCAGTAGCCAAAAGCTTACAGCATTTGGGATATATTAAAGAAGTCTCAAAAGAAGACAATATCTTAAGAGTAAGAATTGCTTATGTTAAGAAGGAGCCGGTATTAAGTAATATAAAAATTATTTCAAAACCCGGTTTGAGAATTTACATGGGAAAGGAAGAACTGGAAAGTTACAGGTCTCCCTCTTTCCTTTTACTTTCGACTTCCAAGGGAATTCTTTCCTCCAGAGAAGCGATTAAAAAAGGTGTCGGAGGAGAAGTATTGGCAGAAATTTTATAAAAATATGAGTAGAATCGGAAAACAGTCGATTATCATACCCTCTGGGGTAAGTGTATCTGTTGTTAATAACATTTTAAAAATTACAGGGCCGAAAGGAACACTGGAAAATAAATGTCCTAAGGATATTAAAGTAGAAGAAAAAGAGGGTAAAATTTTTATTACGAGTAATATCAAAAATGAAGCTGCAAAGCCAATGTACGGTACATTTAGAGCTCTAATTGCCAATGCTGTAAAGGGAGTAAGCGAAGGCTGGTCTAAAAAACTTGAATTGGTTGGAACTGGTTATCGAGCAGAGGTAGCAGGGAAAGATTTGAGGTTAACCGTCGGATATTCCCAACCTGCAATAGTATCTGCACCTGATAACATAACTTTTAAAGTTGAAAAAAATGTTATAACTGTTGACGGAATAGATAAAGAAGTAGTAGGACAGATATCGGCCAAAATTCGTTCGGTAAGGCCACCAGAACCCTATAAAGGTAAAGGGATTCTCTACTTGGGGGAAGTAATCAGAAGAAAGGCCGGTAAAGCCGCAAAGGCTCAAGGACAAGCAGCTTAAATATTTTAATTATGGACAATAAATTTTTAAAAAGGAAAAAAAGAGTAAAAGTAAATATTTTCGGAACAAAGGGTAGACCCAGATTGTCGGTTTATAGATCCAATAAGGGATTATATGTTCAAATTATTGACGATGCGTTGGGAAAAACCGTTGTTGCTTTATCAATCAAGAAATTGGAGAAAGAAATTAAAGGGAAAACAAAGGTGGATGCGGCATATCTCTTGGGTGAGAAGATTGCTGAAATGGCCAAAAAGAAAAAAATTACAAAGGTTATTTTTGACAAAAGCGGATATAAATATCACGGAAGAGTAAAAGCTGTAGCTGAAGGAGCAAGAAAGGGAGGTTTAATTTTTTAAAATGTATACACCAGATAGAATGAATCAGGGTAGGCCTTTTAGCGAATACGAAGAAAAGGTAATCCAAATAAAAAGGATTTCAAAAAAAACAAAAGGTGGAAATCAAATAAGGTTTTCGGCTCTAGTAGTTGTGGGAGATAAAAAAGGGAAAGTCGGAGTAGCATTGTCTAAAGCGCAAGACGTCAGAAGCGCCATAACCAAAGCAATATCAGCTGCTAAAAGAAGAATGGATATAATTCCTTTAGCCGGAACAACCATACCCTTTTCGATCTCGGAAAAATTCTCAGCCGCTAAAGTAATGCTTAAACCTGCTCCTCCGGGATCGGGTATTATAGCAGGAGGTCCTGTAAGAGTAGTTTTGGAGGCGGCGGGTATCAAAGATGCTTCGGGAAAAATCTTGGGAACAAAAAATAAAGCATCAAATGTTTATGCAACGCTTGCTGCTTTAAAGAAAATATCAGAAATAGACAAAAAGAAAAAATCTAGAAAGGAGTAAATATGGTTAACTTAGTTAAAACTGTAACAAAGGGTAAAAGAAGAATCGGAAGAGGTCACGGAAGCGGCCGGGGAGCCCACACGGTTGGGCGAGGTCAAAAAGGGCAAAAAAGTAGAGGCAAAATAAATATCATTTTTGAGGGAGTAAAAGTAAAGAAATCATTTATTAAAAGGCTTCCCTTAAGAAGAGGTAAGGGAAAATTCAAGGCAGGGAAAAAACCTTTAATTGTGAAGTTGGGATACTTGGATATGCTGCCTACTGGTTCAAAGATAGATATAAATTTATTGGTCAAGCATGGTATTGTAAAAGAAGATGATGCGAAACAGTTTGGAGTGAAGATTTTGGGTGATGGGGAATTAACAAAGAAGTTCTCTGTAGCTATCCCCATTTCAAAATCGGCTGCCAAAAAGATTGAAAAGGCAGGAGGAAAAATTTTACGAGATTAATATATGCTCAAATCAATTCTTAATTTTTTTTCTAAGACTTTTAAGTCTCCCGATGTCAGAAAAAAAATATTGATTACAGCCGCAATTCTTATTGTTTTTCGACTTATTGCACATATTCCGGTTTCAGGTATCGACAGAACCTCTCTTCAGGCACTTTTCTTGGGAAGTCCTCTTCTTTCTTTACTCGATGTGTTTAGCGGGGGAACTCTTGCCAACTTTTCCATCATGGCCTTGGGTTTAAATCCATACATTAATGCATCTATTATTTTGCAGCTTTTAACCTTTGTGGTCCCTTCTCTGGAAGAGCTTTCCAAAGAAGGAGAATACGGACAGGAAAAAATTAACCAATATACAAGATTTTTAACAGTGCCTATTGCTGCACTTCAATCGTTTGCGATGTACAGCTTATTAAGAAATCAAAATGTAATAACAAATCTATCCCCTATTTCACTTTTGGCTCTGATAGTTACCATGACTGCGGGATGCATGTTGGCTGTATGGCTGGGAGAACTAATTTCCGAATACGGGATAAGTAACGGTATCTCCTTTTTAATTTTTGCAGGAATAGTAGCCAGGCTTCCAATCGTTTTGGGACAATCAGTTTCGGTAATCAGATCAGAGGATGTTCTCAAGATGCTGATATTTTTAGTTGTTGCCATTTTAGTTGTAGGGATGATCGTATTTATGAATGAGGCAACCAGAAGGATTCCCATCAATTATGCCAGGAGAACGGGACGTACGGGGTTAACATCCTCATATTTGCCTTTAAGACTAAATCAAGCTGGAGTCATTCCTATCATCTTTGCGGTTTCTTTGGTATTACTACCTTCTTTTGCAGGTCAGTTTTTGTCGGGAATAGGAAACGCAAAAATTGCTTCTATAGCCTCTGAAGTTACCAAGCTTTTTAACCCCCAATCTGTCGTTTATAACGTGGTGTATTTTTTGATGGTTGTCGGTTTTACTTATTTTTATACTGCGGTTGTATTTAATCCGGAGAAAATTTCCGAAAATCTACAAAAAAATGGGGGTTTTATCCCAGGCATAAGACCGGGAACCCAAACAATACATTTTCTCTCGGAGGTTTTAAATAGGGTTACTTTAGTCGGAGCAATTTTTTTGGGGTTTATTGCTATACTTCCGTCTGTTTTTCAAAATTTTCTGGGTGTTGCCAATTTAGCTATAGGTGGGACGGGAATTTTAATAGTAGTTTCCGTGGTTCTTGAGGTAACCAGAGGATTGGAAGCCCAATTAGTGATGAAAAGATACGACACGTTTAGTTAATATGAATCTTATTCTATTAGGACCGCCAGGTTCGGGAAAAGGTACTCAAGGGAAGATATTGGCAAAGAAATATAATCTTTTTTATTTTGAAGCAGGTGATTTTGCCAGAGAATTGGCACAAAAAGATCCAAGAATTAAAAATATTATCGAAAAAGGAAACCTTATCCCCGAGAAAGAAATGACTCAATATGTAGATAAGCTGTTGGAAGAGAAAAAGCCTGCAGGGAAAAACATACTTTTTGACGGTTATCCCAGGTTTGTTAGCCAGTATAAAGATCTGGCAAATTGGTTGTCAAAAAGACAGGCAAAAATCGACAAGGCAATATTTTTGGATATTAGTGATGATATTGTAGTTAATCGTTTGTCATCCAGAAGAATTTGCGCTGAATGCGGCGCATCTTATAACCTGATTACAAATCCACCTTTGCAGGAAAATAAGTGCGATAAGTGTCAAGGTAATCTCATCCAAAGGTCGGATGATACACCTCTAAGTATCAAAGAAAGACTAGCAGAATATAGAATTAATGTTGAACCTTTAATAGAATATTTAAAAAGCCAAGGTACTCTTTTAAGAGTAAGCGGAGAGAGTTCTATTGCGGATATTACCGAAGATATTATTAAAGAATTTGATAAGGAAGGATTGAATGCCTAGTATCAGTCACCCAATAACCTATAAAACGGATGCGGATTTAAAAAAAATGGAGGAGGGTGGGAAGAAATTGGCAGAAGTTAAAGAGGAGGTTAGAAATATAGTAAGAGATGGAACCAATGCCCAGCAAATAGAGGATCTAGCTACGAAATTGGTTGATAAAGCAGGAGGTGAACCCTCTTTTAAAATGGTGCCGGGCTACTCTTGGACAACCTGTGTAAATGTAAATAGCGGACTTGTTCATGGCATCCCCAAAGAAACAATTATTTTTAAAAAGGATGATTTGGTGAGTGTGGACTTGGGTATGTATTACAAGGGATTTCATACCGATACCTCTTTTTCTGAAGTTATCGGGAACGATCCCGAACTATCAGATTTTTTAAGAGTCGGTGAAAAAGCTTTAGAAAATGCTATTAAAGAAGCAGTTTGCGGAAACAGGATTTTTGATATCTCCGCAGCAATTGAAAAAACTATTGTAGAAGCCAATTTTCGACCCATAAAAGCGTTGGTTGGTCATGGGGTTGGGAAAAATTTACATGAAGAACCGGAAATTCCCTGCTTTAGGCAATGGAAAAAAGAAGCCACCCCGGAAATTTTACCAGGCATGACTTTAGCGATTGAAGTAATGTATGCCAAAGGTAGTGGAGATATAGAAATTTCTGATGACGGATGGACAATCTCCACGCGTGATGGTAAAATATCAGCACTTTTCGAAGAAACCGTTGCAGTAACAAAAGAGCGTACAAAAATTTTGACTGCATAGAAATTTTTAAGAAATGCTAGGGAGAAATCCTCGCGTTTTTTTTGTTGCCAAATTTCAATAACGCATAAATGAAAAATCAGACTTTAACCAATATTGATGGTACAGTAACCGAAGCATTACCTAACACAATGTTTAGGGTAGAGTTGGTTAATAGCAAAGTAATTCTTGCCACTTTAAAAGGCAAGATGAGGAGGGGTTATATCAGAATCTTTCCGGGAGATAGGGTCAAAGTTGAAATGACACGATATGATCTGGAAAGAGGAAGAATAGTTTATAAATATTAACTTAAAAAAATATGAAAGTTCAATCGTCAATTAAGAAAAGATGCAAGAATTGCAAGATAGTAAGAAGAAAAGGAGTCCTTTATATTATTTGCAAAAACCCCAGACATAAACAAAGGCAGGGGTAATTTATTATGGCGAGAATAGCAGGAATAGACCTACAGGACAATTTAAGAATTGATTATGCTCTTACAAAAATAAAGGGTATAGGTTGGAGTTTGTCTAAAAAAATACTTAAAAATTTAAAAATAGATGAAAGTAAAAGGATTTCCGAATTATCAAGTGGTGAACTAACAAAAACGGCCGCAAAAGTTGAGGAATTTACGATAGAGGGTGAATTGGCAAGAAACGTTAAAGGAAATATCAGTCGTTTAAGAGAGATTGGAACCTACAGAGGCATAAGGCATGCGAGAGGTCTTCCTTCAAGAGGTCAAAGGACTAGAACGAACGCCAGAACAAAAAGAGGCAAAAGAAAAACGGTTGGTGCATTTAAGAAAGAAATGCTTTCTAGGCAGGGTACACCCACTAGCGAGGAAAAATAAAATATGGTTAATAAAAAAATTGAATCAGGAAAGCTCTATATTTCGGCAAGTTTTAACAACACCCTGGTAACTGTTACCAATGATGCCGGAGATTGTTTGGCTTGGGGATCATCTGGCTTGAGTGGATTTAAGGGAACCAGAAAAGCAACTCCGTTTGCTGCAACTTCTGCTGTAGAAAAAGTTTTAAACGAGGCTAAAGAGAAGTATGGTTTAGAAGAAGTTGAAATTTATCTCAAAGGCCCAGGTCCTGGAAGAGATGCCGCCTTAAGAGCTGTAAGAAGCGCGGGAGTTAGAATTTCCATGATAGCAGATGTTACCCCCTTTCCTCATAACGGACCAAGACCCAAAAAGAAAAGGAGAGCATAAAAGTAATTTATAAATTATGGCAAGATATACAGGACCAAAAGACAGATTGTCCAGAAGAGAAGGAGTAGATTTATTCGGTAAGGGAGCTAAGTTAACCCGATTAAACGTCCCTCCCGGTATGCATGGGGCAAAAAGAATGAGAGCCCCTTCGCAATACGGAAGACAATTAAGAGAAAAACAAAAAGCCAAGAGACTTTATGGGGTTATGGAAAAGCAATTTAAAAATTACGTTTTTAAAGCTCTGAAAACTAAGGGTAATACTGCCGAAAAACTTGTTATTTTACTGGAAAAAAGACTGGATAATGTCGTTTACAGATTGGGTTTTGCTCCGACCAGATTTGCTGCAAGACAATTTGTTTCTCATAGACATGTATTAATGAATAATAAAAAAGTAAACATCCCATCCTGCCAGGTAAAAAAAGGAGATACTGTTAGTCTGACATCCAAAGGTATGAATATTCCTAGCGCCAAAAAGATTTTAGGGGATAAAAATGTTAAAATTCCAGAATGGCTTAATAGAAAAGGGGCGGTAGGATTGATAAAGAGAAATCCTACACTGGATGATTTTACTGAGCCGATTTCGATACAAGATATTATTGAATTCTATTCGCGATAAAATATTTAAAGGAGGTGAATTTGATGAATCAACCAATATTTGAAATAACAGAACAAGACAACAACAAATCATATTCAAAATTTGTAATTTCGCCTTTGGAACAAGGTTATGGACATACTTTAGGAAATTCCCTAAGAAGAGTTTTATTGAAAAGCTTGGGAGGAGCGGCAATAACTTCTGTAAGGATTTCTCAAGTTAAACACCAATTTTCTACCTTAAAGGGAATGAAAGAAGATGTAGTTGAGTTTTTACTTAACCTTAAAAAGGTACGATTTTCCTATGATGGAGAAAAACCTATTACGGTTAAACTTTCGGCAAAAGGACCTGGTGAAGTAAAAGCAAAAGATATTCAAGTACCAGCGAATTTAAAGATCGCCAATCCAGAAGCAGTTTTGGCATTCCTGAATAAAGGAGCAAAAATTGATGCTCAGATGGAAGTAACCGTTGGAGAAGGATATCTTTCAGCAGATGACAGAGAAGAAAAATCGATAGGATTAATTCCTCTTGATGCGATTTTTTCTCCGGTTATTAAAGTTAACTACAAGATTGAAGAAACTCGTGTGGGAAGGTTTACTAATTACGATAAGCTTATTTTAGAAATATGGACTGACGGAACAATTAAGCCTAAAGATGCTTTGATCAAATCCGCAGATATTCTTATTTCTTATTTTAAACAGATACTTTCTCCCAAGAAAGTAGAAAAACAGGAAGTAAAAATAGTAGATACTTTAGGACCGACAGGTAAACTTTCGGTAGAAGAGATAGGTCTTCCTACAAGAGTAGCAAATGCTCTAATTAAGGCTGGTTATGAAACAGTAGAAGATTTAGTTAAAGTTAAAAAAGAAGATTTAGTTAAAGTAAGGAATTTAGGAGAAAAATCCATAAAGATTGTAGCTGCTGCTTTAGCAGATAAAGATATTAACTTTTCCTAAAATGCGTAAAAGAGTAATCGGTAAAAAACTATCAAGAGCTAGTTCGACAAGAAGAGCGCTTTTTCGTGCATTGGCCAGAGCGCTAGTTATTAATGGCAAGATTAACACCACGCTAGCCAAAGCCAAAGTAGCTCAGAAATTTATTGAAGGATTGGCATCGGATGCAAAGGTTAATAGTGTTAATGCTAGAAGAAAGGTTTATGCCCAACTGGCAAATGATAGAGAAACAATGAATTCGCTATTTAGAGTAATGAAAGGTACAACCAGAACCAGCGGATTTACAAGAATAGTTCCTTTGGTAAGCAGAAAAGGTGATTCAGCAAGAATGGCAAGACTGGAATTCATCGATTGGGTTCAGGAGAAAAAAGAAGTAAAGAAAGAAGAGAAGAAAAAAGAAACCAATGCTAAAACAGAAGTAAAAGAAAAATCAACAAATACGAAAAAATAAATAAAATATGAAAACATATCAACCAAAAGCAAAAGAAATAAAAAGAGAATGGCACTTATTCGATGCAGAGGGTGAAATATTGGGAAGACTTGCAACTAAAATCGCCATTCTTTTGACAGGAAAAAATAAGGCAGTTTATTCAACCCATATGGACATGGGAGATTTTGTGGTCGTAATTAATGCCGAAAAGGTTGAATTGACAGGAAAGAAGAAATTACAGAAAACTTATAAAAGCCATTCTGGATACCCGGGAGGATTTAAAGAAGTTACATTTCTTAAAATGTTAAAGGAAAACCCGAGAAGAATTATTGAAAAGGCTGTTTTTGGGATGTTGCCTGATAATCGTTTAAAAAAGCAAAGACTTTTAAGGTTGAAGGTTTACAAAGGAGACATACATCCTTATAAAGATAAATTTAAATTAGAAAATTAAAATGCCGAAAACAAAAAAGATTAACTTTACATACGCAAGAGGAAGAAGAAAAACAGCTTCTGCAAGAGTGAGACTAATAAAAGGTAAAGGAGAAACATTGGTTAACGACAAACCCTTTGAAAAATACTTTCCCGGAATAACAGGGAAATATTTATTGGAAAAATTATTAAAAACAATTGACGTAAAGGATAAGTTTTACGCAACCATTAAGGTTAAAGGGGGAGGAAAAATGGGACAGCTTGATGCTGTAATTAACGGTTTGGCAAAAGCTTTTGTAGCACTCGATAAAGAAAAATATAAACTTCCCCTCAAAAAAATTGGAGTTATAACCAGAGATGCAAGAGAAAGGGAAAGAAGAAAAGTCGGAACAGGTGGAAAAGCAAGAAGAAAGAAACAATCTCCAAAAAGGTAATACTAAAATATTCTTTTGGGAATATAAATTACCGAAATGTTATCTCTATAAATTTCTTCCCAATATATATTAGATTTTTGTCGAAGTTCATAGTCAAGATAAGAGTTAACAGGTAATAATAACCAATCCGTTTGATATCTTTCCAATTTTTTTTGATATTCCGGTTCTGCCATAATTATTTCAAGATAAATAGTATTCGGACTTTGCCCCTCAGGTGTTTCCCAAGTGGGAACTCTTCCGTCAACAAAGAATTTGTATTTTGGAAGCTGCCATTCTAAAAAACCACCCCATTCGTAATAAGAAAAAACATTTTCCCCAGAAAGGTTATTCATTCTTATAAAATCTACTGCTTTGCAGGGATATTTAAGATAGCCTTTTGTGCAATATGATTGCCAGTTTAGGTTTATATCTAATGTTTTAGGAATTCGAAAACTCAATAGATATAGACTTGCCAAAATCAAAAGCATTATATTAAATTTTCCGGCTATTTTGCTCTTTTCTAGCTTGATTGTTAAATCTTTTTTTAGGTCAATCAAAGCTAGAGCCGTTACAAGAGCGAAGAGGATGATATTCCTTTTTGCAGTAAACGAAAGATACAGAAAAATAGTTAATAAAATAATCCAAAAGAATTTATTTTTATTATTTGACCTTATTGAAAAATAAGAAGATAAAATAAATAATCCTAGTATCAATAATTTGACTATAAGTGATGGCCCAACCCACTCAACTATCAGTAATTTTAAAGGGGTAGAAATAACTTTGATAATTTCAGCATAGACACCAATTCCCCAGGGATTAATTAATGTTGCAAATAGGGAAAATACGAGAAACTTTAAAATGGTATACATCTTTTTAAAATTCTTATTAAATGCTTGATTAATTGCGTAAGCCAATAACAAAATTAATCCCAAGATAAAAGCGCCATGAATATTTACCCAAAGAGTAAAAAGAGGGATGAGATAGAAAAGAAATTTGTTTTTTTCTTCAGATTTTTTTAATATGAAAAACTCGATTATTAAAAATAAGAAAGAAAATTCTTGATCTCTAATACCAAGTCCAAAAACATTCCTACCAAATAAAATAACGATAAAGAAAAGAATAAAGTTAATTTTTAAACATTTCGGATTTATTTTATTGAAAAATATAAAAGAGGTTATAAAAAGAAGGGAATTTGCGATACTTAAACCCAAAAATCCAAAAGTCTTATTAACAAGGTAGATAAATATTTGATAAAGACTGTATGTATTATTCCAAACATAACCTGGAAGGTAATAGGTAAGTATGTTTTCGTGTAAAAATTTACCCGTTTCTATAAAGTATTGACCATAGCGAAGATGCCAGCCAAGATCTGTATCACCTGAAGGCAAAAAAAAGTAAAGAAAAATAAATAGTAAAGAAAAAGCAAAAAAAGGAGATGGTAGTTTTTTCATTGAAAATAAGAATGTTGCGCTATTTTATTATTATATTCTAAAAATATTAATATAATTTATTTTTTATAAAGGTAATTTTTTATGCTCAATATTTATCCTGTAAGTAAAAATTTTCCTTAATGAGCTAAGTTTGCTAGAATATAGAAATTCGGGGTGTAGTTTACCGGTAGAATGGGCGCATGGGGTGCGTCCGGACTGGGTTCAATTCCCAGCACCCCGACTTATTATTAACGTTATACCTTCACTTAAGTTGTTAATAAAATTGTGTGACCCCCCAATATTATCGGTTGATTTTTATTAATGTATATGATACAAGGAAGTCATCAATGGCAAGAAAGAAAAAAGAAATAATTAAACCAGAACCCCAGGAATCCTCTTCTCAAAAACTACAGGCAATAAAAATTGCAATGGATCAGATAGAAAAACAATATGGAAGGGGTTCTATTATGCGTCTTGGGCAAAAAACAGACGAACAATTAAAAGTTGCGATAATTCCAACTGGTTCAATTGCCGTTGATTTAGCTTTGGGAGTGGGGGGCTTACCCAGAGGAAGAATAACTGAGATTTATGGGCCGGAAGCATCGGGAAAAACCACTCTAGCCTTGTCAGTTATTGCAGAGGCGCAGCACAGGGGAGGACAAGCGGCCTTTATAGATGCGGAGCACGCGGTTGACCCTGCAAGGGCAGAAGTTTTGGGAGTTAATTTGGACGATTTGCTGATGAGCCAACCCGATACCGGCGAGCAAGCTTTAGAAATAACAGAAACACTTATAAGGTCGGGAGCATTGGATGTAATAGTAATTGATTCTGTTGCCGCTCTTGTACCAAGAGCCGAACTGGAGGGGGAAATGGGAGATGCAGTAATGGGTTTACAGGCAAGACTCATGTCTCAAGCATTAAGAAAATTAACAGGTGCAATTTCAAAATCAAAGACTGTTCTTATATTTACCAATCAAATGCGGCAAAAAATAGGCGTTATGTTTGGCAATCCGGAAACAACCTCTGGTGGACTTGCTTTAAAGTTCTATGCCTCGGTTAGAATCGATTTAAGAAGAATTGAAGTATTAAAAGACGGTGAAAAAGTCATAGGATCAAGACATAGAGCAAGAATTGTAAAAAACAAGGTAGCACCTCCACTTCGGGTTGCCGAGTTTGATATTATGGAAGTCGAAGGAATTTCCAAATCTGGAGGACTACTCGACGTGGCAGTAGATTTGGGATTGATTGCCAAAAGCGGTTCGTTTTTTAATTTTAACGGTAAACCAATTGCCCAAGGAAGAGAAGGAGCCAAGGCATATATCAGAGATAATCATAAATTTTCTGAAGAATTGGAGAAGAAAATAAGAGAAACAATTGCTTCAGGTAAAAAAATTCCAAAGGAGATTGGAGAAGAGAAGGAAGAGTAAAAATTTAACTTCTTATCTTTAAAAAGCTTTTTTAAAGTTAATTTCTTAAATATATGCCCGTAATAACTTCTATAAAGCCTCAAAAGTACACAAAAAGAGTAAATATTTACCTTGATGGAAAGTTTGGATTCGGGATAGATCTGGTGAATTTCGTCAAACTTGGATTAAGGGTGGAACAAAGTTTGGATGATGAAGAAATCGAAAAAATAATTAAGAAGGTAGAATTTCAAAAAACATACGATTATTTATTAAAATTTGCAATGCTTCGTCCCCGATCCGAAAAAGAAATCAAAGACTGGTTGAAAAGAAAAAAGACTCCTGAAAGTTTGCACAAAGACCTCTTTAGTAAACTAAAGGGCTTAGATTTGATCGATGATGAAGAGTTTGCCAAGTGGTGGGTGGAACAAAGACTTGAATTTAAGAATAAATCCAAAAGGGATTTGGAATATGAATTAAGAATGAAGGGAATTGAAAAAGAAATTATTGATAATGTCTTATACAAGTTAAAGATTAATGAAGAAGAAATAGCGAAAGAATTATTAAGGAAAAAGATATATAGATGGAAAGCATTACCGGATTCGGAAAAGAAAAGGAAAATGAGTGAATATTTAGCTAGGAAAGGATTTGGGTGGGATATTATAAAAAAGACAATTAAAGGTGGCGATTTTTAACAAAATATTGTAAAATTGCATTTGAAGTCAAAATATTTATGTTAAGAAGAACTTACAATTTTGTTTCTTCTTTCAAACCCTTATTATAAGGGACATATCTTTTTGGCTTCAAATTTATTTATTATGACAAGTGATGATATTAAAGTATTAGTTGAAGATTTAAGAAAAGAAAGAATAGCTCTAGAGAAAAAAGAAGAAGCTTTTAAATCTCGTGAAGAGGAATTGAAAGAAAGACTTACAAAAGTTTCCAAGATGACTCCCGATGAGGCAAAAAAGATACTTCTTGATGAGGTACAAAAAGATTTGACTCAAGACATTGCTAAAAAGATTAGAGCTTCGGAGGAAAAAATTAAACTGGAAGCGCAGGATAAAGCCAAAGAAATACTGGTTGACGCGATGAAACACGGAGCAACCTCTTATGTGGCAGAATACAGCGTTTCTACAGTAACGGTTCCCAATGAAGATGTTAAGGGAAGAATTATAGGGGCAGGAGGAAGAAATATCAGAACTTTTGAGAAAGAAACGGGAGTAGAATTGGATCTTGACGAAACCAGCGAAATCAGACTTTCCTCTTTTGATTCGATAAGACGAGAAATTGCCAAAAGAGCTCTGGAAAACCTTATCAAAGATAGCCGAATCCAGCCGTCAAGAATTGAGGAGGTTGTAAAACAGACAAAACTGCAGATGGAGGACGTTCTTCTTGAAGAAGGAAAGAAAATTGCCGAAATGTGCGGGGTTTATAATCTTCCTACAGACATAGTAAAACTTATCGGCAGATATAAATTTAGAACTTCCTACGGACAAAATTTGGGACTTCATACCATAGAAGAAACAAAGATCGGTATTGCCATTGCTCAAGACTTAAAGGCAGATATAGAAACGGTTCGTTTGGGGTGTCTCCTTCACGATATCGGAAAAGTAGTTACGGAAGAAGAAGGAACGCATGTCGAAGCAGGAGTGACGGTTCTTAAAAAGCACGGATTTTCCAAAGACGTGATAGCGGCGGTAGCTGAACATCATGAAGATAAGCCATTTTCTTCTGTCGAATCGGTGATAGTTTGGATTGCTGATGCTATATCCGGTTCAAGACCGGGTGCAAGATACGAACCACAGGAAGATTATGTAAAAAGGATGGAAAAAATTGAAAATATCGTCAAAAGTTTTGACGGAGTTTCGGAATCCTATGCATTTCAAGCAGGAAGAGATGTAAGAGTAATAGTAAACCCGGAAGAAGTTGACGATGACAAATTAACAGTACTTGCCCATGAGATTGCCAAAAAATTGGAAAAAGAAGCAGAATATGCAGGCCAAATTAAAGTGACTGTTATAAGAGAAGTGAAAGTAACAGATACTACAGCTGCAAAATAAGTTATTGACAAACATTTTATTTAAAACCATAATTTAATCCCAGGGACATATGAAATACCTGGGTTTTTTAATACCATTAAATATTCAAGAATTTGAAGTTCTAAAAGAGCCGAAAGGCTCTTTTTTTATAAAGGAAGGAGGTGATTAAAATTGGAAAGAAGAAATGAAGGTCGTTTGGGATGGAGACCAACTGGATCAACATTAGCTCCGGTAAGGGTAGTTGAATCAACAAGTAAGTACGATGCAACAATTTTTGAACACGTTGGTCCAATAGAAGCTCGGTTAGGTGTAATGAATGACGCAGAAATTAGATTAATAGATCCAACAAAAGATAAGATTCTTAAAGTCTGGCCATCAAACGGAAATGGTTTCCAGCAAGTTACTGTAGAATTTCAGGGAAAGTATGGTAATAGTATAGAAAATGTTTATATTCCCTTAGCTTAATGTTAAGGCGTTTTTTCCCAAAAATTTGACATTTTGTCTCAATTATTCTATTCTTCTTTTCGATATGACAAAGGGTGAATTGGCAGATTTAGTTTCCAGAAAAGCCCACTTAACAAAGAAAGCCGCGAATGAGTGTATTGATGTATTTTTGAATGAAGTAGGCAGGGTTTTAGCTAAAGGGGAAAGAGTAGTGCTTTCAGGATTCGGAACCTTTAGAGTAATCTCCATGAAGGCAAAAACGGTAAAAATCCCCAATACCGAGAAAATGGTTACAATCAAGTCTCATAGAGCCCCCAGATTTACTCCAGGAAAAAGATTAAAAAGACAAGTAACGAGATAATTAATCTTTAGTATTAAATAAATTTACTTCTTCCACCTTTCTTATTTAGAATTCGTAATTTCAAATGTTATACTTTGCTTGATGGATAAAACCATAATTGTTGACCATTTAGTTAAAAATTTTGAAATTACAAAAAGAGAAAAAGGTCTTATTTCTGGTATTTCGACTCTTTTCTCCCCCCAGAAAAAAATCGTTAGAGCTTTAAAGGGAATTTCTTTCTCCATAGAACAAGGGGAATTGGTAGGTTTTATAGGTCCGAATGGTGCCGGTAAAACAACAACTCTAAAAATATTATCAGGTCTTCTTTTTCCCACCGAAGGTTTTACCCAGGTTATGGGATTTGACCCTTGGGAGAGAAATCCGGAATTTTTAAAACAAATCTCTTTGGTCATGGGGCAAAAGAATCAGCTTTGGTGGGATTTACCGGCAATAGAGACCTTTGAACTCAATAAAGCAATATACGAAATACCTGAAAAAAAATATAAAGATTCTTTGCAAGAATTGGTAAGTCTTTTGGAAGTTGAGAATTTATTAAATATACAAGTGAGGAGGTTATCTTTAGGACAAAGAATGAGACTGGAGTTGGTCGCCTCACTTCTGCATCAACCCAAGGTAATGTTTCTGGATGAACCCACAATCGGTTTGGATATTATTGCCCAGAAGAAAATAAGGGATTTTATGTCGGATTTCAACAGAAAAAACGGAGCCACAATTCTTCTTACCTCGCATAATATGGATGATGTTTCCCAGCTTGCTAAAAGAGTAATAGTAATCGATAAAGGACAAATTCTTTTTGACGGAAAGATTGCGGAACTAGTGAATAGTTTTGCCAAAAATAAAATGATTAAGATATATTTTTCCAAAGAGATTGATATCAAGAAATTAGAGTCAATTGGGAAAATTAAAAAAATTGATATGCCCGAAGTTACACTTTCAGTACCTCGGGAAACCTCAACTTTAGCTGCAGCTGAACTGTTACAAAACTATCCAATAGCTGACTTAAATATTGAAGAAGAACCAATAGAAGATGTAATAAGACGGGTTTTTAAAGGTGAATTAAAAGCTAAAAAATGAAGAAATATCTTTCGGTCTTCAAAATTTCCTTCCAACAGGAATTCGCCTACAGAGTAAATTTTATTATGTGGAGGATAAGAAACGTTCTACAATTGTTTTTGGTTTTTTTCCTTTGGGATACCGTATTTTCCGGACAAGATAAGGTTATTTTTGGGTATGATAAGGCAAGAATTTTGACTTATGTTTTTGGATTATTAATTATTAGAGCCTTTGTTCTTTCCGCCAGGGCAGTTGATGTGGCAGGAGAAGTTGCCAATGGAGATTTGAGTAACTATTTGATTAAACCAGTAAGTTATTTTAAATACTGGTTGACCAGGGATTTATCAAGTAAAGCCTTAAATTTGATTTTTGCAGCATTTGAAACAGCAGTATTATTTATTATCCTTAAACCGCCTTTTTTTATTCAAACAAACATTATTTCCCTTACCGGATTTTTTGTTTCAACAGCACTGGCAATGTTTATTTACTTTACGATTTTATTTATATCTAGTGCTATTCCGTTTTGGATTCCAGAGGTTGCCTGGGGTGCCCAGTTTTTAACCACCGCAATTTTCATCGAATTTTTGTCGGGTGCGGTTTTTCCGTTGGATATTTTACCGCAAGTTTTTCAAAATATTCTTAACTTAACACCTTTTCCCTACATGATCTTTTTCCCATTAGAAGTTTACCTGGGTAAAATAGCAGGATTAGATCTTTTGAAAGGAGTGGTGATATCTTTTATTTGGGCGATAATCTTATGGATTGGAATGAATTCTCTATGGAAAAAAGGATTAAAAGTTTATCAGTCACAAGGTAGGTAAATCTATATGAAAAGAATATTTTATTATATAAGAATTTGGCTTCTTATGAGCAAGAATTCCTTTATGGTCTATATAACCCAAAAGCTGGTTTTTGCTATGTTTTTATTCGGAAAAATTACCAGATTTATCTTTTTTTTGGGATTTATTTATTTTTTGGTTAAGGGTGCCAATTCCTTAGCCGGATTTAGTATCAACCAGACAATTTTTTTCTTTTTAACGTTTAATTTGGTAGACGTTATTAGCCAATTTTTGTTTAGAGAAGTATACAGATTCAGGTCTCTTTTGGTCACTGGAGATTTTGATCTTATTCTGGTTAAACCCATCAGTTCGCTTTTCAGAGTATTGATGGGAGGAGCAGATGTAATTGATCTGGTAACAATTCCACCATTGATTATTGCCTTAATTTATGTCGGAAAAATGCTTGACCCTAATATCTATCAGGTGATTTTATATTCACTTCTTGTGGTTAATTCATTAATCATTGCCACAAGCTTTCATATTGCCGTTCTTTCTTTTGGAATAGTTACTTTGGAAATCGACCACTCGATAATGATTTATAGGGATATTCTTAATCTGGGAAGATTTCCCATAGATATTTATAAAGAACCCTTAAGAGGAATACTAACCTTTTTAATTCCCGTCGGAATTATGATTTCTCTTCCGGTAAAAGCCTTAATGGGCTTGATTAATCCTCCAGTTGTGTTTGGTTCTTTTGCTTTGGGAGTACTTTTGCTCTTTTTATCACTAAAGTTTTGGAATTATGCTTTAAGGTTTTATACAAGCGCAAGCAGTTAATTTGTATGTCTAAGCCGAAAATGTGGAAAAATCGGCTCAAAAATGTTAAATTATCAGTAACCGGATATGATTAAGAAAATTGAAATTTCTCACAAGACTATTATTTTTACCGTACTTTTTCTGGTTTTCCTTTGGGTTCTATATCAAATTAGAGACGTAATCTTAATTTTTTTCGTTTCTCTTTTGATAATGACGATATTAAACCCGATTGTTACCAGACTTTCCCGTTTTAAAATACCCAGGTCTTTATCAATAGCTCTTCTTTATTTAATAATATTTACTCTACTGGGGTTTTCTATAGCAGGTTTAGTACCTATTTTAGTTGAACAGACTTCCAGTTTTGCTAATGGTTTACCGAAATATTTGGAAAATATCGGAATATCCACTTTTTTAAGTGAACAAGTAATCGAACAGATTGTGTCTCAAGTGGGAAATTTACCAGGGTATGCTGTGAGGCTTGGTCTTACAATCTTTTCCAACGTACTGGCTGTAGTAATGGTTTTGTTTATTGCCTTCTATCTGCTTTTATCCAGAGATAAAATTAATGACCAACTTGCGGTTATATTAGGAGAAAATAGGAAGAAATTTATTGGAAGTCTACTAGATTCAATCGAAGTGAGATTAGGAGGTTGGGCTAGGGGGGAAATGATTTTAATGCTTGTTGTAGGGATAATGAGTTTTATAGGTTTTACTATTCTAGGAATCCCATTTGCCCTACCCTTGGCAATTTTGGCTGGACTTCTTGAAATAGTACCGACAATAGGTCCAATTATTGCAGCAATCCCGGCTGTCATTATTGGTCTGAGTATCTCACCTTTTGTTGCTATCGCCATCACGGCACTGGTTTTTCTAATTCAACAACTGGAAAATTATATTTTGGTTCCAAAAATTATGGAAAAATCTGTGGGAGTTAACCCGATAGCTACTCTTCTTTGTCTTGCTGTAGGTTTAAGATTGGCAGGGGTTGTTGGAGTTTTAATATCTGTTCCTGTTTTTATATTATTACAGGTTGTTGTTAAGGAATACTTATCTTCAAAGTAATTAAGGCTAATTATAAATCCTATAGTTTGAATATTATATTTTTTGTGGTATAATATCCTTACTCTGGAGAAAGAGCAATTGCCGGGTATCGTAAGGTACTCGGAGGAAAGTCCAGGCAGCAGAAGGCAGGGTGCCTAGCGTAAGCTGGGACGCGTAAGCGCTAGTTTAGAGCAACAGAGACGATTCTGATTCAAGCTAAAAACTTGAATTAGGGTGAAACGGGCAATCCTCCCCGCTGCAACCTACGAAATGAGCGTTATTAGGTAGCCTTCCCGAGCTCAAAGGTTTAGGGCATAGATAGATAATTGCTTAGAAACAGAACCTGGCTTACTAATCTCCAGAGTTTTAAAATCCCGACATGTTCGGGATTTTTTAATGGGAAAATTATTAAAATACTTATCTGGTAAAAATTTAGTAAAATATCTTCATGCGATTAGTTATTCAGCGAGTAAATAAAGCCTCAGTTGAAAGGGTAACTGACAGTAAAATAGTTGGAAGTATTAATAAAGGTTTTTTTATTTTGGTGGGTGTTGGTAAAGAAGATCAATTGGAGGATGCTAAAGTCTTGGCTGAAAAAGTTTCCAAGTTAAGAATAATGTCTGACACTGAGGACAAAATGAACCTTTCGCTAAAGGATGTAGAGGGAGAGTTGCTGGTTGTTTCTCAATTTACTTTATTTGCGGATACCTCCCGGGGTAATCGCCCGTCGTTTATAAATGCAGGTTTACCCGAAAAAGCCAAAGAAATTTATGAGTACTTTGTAAAAAATCTAAAAGAGCAAGGACTTAAAGTCGAAACCGGAAGTTTTGGAGATTATATGAAGATTAATACTGAATTAGACGGACCCGTAACTATAATTATAGAAAGTTAAATAAGGTTATTTCTTCTTAAATAATTTGAAGACATTTTCGAAGTTATTATAAATTCTCATACGCAAAAAGGTCATCGCGTTTAAGCGAGGGCCCTTTTTGCATTTGGCGTTCAAAATATGAAATTAACCTCCAATTTTGAACATTGTCGTGCCGCAAACTTCACAAACAGCTTTAGTGGCTTTCTTTCCATTCTTCATAGTCACAGCTTGGGCGTCCTTTCCTTCTCTTTTTGCTCGGCACTTTACACAATACATCATCGTATTTTCACCCCCTCTCAATCAGGGCAGTTAGACCTGATTAAAGATAGAACTTACGTTCTAGACAAAAAAGCTATATTTAGTTTTTGCTTTAATGCCAAACAAAGTATAGCACCATTTCCAAACCTAAAATGAGGCTGGCGAGCGTAAGGCTTCTTATCATGTCGCGCTTGATTTGGTTCAAAGCAGGCTCTTTGTCCTGAATATTGGCATTTTTATCGTCGCTGATCTTCTTTATATTTGATTTAGCCTCAATTTTCGTTTGCCCCTTGACAACATCCCCAGGGGGCGTGCTTTGAGCCTTTTCCCAACTTATGAAGAACGGATGTCTGGCACCTAACTTTTCTTTTTTAGTTCGTTTAACCATCAGTAACTTTCTTTATAGCAGATTTTTTATAAATTGCGAATTTTAAATAAAATAGCGATGTTTCTCTTGACATGAATTTGACTAGATGTAACAATAGTTGAGTTAATTTGTTACTCGTCGATTCTGCTTTAAGGCAGAAGTTTTTTGTTTATGTTCCAAAATCTTGCACTTTTTATAATATTAGGAGTTTGGTTAACGATATTATCGCTAATTTTCGGCTGGTTATTTTTAAAATTAAATAAGTTAATTAAAAATACAGAAGAAAAAAGTTTTGTAGGAGCAATAGAGAAGATCGTCAGTTTGGAAAAAGAAAATAAAAAAGAAATTGACGAATTGGATAAAAGAATCGTTAATATTGTAAGCGATAACCTGAATCATATTCAGAAAATGAGTTTGGTCAGGTTTAATCCTTTTGAAGAAACAGGGGGTGACCATAGTTTTTCTATTGCGCTTTTGGATGGAAATAGTACCGGGGTAGTAATTACGGGATTACATACTAGAGAAAGAACTCGTCTTTATGTTAAACCCATAAAAAGGGGTAAGTGCGAATTCGAGCTATCTCTTGAAGAACAAAAAGCATTGCTTAAGGCACAGAAGGAATAAATTTATGAAAAAATCTTTTTTTAGTTCAAAAACATTCATGGTTCTAGTAAGTTTCTTGGGGCTTTATCTGCTTTCGGCAGGAGCATCATTGGCAATTTTCTCTTATTTAAAGGGAGGACCATCTTTGGACTTAGTCGGGAACGGTTTAAAGGATACCAGATCTAAAATTAATTTAGATATGCCCAAAACCGAAGCATGCCCAATAAACGGAGGAATGTTCACCAAAGCTGAAAAATCGATCTGGAACGAGAGAAGACCAATAACCGCAATGATAGAGAATCATGTGGATTCACGACCCCCGTCTGGTCTTTTCAAGGCAGATGTTATCTATGAGGCGGTGGCAGAAGGGGGAATAACCAGATTTCTGTCAATTTTTTATTGCGGGGCTGCTGCAGAGGATGTAAAAATAGCTCCGGTTAGAAGCGCCAGGGTGTATTTTATTGATTTAGCAGCAGGTTACGGAGATAAGCCGATATTTATGCATGTCGGAGGTGCAAACGATTATGGCGGGACAGGTGAAACAGTAAAAGATGCAAGAGCCTTGGAACTTTTGGAAACAATAGGTTGGAGAGTACCTAAGGGTAATGATTTTGATACGACTTATGATTCCGCTTTCCCGGTTTTTTGGCGAAATTATGATAGGTTGGATCATACCGTAGCCACGGAACACACCATGATGGCATCACTTGATGCGGCTTATGAAGAAGCAGCAAAAAGAGGGCTGGGAGCAAAAGATTCCAAAGGAAATTCGTGGGAGAAGAATTTTACTCCCTGGAAGTTTGCTGACGAAAAACCTGCTTCAAGTCCTTCTGCAACACAAATTTCATTTGAATTTTGGAAAAATAAACCAGATTATAATGTTACCTGGAAATATGATTCCAAGACAAACAGTTACTTAAGAGAGAACGGCGGTAAATCTCATATCGACTTGGATACAAAAGCTCAACTTTCTGCAAAAAATGTAGTCATTCTTTTTAGTAAGGAAAGAGGTCCAGTTGACAAAAATCTGCATATGCTTTATACGGTTATTGGTAACGGAAAAGCGCTGGTATTTCAAAACGGAGCAGCAATTGAAGCGAGCTGGGAAAAAACTGCAATAAATGATATGATAGTCTTTAAAGATAATTCCGGAAAAGAAATTAATTTTGTAAGAGGAATTACCTGGGTAGAAGTTGTTCCATCTGGGAATACTATCGATTATTGATTTTACCCTTCTTTGGTTTATGATTGAAGGGAAACTGCCCTTCAAAAAATGGCTGAACTTTCTGACATTATCACTTCTAAAGTTAGAGTAGAATTACTTGAGTTATTCTTTTCCAATGTCAAAGAAATGTATCATGTCAGGGGTGTTGTGAGAGAATTGAAGGAGGAAATCAATGCAGTTAGGTTGGGATTGAAAAGATTGGAGAATGCTGGAATTTTAAAAAAGGAGCCTAGAGGAAATAGAATTTATTATTGGCCCAGACCAGACTATGAGTTTTTTGGCGATATCCTTTCTATGGTTGCCAAATCGACTGGTTTGGGTTTACAGATAATTACCAATAGAAAAAAGATTGGCAGCGTCTCTTTTGTGATGTTTTCAGGGGGGTTTGTTAGACGAATTGATAGAAAGAAAGAAGATGTGGTTGATATTTTGGTAGTGGGAGATATCGTTTTACCGGAATTGGCTTCCTTAATACGAATGGAAGAATCGAAAAGAGGAAAAGAAATTAATTATACTGTGATGAGTAAAGAAGAATTTGAGTTTAGGAAAAAAAGGAGAGATCCGTTTCTTCAGGGAATTCTGTTTGGTAGCCGGGTTATGATCATAGGAGACGAAGAGGATTTAATTGATTAAATTATGTCAAACGCTGCCAAAAAGTTAATTGCCATTTTACTTCTGACATTAGTAGCACTCTTTATAAGTTTACCTAAGGAGATCCCCATTAAAATAAACCTGATAGGAACAAAGATCGATAAAACCTTCACCAGACCTGATTTAAATATTAACTTCGGAAAAGTTAGTATTCATAAAAATTTTGATCTGGTTTTGGGTCTTGATCTGGCAGGAGGAAGCCACTTGGTTTTTGAAGCAGATTTGAGCGGTATAGAGGCTGAAAGAAGAGAAACTGCAATATCGGGGGTAAGAAATGTAATCGAGCGCAGGGTAAACCTTTTTGGTGTTTCTGAACCGAATATTCAGATATCTACATTTGAAGGAAAGGAGAGAATAAATGTCGAACTACCCGGGGTGAACAATACCAAAGATGCAATAAATCTGATAGGAAGAGTAGCATTTCTAACTTTTGCAGAAGTTGAGGGCGAAGGTGATAAACAAACTTTAAAACTTACAAATCTTACCGGAGCGGATTTAAAAAGTGCGACAGTCGTATTTGATCAGACAACAGGAAAACCTGCGGTATCCCTGGAATTCACCAGTGAAGGAGCGAATAAATTTGAGGACTTAACCGGTAAAAATGTCGGTAAACCTCTCCCCATTCTTTTGGACGGACAATTGGTATCGGCTCCTGTAGTTCAAGAAAAAATCAGCGGCGGTAATGCACAGATTACCGGAACTTTTACTTTGGATGAAGCGAAAAATTTAGCAATCCAGCTTAATGCAGGAGCTTTACCGGTTCCTGTTAAATTAGTTGAACAAAGAACCGTGGGAGCAACTTTGGGTTCAGAATCGATAAAAGCCAGCGTAAAAGCAGGCATAGTAGGTTTGGTGATGGTACTTCTTTTTATGATACTTTCTTACGGAAAACTCGGATTAGTGGCCGATGTTGCACTTATAATTTTTGGTATTTTGACTCTAGCCCTTTATAAATTAATTCCAGTAGTTCTTACGCTCCCCGGAATTGCGGGGTTTTTGCTTTCTGTCGGCATGGCAGTTGATTCAAATATCTTGATTTTTGAAAGGTTCAAAGAAGAAAGGAAGAGAAGACCGATTTATGATGCTTTAGAGGTTTCTTTCGGAAGAGCATGGGATTCAATTAGAGATGCAAATATAGCAACTTTGGTTACGGCTTTTATTTTGGCAAATCCCCTGGATTGGTCATTCCTGCATACATCGGGTCCTGTTAGGGGTTTCGCGATAACCTTGGCTTTGGGAATAGGAATCAGCTTATTTACGGGAATTGTAGTTTCCAGGAATTTATTAAGAGTGTTTATAAAGGAGAAAAAATCATGAACTGGATGCGTTACAGATTAGTTTATTTGACAATATCTCTAGTTGTAATTGGAGTGGGAGTTTTTAGTTTACTTAAATGGGGATTAAGATTGGGAGTGGATTTTACCGGAGGTTCAAATTTGGAATACAAATTCAGCCAAAATATCTCAACCGAGGTTGCATCTCAAGAAATCGAGAATTTGGGTATTAACGTGACGAGTGTACAGTCTACCGGAGATAACTCTTATCTTTTTAAATTACCTTACATATCACAAGATGACGAAGAAAAAATTACAGGAGCCTTAAAAGAAAAAACAAAAACTGATATTACCCTTTTAAGATTTGAAAATGTGGGACCTGCCATAGGACCCGAATTAATCAAAAAAACAATTTATGCAATCGTCATATCAGCCGGGATGATTCTTTTGTGGGTTGCATATCAATTTAAAAGCATTAAATTTGGGACAAGTGCAGTTTTAGCAATGTTTCATGACAGTTTGGTTTTAATCGGCAGCTATGCTTTATTTGGGCATATTTGGAAAGCAGAAATTGATTTTCTTTTTGTTACGGCAATGCTTACAATTCTTTCGTTTTCGGTTCACGACACAATTGTTGTATATGATCGTATAAGAGAAACTCAACGTAAAGTAGGAGGTAGCCTCATGGATTTGGCTAATAAAGCGCTGACTCAAACCATGGTTAGATCATTAAATAACTCTTTTACAATCATATTTATGTTAACAGCCTTAATTCTTTTGGGAGGTACGACTGTTAAATGGTTTGCCGCAGCACTTTTTGTAGGAACAGTATCGGGTACGTATTCTTCACCATTCGTAGCAGTACCCTTACTAGTTACCTGGGATGAAATAGAAAAGAAAGTCAAATCTATAAAATCAATGAGGAAGAAGAGTTAAATAGAGAGTAAGCTTTTTATTTAATAGCTAACTGTTTAACTCTTTTTACTAAAATCTTTTTATCATTTTCAATTTTTTTCTCAACCACTTCCTCGAATAATTCATTTAATATTTCTCCTATCCTGGGTCCTGGTTTAATATCTAAAATTTTCATCACATCATTTCCTGTGATTTTTAAATCATGAACAGTAAAGGGCTGTTTTTGTACCTCAATTAAGCGTTTTTTAAATTCTTCCAATCTCCATGAAGTTTCTCTTGCTCCTCCTCCCAATCGATCTCCCGTACGAAGGGAAAGCATCTCGGCAATATTTTCAATACCGACATTTCTGATAAAACGCCTCACAGCAGAATCGGTTTGGTTTTCATCAACACTAAACTGATGCCAGCGAACAAGTTTTATAAATTTATCTTTATCTTTATTGGATAGTTTTAATCTTTCGGCAATACGCTCTGCGATTTTAGCACTTACCATTTCATGATTATAAAAGGTGATTAGTCCATCAGAATTTTTCTTATAAGTTAATGGTTTACCGACATCGTGAATAAAAGTTGCCAGACGTGTGATGGGATCTTCGGATTTACAAAATTTAAGAGAGTTAAGAGAATGGGTTCCCACATCGTAGATATGGTGTCTTCCCGGAGATTTTTGTTCAACACCAAAAGTTTTCTCCATTTCAGGTAAAACTTCCTGCATCAATCCTACATTCTTAAAAATAACCATTCCCTCATATGGATAAGGAGATTTTAAAATCTTGAAAAGTTCATCTCTGACTCTTTCTTTTGCGATTTTATTTATCAGGGGTGCATTTGTACGTACAGCATCAAGAGTCTTCTCTTCAATATCAAATCCCAGTTCGGCTGCAATTCTTACGGCCCTCATCATTCTTAGTGCATCCTCGGAAAAACGTTCATTGGCATCACCCACGGCACGTATTAGTTTATTCTTAAGATCTTTTTGCCCATCGTAAAGGTCAATAAGCGTAAAAGGGGAGGTAGAAGTAAGAGGTTTCTCCTCATTTCGTTGGAAGGCCATGGCATTAATTGTAAAATCGCGTCTTTTCAAATCTTCCTCAATAGATTTTCCCCACTTAATCTTATCCGGTCTTCTCGTATCCGAATATCCGTATTCGGTTCTAAAAGTTGTTATTTCATACGGTCTATCATCTTCAATCTCTGCTGGAATTCCTACGGTTCCGAAAATATTGTCATAATAAGCGTCGGGAAAGATTTTAAGAATTTCCTCAGGAATTGCATTTGTAGTGAAATCCCAGTCATAGGTTGGTTTATTCATTAAGATATCCCTGACTGCTCCACCCACGATATAAATTTCGAAATTCTTTTTTTCAAATTTATTTATTATGTCTAAAACCTTTTCGGGTATCTGGACATTCATCTTAAGATAATTATACTTCAATTATGAGCTTTAAAAACCATAAAACGAAAAGATGGGAAATACTCTATAAAAATCCGAAATCCAAGATAACAATTACCAATGAAAAAATTGTAGATATTCTTCTTAAAAATAGAGGTATAAAGACTGTAAAAGAAAAGAAAGAATTTTTTAAGCCAACTCTTCCGGAAAAATTAGAAATCAGAAATTTAGGAATTAACGAAATATATTTGAATAAAGCAATTAAGCGTATTCAAAAAGCATTTAAAGATAAGGAAAAAGTAATTATCTACGGAGATTACGATGCCGACGGAATATGTGCCTCGGCAATTCTTTGGGAAGCTTTATATAGTCTTGGTTTAGATGTAACTCCTTATATACCTGAACGTTTTTCGGAAGGATACGGCATTAATTTTACAAGCGTTGAGAAACTTAAATCTCAATACCCAGATCTTAAATTGATAATTACCGTCGATAACGGAATAGTAGCAGCAAAAGCCATTAATAAGGTGCAAAAACTGGGAATAGATGTAATTATTACAGACCACCATCTTAAAAAAGATAAACTTCCTAGCGCATTCAGCATAATTCATACGGTTAAAACAAGCGGGTCGGGTATTGCCTGGATTTTGGCACGAGAAATCTTGAGAAGATTTAAAACTAGTTCTATATTTCAAATCAACAAATCTTTGGAATTGGTTGCCATAGGAACTATTGCCGATCAAATACCCTTGATAGGAGCAAACAGATCATTTGCAAAATATGGTCTTGTTGAATTAAACGATACTCAAAGGTATGGGCTTAATGCTCTTTTTAGAGAGGCGGGATTAAAAAAGGGGAGTATAGGTTCCTATGCAATAGGTTTTATAATTGCCCCAAGGCTAAATGCAATGGGAAGGTTGGAACATGCAATTGATTCGTTAAGGCTTTTGTGTACCAAAAGTCCTGCGCGAGCAACAGAACTTGCTATTCATTTGGGAAGAACTAATGCCAAAAGACAAAAAGTAGTAGAAGAGGTACTTTTACACGCTAAAGAAGAAGCAATACTCAAATCCAGTAAGGGAATTATAGTTTTATCCCATGAGAGTTACCATGAAGGAGTTATTGGTTTGGCGGCTGCAAAGCTTGTTGAAGAGTTTTGGCGTCCGGCCATAGTTTTATCTAGAGGTAAAAATATTTCCAAAGCTTCAGCCAGAAGCATCCCCGGTTTTAATATCATTGAATTCATACAAAAATACGATACGTATTTGGAAGGCGGAGGAGGACATCCGATGGCCGCAGGTTTTTCGATTAAAACAGAAAAAATTGCAGAATTCTCAAAACTGGTTGAAGAAGATTCGGAAAAAATATTAAACAAAGAGATGCTAACAAAAACTTTAAAAGCGGATTTAGAAATCGATTTTAATATAATTGATTCTTCTCTTCTGGAAAAAATAAAGGAATTTGAACCGGTGGGTCTGGGAAACCCAATCCCAATATTTGTAACAAAAAATGTTGATGTATTGGACGCTAAGACTGTGGGTATAGATTCAAAACATTTGAAATTGAAATTAAAAAATTCAGACAAGATTTTAAATGGAATTGCTTTTGGAATGGGGGAAATAAGGAAGAGTATATCACCCGAAAAAAAAATAGATATTGCTTACGGTATCGAAGAAAATAATTGGAACGGAGATAAAAATTTGGAAGTAAAAATTAAAGATATAAAATTTTAAGTAAAAAAATACCCAGGGTAAAACTTAAAATTTACCCTGGGGGTGTAAGGTTATAAAAACAGGTCTATTAAACGGATCTTTGTAGTTCAGGTGTTTTTCTTCGAAAGACGGAGATTTTTTTACGGGCGAACCGAACGTTTTTTATGCCGTCGGCAAAGCTCCATCCATGAGAAGGACAACCCGATTCTTCTCGGAGGATTTGGTTGCACTTTAGCATAGGGCATGTGCAACGTTTACGTCCATGCCACCAAATAAATACTTTTCCTTGACACATGTTTCTCTCCTTTAACTCAACGGTTTTAGTAAGATTTGAATAATGTGTTAAGACGGACGAAAGATTTTTTGTGTTTTCCTCCTTTTGAATTCGTTAAAGAACTTTTATAGAGACAAAAAAACCTCCTTTTGGGAGGTTTTCTCTTTATGGGATTTAATAATCTCCCCAATCTTAGATCTGGTCGTATTATAGCAGATGTATGGATATTCTTGTCAACTTGGTCATAACCAATTACAATACGAGTGAATATGATTGAGAAAAATAAAAGAACCTTAGTGCTTCAATGTATCGATAAAATCGGGGAGAAAGTAAAACTTCTAGGGTGGGTAAATACCATTAGAGACCACGGAAAAATAACCTTTATAGATCTTAGGGATAGAACGGGAATTATTCAGTGTGTAGGAACAAACCTACCGAAAATTACTTCAGAGAGCGTAGTAGAAATTGACGGAAGCGTAAATAAAAGACCGGAAAAATTAGTCAATCGAAACATTGAAACAGGAGAGATAGAAATTAAAATTACTAACTTAAAAGTAATATCACTGGCTGATGAAATTCCGATTCCACTCGATACCGAGGGACTAGATATTGAAGAACCCACAAGACTTAAATACCGATATCTTGATTTAAGAAGAAAAAGAATGAGCGAAAATATCCGAATTCGTTCTAAAGTTGTTTCCTTTATCAGAGAATGGTTGATTGATAAAGATTTTGTAGAAATTGAAACACCGATTTTAACCAAAACTACTCCTGAAGGAGCAAGAGATTTTATCGTTCCTTCCCGACTTCAACCGGGAAAATTTTATGCTCTTCCCCAATCACCCCAACAATATAAACAGCTTTTAATGGTAGCCGGGTTTGAGAGATACTTTCAGATAGCCAGATGTTTTAGGGATGAAGATCCCAGAGCCGACAGAGCGTATGGAGAATTCACCCAGCTTGATTTGGAAATGTCATTTGTGGAACAGGAGGATATTTTAAATCTCGCGGAAGAACTTTTTACCCAGTTGGTATTAAAGATATTTCCCAACAAAAAAATTAAGCAGTCTCCCTGGCCGAGGATTACCCATGAGGAAGCTCTTAAAAAGTACGGCAATGATAAACCGGATTTGAGGAAAAATAAAAAGGATGTAAACGAATTGGCATTTGCCTGGATTGTAGATTTCCCATTATTTACCAAACAAACAAAAGAAGACTACTTTCATGGATCGGGTGTTGCCAAATTTGCTCCCTCGCATCACATGTTTACGGCACCGAATCCCAAAGATATTCCACTTTTAAATAAAGATCCCTTAAAGGTTAGAGGATTACAGCATGACATGGTGTTAAACGGTTTTGAGGTAGGAGGCGGAAGCATTAGAATCCACCAGCCGGAAATTCAGGATAAGGTGTTTGATTTGATTGGTTTTAATAAAGAACAAAAATTGGAATTTGAACATATGCTGTCCGCATTTAAATATGGAGTTCCGCCCCATGGAGGAATTGCCCCGGGAATTGACAGGTTTTTGATGGTAGTTTTGGGAGAACCTTCATTAAGAGAAGTAATGGCATTTCCGATGACTGCAGGAGGCACCACAGCCGTAATGGATGCACCCAGCAGGGCAACCGAAAATCAATTGGAAGAAGTTGGAATAAGCGTCAAGAAAAGATAATATTAATCCCGTTCATATGAAAATCCCCAAATTAAGCAAATCCTTATTTTTATATTTGCTTATGCTTTCTTTTATCTTTATTGCAACTTGTGGTCTGTCCTTATCAACAATACAAGAAAGTAAACCCAAGGAAAAAATAGTCCCGGATAAGATTGAAACCAAAGAGTTTACCCCAAACCCAACCTTAAAAGATAATATCAATACTTTTCCGATAATTTCAGCACAGGCTGTTTTGGCAATCGACTTAGCATCGATGACTCCCCTTTATGAGAAAAATCCCGATTTGACTCTTCTTCCGGCATCAACAACAAAAATTGTTACGGCTTTGGTTGCTATGGATTATTTTCAAGACAACAATGTTTTAAAGGTTGATGGATTTAAGACAGACGGTCAAAAGGTTGGTCTTGTCGAGGGAGAAGAAATTACAGCCGGAAATTTACTGGACGCACTGCTAATTTTTAGTGCAAATGATGCAGCCGAAACTTTAGCTCAAAATTATCCGGGGGGAATTGAAGGTTTTGTAGCGGCCATGAATGAAAAAGTGAAAGAATATAATTTGGCAAATACTTATTTTGACAATCCGGTTGGATTTGATGGGAATAATCATTATTCAACCGCAAGGGATTTAATTAGAATTGCCATCATTGCGATGAAAAACCCCCGTTTTGCCCAGAGAGTGAGTCAGAAAGAAAAAATTATTACCAGCGTTGACGGGAAAAACGTGCATAAAATCATCAGTACCAATAAACTTTTGGGAACGATGGAGGGAGTATCAGGAGTTAAGACAGGCTGGACAGAAAATGCCAGGGAAAACATGGTTACTTATATCGAAAGGGGAGATAAAAAGGTTATGATTGCCTTACTGGGAAGCCAGGATAGATTTGGCGAAACAAAAGAGGTTATTGACTGGATATTTGCAAATTACGAGTGGAAAGAAGTCAAATTTTCTTACTCTCCGTAATAATCTGAAGTTACAGCAGGAATGTAGGCAACAAAGCCTCCGTCACCCTCAAAAACAATAATTGGCTGATAAAAATCAGTTGCCATTGGAGGATCAAAATAGGCAAGATATACCCTTCTTACAGTAATTTTATTGTTATTCTCATTTGTTCCCAACTTGGCAATATAAGCTTTATTTTCTTGTAATTCTTGCCATGCTTGTTGGCTGGTTTTGATGGGGTAAGTTGAGTTGTTACTTTCTTCAACAGGGAAGTGATGGAATTCCCCCGCTACTATTTGTTTTTCCTTAAGGTTTGAACCGCTTACTATAAACCACACATCAGCTTGATCTGGGTTGGCTGTCAAACTGGGAAGATCTTCAAAACTTTTCCTGAAAAGATTAACTTTAATTAAATTGGCATCGGAAAGAGCGATCGTTTGGACTAACTGTTGATTTTCGATTTTTAAGAATTCAGGTTTGACAGGACCCGATAGATCTTCCGGTAATAACCCTCCTGAAGAAAGAAATGATTTAACCTGGGCAGCTGCTACTTCTGCAATAGGAGGCTTCTTTTCTATGGGAGAGGAATCGGAAGATAAATTATAACTGATAGAAAAAACTCCGGTTACAATATTTATTTTTAATTCAGATGGGACTTTGGGGTTAGAAAATTTATAAACTGTTTCACTTTCAGAGGTAACATTACCAGAAAATCCTAATTTCCTGGCTTTTACCTTAGCTTCATCAAGCGATCCGAAGTAAGGTGAAAGTTTTGGCATAAAATAAACTTTTGCCTGAGTACTAAAAACAGGTAATTCTCCATTCGGAGTTTCTAATGTGTAGGTAATCCCCTCAGGATTTTGTTTTTCTGGAAAGGGAAGTTTGGGAAGTTTATTGAATTTTACGGTAGGAGGAGGCGGCGGTTCCGGATAAAAATGTCTGTAGATTCTAATACCGGTAAGGATAGTGCTTCTCGCTATGATAAAAAGAATCACACCGAAAATGCCATAGCGAATAATTTTTCTGGCGATAATGGATATCCTGGTCAGGGAGGTCATATATTGTAATTATCGATTATCAATAACCAATTATCAATGATAAATAGATTAATTGATGCTAAAATCATGATTAGAATGACAGCAATAAGAACCAGGTTTGCCCCAAGCCCTACTGGATCTATGCATATCGGAAACCTAAGAACTGCTTTATATGCTTATGCTTTAGCTAGACATTCAAAAGGAGATTTTATTCTGAGAATAGAAAATACCGATAAAAAAAGAGAAGTACTGGGTGGGATCGAAGAAATAAAAAATTTATTACACACATTTAACCTTAACTGGAATGAATATTACGTGCAATCGGAAAGGTTGGAATTATATCAAGAAGCCGCTGACAAACTGCTTTCAGCAGGTCATGCTTTTTATTGTCAATGTAAAGCTAGAAATGCAAAAAAAGAAGGATTTTCTAAAGAACTTAGAGATCCCTGTCGTGATAAAGGATTTTCTTCAGGTGCGGTCAAATTAAGAGTTCCTGATAATGAAAAAATATCATTTAAAGACTTTGTTTTGGGTAAAGAAATTGAATGGGATACTTCTGCAGTAGGCGATGCGACGTTATTGAAATCCGATAGTTATCCAACCTATCACTTGGCTGTGGTTGTTGACGATACAAAGATGAAAATAAGCCATGTTTTTAGAGGACACGATTGGATGCCCAGTACTCCGATACATCTTCTCGTTTATAAATTTTTGGGATTTGACGTTCCCGAAATAGGGCATTTAACAGATATTCTTGATCCTGAGGGGGGAAAGTTATCAAAAAGGAAGGGGAGTACATCCTGCGAGGGTTTATTGGAAGAAGGGTATTTACCGGAGGTAATTCTCAATTTTATTATGCTTTTGGGTTGGGCTCCTAAAGATAACCGTGAGCTTTTTACCCTGGAAGAATTTGTAAAGGCATTTGACCCCAAAGGATTGCAAAAATCAAACCCTATATTTAACAAAGATAAACTAGATTGGTTTAATAAAGAATATATCCGTAAACTCCCGGTTGAGTTATTAAATTCAAAGTTTGAAGTTAATAATTCAGACTTTGCAAAATTGGATAAGGATAAACAGTTGGCAATAACAGAATTGGTAAGAAATAGAATTAAAAAACTTTCAGAGCTTGAGATATTAACTAATTTTTTCTTTGCAGCTCCAAAAGTATCAAAATCATCACTGGGAAAAAACTACGTAAAGCACCTCTCTTCCGCTTTAAGTGTTTTTGCTACAGTTAAAAACTGGGATATAGAGGAAATAAATACAAAACTTATAGAGGAGATAGCAAAGCAGGGATTTAAAACCGGAGATTTTTTTATGGATTTAAGAATAGCCATAACCGGAAGTAGATTCACACCGCCTATCA
This sequence comes from Patescibacteria group bacterium, assembly GCA_036846005.1. GTDB lineage: Bacteria > Patescibacteriota > Microgenomatia > UBA8517 > UBA8517 > DATEXQ01. Next base: position 6,930 of record DAIUCV010000002.1, on the reverse strand, counting down.
ATGAGTCAATAGTAATATTGGGTAAAGAAGAATCGCTTTTAAGAATCAATAAAGTATTAAATATCTAAGCAAAATATGGGAGGAAAACTGCCAACACAAACTTATCACCAAATAGATAAAGATAAAGCTGATTTCGAATATCTAAGGAATAAACTCAAAATTAAGCAGTTGGAAACTGTTGAAAGATTTAAAGAAAAGCACCCTAGGGTACATAAATATTTAACGGAAAAAAGTATAGACTTGGGGAAAATTCGCGAACACTCGGCAAAAATAATAGGAGCAGGAGCTCTTACAAGCACTCTTTTGATATCACCCCCATCGGAAGTAAAGATTTTTCCTCCACCTGCTGAATTGATAGAAAAATTAAAAGTTGCAGGGGGTACGCTTCCCTTGCAGGGTTTACAAAAATTTGTAGTAGATAATATTCAAAACATACTACCGGAAAGAACCAGACCTTTAACTACAGGAGAAGAAAAATATTTGGAGCAGGTTTTTCATCAGGCAACAGGAATTAATGTCAAAGCAAACCTGGAAGGGGAACATTTGAATACCACATATGGATTAATAGGAGCAGAACAACACCTCGTAAGATATCCCGGAGATACTCTCAATCAGCATGGAAAAGGTGAAGCAATAAAGGAAGGTATGGCTCCTGGAAAAGGTGCATGGGGTTATTTTGCTAATTCACGTTCCAGCCTTACTCCAAGCTTGGAAAATACAGAAAAATGGTATGGAGTTGTACAGACTTTGTATTTACCGGATTGGAATACACGCCAGCCATATTTACGTGATTGGTATAAATACAGAAAAATTCTGATAGTAAATACTAATAACGGAAACGCGGTTGTGGCAGCAATTGCCGATTCGGGACCGGCAGCCTGGACAGGAAAGAGTTTTGGTGGAAGCCCGGAAGTTATGGAATATCTGGGTGGATCAAAATACAAAAAAGGTCCGGTTGTAGTTCTTTTTGTAGACGATCCTGAAAATAAAATTCCTTTAGGACCTGTAGAATATAATAAAATTAGCCTGCCGGATATGGCATATTTAAAAACTTAAATTTAAATGTCAAAAATTTTTTACGATAAAATAATTATTCTTGAAAACATCGAAAAGGAAATCAATTCCCGCGTACAAACAGAGGAAGAAAAAGATGAATTATGGCAGATAGTAGACGAGATTGTGCATCATAAAGTATTCGGGTGCATTATGGACAATCTACCCCAAAAGTATCATCACGAATTTATAGAAAAATTCAAAAAAGCTCCTCACGACGAATCGTTATTCGATTATTTAAAAGAAAAAATAGGAAAAAATATGGAAGAATTAATAAAATTAGAAATTGGTGATCTGGCTTTTGAAATTCTCCAAGATATAGAGGGGAATAAGAAAAAATGACATTTGACAGAAAATTCGGTGGAGTTATTTGGACAAATCATGCACTCGCGAGATTGAAAGAGCGCAATATTAAACAAGGAGATGCTTGGGCGACTTGGAGAAATCCTGATCAAAGTAGGTATGCGGCTGCAAAAGGATCTTTTATATATTACAAAACCTATCAAAATATACGCATTGAAGTTGTAGCAAAACAAAACGAAAGCAAGGAATGGATAATACTTTCAGTTTGGTCCAAACCTGTAAATAATACTAATCAATACAAGAAAGTCGAACCATTATGGAAATTAGTCTTCAGGAGATTGTTTAGAAAGTAAAATGACCCAAAAGTTTATTCGCACAAAAGAAAATTTTACTTGCGAAAATTGCGCACTTGTGGTTGAAGGTACAGGATTTACCAACCATTGCCCAAAGTGTCTTTGGAGTAAGCATGTGGATATAAATCCTGGGGACAGAAAAGAGAAATGCGGGGGAATGATGGAACCAATAAAAATTGAAATGAAAGGTGATGAATATATCATAATTCACCACTGTTTAAAATGTGGTTTTGAAAAACGGAATAAAAGGGATTTAAATGATAATTTTGAAGAAATTCTCAAAATATATTCACTAAATCCGTAAAACCCCAATCTACTTTTTGATCATCTTATTCCAAATAAGAGTTCCGAGGTAACCGAATATATAACCTACTATAAAAGTTACTATAACCAAAATTAGAGCAGTTGTGAGGTTAAAATTGGTTACGATAAACGGGTTAATCAGAAAATGGATTGAGTAGATAAAATCCAGTAGAAATTGTCCCCATCCCAGTAAAACCAAAATAGACCACAGAATATGGCAAGATGAAACCATGACTCCGGTTATTAGGGCGATATTTTTTTCGTTAAATTTCATTTGTTTCACCCCCTAACTCTTTTCGATATAAAAGAGGAAGAAAAATTACATTTTAAGTAACCCCAGAATTTTATGTATCAGAAGAGCAGGCCAGACAAGTGCTTTTAAGAAACCAAGCAGTCCTTCTCCAAGTGAATGAGCCTGTTGAATGTAATATACTAGCGCACCGATTAAACCTAAACCGTATACTGCACCCGCACCTGCATTATTATTCATTCCTTTCCACTTTTTTGCCATATAAATTATTATAAGAATAAAAGATGAAAAATTGCAAGAAAGATAATAATATTTTAGATTAAATTGGATCAATAAATAGAAGATTTAGGCTAAAGCTTTGATGAGAGCTTCACGGATGTTTTTACCCGCAAACCAGCCTTTAAGATAGACAATTGCATGTTTATTTCTATTCCAGTCTTGTAAATAATATTTGTCAATTCGTCCACCTCTTTTTATAAATGAGGTTATTAAATCGTTTATCGAAAGGTTTGTGTTTATACCTCATTATAGCATACCGAATCTTGCTGATTAGGTAGGTCTAGAGACTTACAGGAACTTTGTAAAGGATTAACCCTTGTTAATCAATCCGTTTTATTCCGAAGGATAAAAAATTACCTGAAGTTATTAATGAGTGAGATGACTAAAAACCTTCTACAAATCACTATTGAAATTTATGTAATTAATATATAATAAAATTATTAAATTATGAGAAAGATTATTACTTCACTTCTAATTTTGTTATTTGCCTTTTTTGTTTTTTCTGTAACGTCGGTTTCCGCAAAAGTTATTTCAGATGAAAAGGGAAGTGTGAATGTTGGTAAAACCGAGATTATTAACGATGATCTTTTTATTGGGGCTGAAACCGCTGAAGTTGCCGGAACTGTTAATGGAGATGTATTTGTCGGAGCCCAAACTGTAAAAATTTCCGGTATTATCAACGGAAATTTGCATGTAGGAGCAAATACTTTTGACCTAAGAGGAACAGTAAAAGGTAATGTATATGCTGGTGCTCAAAATGTATTAGTAAGTAGTTCTACGATTGGCGGATCACTCCTTATTGGTGCGGCAACAGTCAATATTGATAGAGACTCCTCTATTGGGGGTTCAATTCTTGCAGGGGCAGGAGGGCTGACAATAGACTCCCAAGTAAAAAGAAGCGTTTATGCGGGAACAGGGAATTTAACAATCGGAAGTGATGCCATTATTGGGAAAGATTTATATTATTCCTCCGGCCAGGAACAGGCAAATATTTCCAGTAGTGCAAAGATAGCAGGGTCTATTTATAAGTCCGAAGTTGCTAAGTCACCAAGCAATATCGAAGGTGCTAAAAAGCTAGTTCCGACAGCAATCAACGGTGCGAAAGTATTTTCATCTTTCATTGCTTTTATCGGAGCACTTATTGTGGGACTTCTTTATCTTAAATTATTTGCTAAATATTTCACCCAAACTGCAAGCATTGTTTCCAAATCGTTCTGGAAAAGTATGGGAATTGGATTTTTAGTAACCATAGCACTTATTCCCGGAATGATAATCCTATTGATAACCGTAATAGGAATACCTCTTGCAGGTTTAGCCTTTTTAGTTTTTCTTCTTTATTCGTATCTGGCAAAAATTATTGTGGGTTTGACTTTTGGGGATTTAATTTCAAAGCAATTAAAATGGAAGATGACTACATTTTGGTCTTTTGCTCTGGGACTTTTGGTAATCGATATATTAAGATTTATTCCAAAA
>DAIUCV010000002.1:0-2816 GCA_036846005.1 Patescibacteria group bacterium | reverse complement strand
TGTTAGTGGAATCTGATTTTGTTTGATAAGTGTTTCTTTTTCAATATGAGACAATTTCTTTAATTCTATTTCGCGACGCATTGCCTTGCTACGTGTAGGCCATATCTCGTAGTAAACAAGCTTACAGCCCAAAAATCTTTTTATATACTTAGAAGCCCTCCCACCAAGAGTCGCATGTTCTTCTACTCTTCTTTTAAGGTTGTTTGTCTGTCCCGAATACAAAGTATTCGCTGTTGTGCGAAGAATATATACGTAAAACATTTATACCATTATATCTTAATAGGGAAAAATTCTTTTGCTGGCTCTAGTGTACGAAGTAGGAAACTTCTTTTATTATAATCTCTAATTAATTAGAAAGTTATATCGTTTTCCATGAAAGAATACCCCCTCCTTACCTGTACTAATAATAGAAAGCAAAAAATGAAAGGAGGTGAAATGAATATGAATAAAACAATTTTAACTTTATTGGGAGTTGCACTCGGGGCAGGAGTATTATTTACTGCCACTTCAAGCGCACTGGCTTATAGAGGGGACCCAAATATACAAGGTTCCAACTACACCGCCGAAAGGCACGAAGCAATGACCCAGGCATTTAACAATAATGATTACAATGCATGGAAAGAGTTGATGCAGGGAAAAGGAAGAGTTACACAAGTAATAAATGAAGGTAACTTCGCAAGATTTTCCGAAATGCACAAGCTTATGCTTGAGGGTAAGACCGAAGAAGCAAATTCGATAAGAACTGAACTCGGACTTGGTTTAAAAAATGGATCGGGTCAGGGACAGGGACAAAGAATGGGATATTGCGGAAATACTAGCCGTTAAAATCTCAATTTACAAAAGCTGAAGCCTCACTTTAATAAAGTGGGGTTTTAGCAGATAGAAGAATAACAAAACATTATGGTTTGTTTTAATATTAAAATAGAATGTCATGAAAGATATTACAAAATTAACAGACGAGAAGATTGTTGAATTAGTTTGTAAAAAGGACAAGGAATTGTATTCACAAATTATTAAACGTTATCAGGATAAATTAATAAGATATGCGAACTATTTGGTCGGAGAAGATAATTATGTTGCTGATATTGTTCAGGAATCTTTTATAAAAGCTTATATAAACTTAAATGGCTTTAATACAAAAAAGAAGTTTAGCAGCTGGATATACAGGATTGTTCACAACGAGGCGATGAATTCTATCAGTAAACAGAAAAAACATATTCCTCTGTATAAAGACATCGATTTTGACAGCGGGATCAATTTGGAAGAGGATCTTATTAAAAAAGAATTAAAATTACATGCAAATAATTGTTTGCAGCAAATGCAAAAAATCTATAGTGAACCTTTAGCATTATATTTTTTGGAGGAAAAGTCATATGGAGAAATAAGTGATATCTTGCGAATCCCGGTTGGTACAGTAGGGACACGAATAAATCGTGCTAAAGTAATAATGCAGAAAATATGTCAAAAATAAAAAAGTTGAATAAAAATAAAGCGAAATTAGATATGGAAAAAGTCGTGATGGGAAAAATTAAATCAGATGAAATAAAAATGAAACCAAAGTGGCTTTTTGTATTGGGTTCAACATTTATCATGGCAGGTCTGGTTGGATTAACTGTCGGAGCAATATTTTTAACTAACCTTACAATATTTATAATTAAAAAAAGAGGACCAGGATATGGAAGATTGGATTTGATGTTAAACAGTTTTCCTATATGGATTCCTATTTTAGCAGTACTGGGAGTTATATTAGGGATTTGGATGCTAAAAAAATATGACTTCTCCTATAAAAAGAACTTCGTTCTAATAATATTATCCTTTATTGCATCAGTAATAATCGCCGGATTATTAGTAGATCAACTCGGACTCAATACTATCTGGTCACATCAGGGGCCAATGAGAATGTTTTATCAGCAGTTTCAAAGTCCTCAAGATAATTCTCAAAAAGTTCGGGAGAATGGGAGATTGTATAACATTCATGGTAATGGTTATTAAAACTAAAAAATTAATTAATGTTAAAATTATATTATTAACAAATATTAATAAGGGGGTGAATACAGGATGAAAAAGTACATATTATTATTTACCTTAATCAGTGCTTTTGCAGTATTTCCAAAATTGATCTATTCGCAAGGAGTTCAGCAGAGAATAAATATATCTCCTTCACCGACAGGTAATGAGATACAAAATCAAATTCAAAATCAGGGAGAAGAGCAACAAATACAAACTCAAGAGCAGGAAAGTCTGGAAAACGCTACTGGTGAGGGTTCACAAAACCGCAATCAAAATGCCATTCAAAATATGAGCGAAGTTGCCAAACAGGTTCAACAGTTGTTACAGGTAAGAACGACGGGTGGGATAGGAGAACAGGTAAGACAAATTGCCCAAGAACAAAATCAAGCCCAGACTCAGATACAGGAACAATTAAATAAACTTGATTCCAAAGGTAAGTTTTCAAGATTTTTAACAGGTACAAATTTTGGAGCAATTAAAAATCTGAAGGTACAGCTTGAACAAAACCAATTGCGAATTAAGAAATTGGAACAATTGCAAAACCAACTTTCCAATGGCGGTGACATAACTACTGTTCAGGAGACAATTCAAGCATTGATTGCCGAAAACACGTTATTGCAGGAAAGGATTGTGACAGAAGAGCAAACAAAAAGTCTATTTGGCTGGCTTGTTAAATTATTCAATTAAAAGTTAGTCAGGGTGAACTTTACAATCAGTAGTTATTTTGTGTGATATTATGCATAAGTCGTAGACGACTTCTTGTGCGACGCATATTTGAGGCTAGCTGGCTCTAGTAGAATACGCTT
>DAIUCV010000001.1:0-53029 GCA_036846005.1 Patescibacteria group bacterium | reverse complement strand
TCTTCTTTACTCTCACCAAATACAGTACGTCGCAAAAGTTACATTGTGCGACTTTATACTTAAGGCGAACAACAAACCTATTCACCACATAAGTTAGTTACGGAGGATATACCTTAACCCATACAGAGGTTACTTGTCGTAAACGATATCTAATACTCCCTGGTATGGATGTCTTCTTCCTGATGCAACAGGTGCGTTGGAGAAAGACACTTAGCACTCGTAAGCTCTGACTACTTATCCACAATGGAAAATGAAGAGCAGAATGTTAATATTCATGCCTAACAACTATATCAAAGTATACAAAGTGTTGTTCGGGTATTCTTCGAAGCGTCGCTATTTGTTTATTTCGTGAAAAGAAGGATTAAATAGCTGTGAAAACTTCCCTCTTCAGTATCCTATAATTATTATTATGGGATAATAACTACCCTCCTCCCCTTTTCCCCTATGTCTTAAAAAAATAATTTAAGTTTCTATTTTAATTTAATTTATTAGCCACCCCAGCGCGTAGCCAAAAACATTCCTATAAATACCATTAGACCCACAAAGAGGTATTCCCTGACGATTTGTGAAAAAAACCTTCCCTCTAACCTAGCCTGACCCAAACCCAGAAGTACGTATACTCCAACTGTTAAAAACAAAGACCCGACAACAACCGTTACCGGCCAAAAGAAAAGACCGATCGCAATTTCGGCCATCACCAGGCTAAAGACAAAAGTCATCACTATCAGCTCCTTGGTAAATTTTTCTTCCAAAGTCATTATCCACAATCCCTGCAAATACAAAGGCAGACAAAATACTATGACCAATAAAGTCGAAATAACCATACTTGTACGAAGCGATAGAATTGCATCAAAAATCAAGAACGACGTTAAAAGGGTCAGAACAAAACCTACTCCCCTCGCCGCCCGAAGCAGGGCAATAGTTCTTATTGCAGCAACCGTATAAATATTTGCAGTTAAACACAAAGCATAAATTCCCAATCCGTAAAAAATTACAATCGGAATTCTCGCAAAAATGCTTGCCGGAAGTAAAAACCAAAATATTCCTACGCTTAAGGTATAAAGAGCAGGTAAAATCAAAGTCAGAATTGTCAGATTTTTCCCCAATCCTTCTTTAAGAGACCAGGCAAAAAGAATTATCGTAAGAAGGGTTAATCCGCCGATACTATAAAACCTGTAGACATTATCCAAAAATTGAATTCCCATAAAACCCAATGCCAGAACTATCGAAGTTATTATAAAGCGCTTCCTTTTACCCATAATTAGTTTTCCAATTTACCGGCAACGTCATCCGGTATGTCGAGGTTTGAAAACACGTTTTGAACGTCTTCGTGGTCTTCCAATGTTTCCAGGAAAGTAATTATTCTTCGAGCTTTTTTTTCATCCGCAATCGTCATTACATTTTTGGGTTTTTTGATAATTTCAAAAGAAGATATGGTAAATCCGCTTTTTTCCAAGAGTTCTTTTATTTCCCCAGCTTTTTCCTGAGTGGTATAGACTTCGATTCTGTCCTCGCTTTCGTTGACATCGTCTACCCCCAAATCAATGAGTTTAAGCATTTGTGAATCCACATCCTCCCCTTTCCCGACAACAATCAGCGCTTTTGGCTCAAAATTAAACGAAACAGAACCCGGTCCTGCCAGGCTTCCCCCACTTCTTTCAAAAATATTTTTAATTTCCTGACTGGTTCTGTTTCTGTTATCTGTTGCTACATCCACAATGACGGCAATCCCCTCCGGTCCGTATCCTTCGTAGGTAAACTCGTCATAGCTTAACTCCTCCTGGGCTCGGGAAAGAATCCTGTCAATATTTGATTTGGGAACATTTGACGCCTTTGCCTGTTCAATAGCAATTCTTAGTTTATAATTTTGAGCGGGGTCTGCCCCACCTCCGGCTTTTATGGCAATTGCAATTGCCCTGGCCATTTTGGAAAAAACTTTTCCCTTTGCGGCATCATTTGCCTCTTTTTGTCTTTTTATGGTTGAGTAATGAGAATGTCCTGACATAAATTGGTAAACCCAATTATACTACTTCAATTTGGCTCTTCCAAGCACAAAAATAACAATTTCCCTAATTTAATTTTTGTTGCTTTTAAATGTACTTGACAAGATACCCCACATCTTTATACTCAAAAGAAGAAATTTTAATATGGAAATGGACCTTGCCCAACAAGCAGTTTCGGCAGCTCTCGAAGGTAACTGGGAAAAAGCTATTCAAATAAACACCAAGATTTTAGATATCAATCCCCAAGATACAGATGCTTTAAACAGACTTGCAAGAGCTTATTCAGAATGCGGAAATCTGGTAAAAGCCAGAAAGTGTGTCAAGATGGTTTTGAAAATTGACCCCGTTAATTCCATTGCCTTAAGAGCATGGGAGAAATTGAGGTGTTTAACCAAAGGCGACACCCTACCCCTGGTACCTACCAATGCGGAATCGTTCATTGAAGAACCCGGGAAAACCAAAATAGCCGACCTAATTAATCTGGGTGATCCCAAAATACTGGCCAAACTTGATGCGGGTGACGAAGTTAAGTTTAATCCTCATGGGCATAGAGTCTCCGTAATATCTTGTGAAGGTAAATATATCGGAAGACTACCCGATGATTTGGGTGCCAAATTAAAAAATCTCATAAAAATGGGTAACGAATACAAGGTTATCGTCAAGTGCAACGAAACCAAAGACGTCAAAGTTTTCATCAAGGAAATAAGCTCGTGTAAAAAAGGTGCAACAGGACCGTCGTTTACCAGTGAAAGAATTGATTACGTAGCTTTTACTTCGCCTGAGTTGGTACACAATAAAGAAGATATTTCCGCCTCCAGCGTCGAAGAAGAAGACTAAAGTTAAAATCTCTGCAGGAATTTTTTGCCGAATTTAATCTCCACATCAAAGTTACCGGAGGTATCCTTGCTTACCTCACAACCCAGAACCAATGCAAATCTTTTATCCAGTTTGAGATCTTTCCCCTTCACCACACAGTCAAAATCTTCTTCTTTTAAGTTATCTATTGCCGCAATTTTAGTACCCAAAGATTCAACTATTTTTCCCACTTTTTCTGAAAGCAGTGAATCCCCCGATGCATTTGTCAAGATAACTTTGAGGTCTTGTTTTGAAACCAGATTGTCTGATGCAATAACAATTAGCTTTTGCGGCATGATATCCGTAACCACATAACCCATTTCCCCATCGGCAAGTTTTTTGGCTTTGAGAAAAGAGGTTTTAGATAAATCTAAATCGGTTCTCTTAAACTCTTTTACTCCCAAGGTGAAAAAGAAAAGACGAAGTTTATCGGAAAGGGTCAGATTTGTTTTGTAGCTAGATATCAATGCTTGAATCACATTTCCTTTATCGATAAAACCAAGAGCTTGGCTGTCAGCCCAGGCGACAACCGGAATTCGGAAATTTTTGGTAATCGTTTCTGCCAAAAGTCGTCCATCCAGTTTCTCGTCTTTTCCCAACTGCCAGATACTTACCAGTCTGATTTTCCCAAGTCTTCTGGAGACGTCTACTTCGACTGATCCCGGAATTTTAACGGTCGTTATATCGTCAGCCACAGGATCAAAAACCGCGACATATAAATCTTCCGAATTATTTATAACCAGGGTAAGCTTTGCGTCCCCTATCCAGGACCTGGTCTTCAATAAAAAAATTATTAATAGTCCGAAAATCAAAAATATGATTGCAATAAGATGCAATTTATAATTCTTTTTTGGAGATTTGCGTATACGTTTTCGGGCAGGCATTTTTCTAATCTGGTTTGGTCATTGCTTTGGATAGTCTCAAACTTTTTAGTAAATTAGATACTTCCTCCTTATTTTTACCTTGACTGTACAATATGGATTTAATAATCGCCATTGCTGCCTCAAACTCAGGTTGTACTATCTTATCTACCCTTAGAAGTTTTACTCTATCGAATTCATCATCGGTATGGACTCTTGATATTATTTTTACTGACGGATTAAGATTTTGAACTTGCGTGATAATTGCTTCCTGAGCAATTCTGTCGGGAATCGCAACAACTATTACCTTTGCGTTTTTAATACCAGAAGCCATCAAGATATCCCTTTCCTCCGGATCTCCGTAAATGACATCCGTTCCCTTTTGCTTCAATGTATTTACCACTCTTTGATCATAATCAACTACAATATAAGAAGTTTTAATATCATCTAACGCCTTTCCTACCCATCCCCCTACCCTTCCGTATCCGCAGATAATAATATGTCCCGATAAAGCATTTTCATCAGGTAACATTTTTCTATCCCAACCCGCAAAAAATCTGTAAAAATAAGCTGATCGTTTAGATAATATTTTAAATATATCCCATATTTTTGGAACATTTTTATACAAAATCGGAAAAATTATTAAGGAAAGTAGCGTAACTGAAACTCCAACAGTAAGCGATTTATCGGAGATTATCTCCAAGTTTTTTGCCAAGGTAAAAAGGATAAAAGAAAATTCTCCAATTTGTGAAAGGCCAATTCCGACAGATACAGCAGTTCTTCCATGATAACCCAGAAAAATACTTACAATAAAATTTATTATTGCTTTGAGAATGATTACCGATAATGTGAGAACGACAACAAGACCTAAAGACGGGATTATATATGTTGGGGTAACTAAAAAGCCAAGAGATACAAAAAATATTGCCACAAAAAGGTCTCTCAATGGTCTTGTTTCGGAAAGCACCGAATGGCGCTCGTATGATTCTGCAATGACAACTCCCGCGATAAACGCTCCGATTGCAGGCGAAATTCCAAAAAGATAAGCCATAAGTGCCGTACCTATAGCCAGAAACGTTGCCGTCATGAGCATAAGTTCCCGTGACTTAAGATAAGAAACCAAATGTAAGATTCTGGGAAAAATAATCTTACCTAAAATAATCGTTATCCCGATTAAAACTACTGCCTTAAGAACATCAAAACCTACGCTCAAAAAAGATAAATCTCCACCTTTAAGATAACCAACAATCATTACCATGGGAATAACTGCAAGATCCTGTATCAGAAGCCATCCCACCATAACTTCTCCATGGATCGAATTCGCTTCATCCTTGTCGATTAGAGTCTTAACAACAATCGCGGTAGAAGAAAGAGAAAACCCTAAAGATAAAACCAAAGCACTCGTACTATCGAACGAAAACATCTTTAATAATGCAAAGGAAACTAATGTTACGAGAACTATCTGAACACTTGCACCCGTAAGAGATATTCGAATTACTTTGGATAGCCTTGCCAAAGAAAGTTCTAAGCCTGTTGAAAATAGAAGAAAAATAAGACCAAGTTCGGCTACTTTCTCAATACCAAACGCATTTTCAGGTAAAAATAACCTCGCAACTACTCCCGCTACAATAAATCCTACAAAAGGTTGCAGTTTTATAAACTTTGCAACTATTCCTCCAGTAAGTGCCGTTGCAATTAGAATAAGAAAGTCTCGTGAAAAATCTAAAGACATCAATTACATATTAAGGCAGTAGCCAGGGTTTATGCAAATGGTTCATAGTCTTTTTTGATAAAAAGTATTAAACAGGATAATGTTTCTTAGTATAATGAAATAAAGTGAGTTTCTTAATTCTTACTATCAGTTTATTTTTCCTCATTATTGCCTCTAATTATCTGGTAAAAGAGACTGATAGACTTGCAGCATCTATTAGAATATCTCCCCTTATAATCGGATCAACACTTATTGCTTTTGGCACTTCTCTACCCGAATTTTCGGTAACGATTTCATCAATCGCCCAAAAAGTCCCAGATTTGTCTCTCGGAAATATAATAGGTTCAAATATCTGTAATATTTTTCTTGTTCTTGGGATCTCGATCTTATTTTTTCCAGTTAGAATGGGGACCCAAAAAACACAGAGAAATAATATCATCCTACTAATAACAACACTGATCTTTATTGCCTATTTTTTTGTTCCTAAAATCTATTCAACCTATCTTCTTTACGCTCTTGTTACAGGATATGCATTATTTCTAATAATTGAAATTATCTGGGGAGAAATAGGGAGCAAAAAAGAAGATAAAAAAGCACTTTCAAAACTTAAAAAGGAAAAGTCACCCGCTCTTGTAACCGCAATTAAGCTTCTTTTGGCAATTGCCACAATTATAATAAGCAGTAAATTTCTCGTCACATCGGCAGAGGCGATTGCACTTTTATTCAAAATAAAAGACGAGATAATAGGACTAACATTAATTGCTTTTGGAACCTCTATACCAGAATTGTCCACATCGATTGCTTCGGGATTTAGAAAAGACTGGAAGCTTATCGTCGGTGATATTCAGGGTAGTAACATTTTTAATCTCTCCATCCTCGGAACGATCACTCTTCTTTATTCTAAGGATGGGGTAAATACTTTAAATATAATTTCCCTTTCTTTTCTTGCTCTAGCTACTTTAATTTCATTTTATCTGACCAGAAAATATGAAGGTGAGAATATCCCCAGATATTATGGTTTGGTATTTATTGCCTTTTATTCTTCCTATATTTTATTAATCTTCCTTCGCTAATTTAGAAACTACTTCTTGTAACTCTTTGGGGAGTCTTAATATAAATTCCATTCTTGCTTTTGAAACCGGGTGTGTAAATGAAATTCGTGCAGCATGTAAAAAAAGCCTTGGACACCACAACCTATCACCTCTTGATATTTTTCTTCCTGCGTAAAATGTATCCGATACTATCGGATGAGTAATATATTTCAGATGCACCCTTATTTGATGCGTTCGACCTGATTTAGGAAACATTGTAACAAAAGACAATATCTCTTTTCCTTTTTTATAATATCCATTAACTTTATAATTTGTTTGGGATTCCCTTCCGCCCGGTAATATTCCAAAGCGTTTTCTGTTCCAAGGAAGCCTTCCTAAAGGGGCTTGAATAATACCTTCCTTAGGGAAAAGTTTTCCGTGAACCAAGGCTAGGTACTCCTTCTCCACTTCCCTATTTTTAAATTCCTGTTGCAGTTTTTCCAAAGATATTTGAGTTTTAGCAATCAGAATTAAACCGCTGGTTTCTTTATCTATTCTGTGGACTATCCCCCTTCTTAAGTCTTCATTATTCGCCAGAGGGTATTTAAACTTTTTTAGCCATTCTTCTATGACAGGAGTATTTTTGGCTGTTTTTGCCTTGGTAACGATCCAGCCGACAGGTTTATTCAAAACCATAAGGCTTGTGTCCTGATAAATTATTTTAGGTTCCATATTAAAAAAACCGCCTTTTTGGCGGCTATCAACTAATCACCCGATTTCCATACCGATTATTTTTCTCTTTTTGCTTTGCATTTGGCACAAAGGGTAGCCTCCGGATATGCTATTAATCTATCTGTATCTATCATCTTACCGCAATCTTCGCAAATCCCGTATTTACCGATTTTTATTCTGGATAAGGCTTTTCTGGTTTCGATTATTCTTTTATCAAGCTGGCCTCTTATCGCAGAGGTGCTGGCATGACCAAACTGTTCTGCTGCATCCGAATCCGGAGAGGCATTTTCATCAAGCCTGGCCGTATCTTTAAAAGGATCCTGTTTATCGATAGCCTTTTTCTTTTTTTCCAGGCTGTGTAATCTATTGTGTAAAAAGATACCGATGGGATTCAATAAACTAGCAGGAAAATATAACTTCCCGTTGCTTGCTTTTTTCTTTTTATCTTTTTTGTCTTTCTTGTTATTTTTTTTCATTGACTTTTTCTTGATAAGTTAAAAACCAGTAAAAAAAACGAAAATGCAAAACTTCCTGAGAGGATTGGTTCGTAATCAACAACAAAGGATACCACAAACGGAAAAAAGATTGCAATAAGCCCTCTAATTAAAAAATATATCCCAATACTTGTTAAGCCGGCAAATCCCACCCTACCCGATTTGTACCAGGTAAAATTTTTGTATCTCGAATTTAAAAATATATATAAAAATACAATCCCCAGAGTTATGGCAAAACCTATTAAAGAAGTTAAACTCGCATTCTTGATTGAATCATTTAGATATAAAAGTGAAACCCACGGCAATACGGAAATAATTGCAGCCTCAAAGGTTTCATACGGCCTCAAACCGAATCTGAGAATCGCAATAACCAAACCCACTAAAAACCCGAAAAAACCAAACCAAAACCACCAAGCCGGTATGTAAAATCTGGATATTAAATAAAATACCAATGTTCCGGCAATAATGATAAAAGCCGAAGAAAATATCTGAGTCGAGATATAATCCTCTTTTAATTTCTTCCAAAAAAGAAATAAAAAAATTATAATTCCCAAGACATTAAAAAGTATTCCGATTGCCATTTCTCGTCTAGTATAACATCATTTTCTGTTTGACAAACAAAAATTAAGTAGTTATTATTTCATTACTGTGCTTGAAACTCCGCACGTAGTTGTAGGCGCAGCGATTGCCTTTAAAGTGGGTAATCCTGCTCTAGCGTTACCCCTGGCATTGGGGAGTCATTTTATACTCGAAAAAATCCCCCATTGGAATCCTCATTTAAATACGGAGAAGAAAAATCACGGAAAAATAACCTCGCAAACTACAGCAATTGTGGTTGCGGATTCTCTGCTTTCACTCCTACTGGGAACGTTGATTGCTTTTCAGGCTTATCCTGATTTAACCAAAGTGGCAATTGTCTTATTGGGTGCATTTCTCGCGGCACTGCCGGATCTGATAGAAGCACCTTATTTTTTTCTCAATCAGAAAAGCGCCTTCATATTTAAATGGATAAAGTTTAAAAAATCTCTGCAGGCAAATGCGGAAATGTTTCCCGGTCTTGTTTATCAATTCTTAACCGTTGTGGCAGCTTTCTGGTGGGTATTTGGTTGATATCGAAAAATTACTCTTTTGCTCTTTCGATATATTCTCCGGTTCTGGTATCTACTTTTACACGATCGTTTTCGTTAATAAATAGAGGAACTTTTACTTTTAATCCGTTTTCCAAGGTTGCATCTTTATAGACATTTGAGGCTGAATTACCCTTTACCCCGGGTGGAGTATCAATAATTTTCAAAACCACTTTAGGAGGAATATCTATCGAAAGCGGTTTGTCTCCCCAAAAAAGTACATCAACATCCGAATCGCCTTTAATAAAGTTTATATCCTCACCCAAGACTCCGATTAACATTGATATCTGTTCGAAAGTTACCGGGTCCATGAAGTAGGCGTTCTCACTATCGCTATACAAAAACTTTAACTTTCTTTTTTCGGTAGTGATATCCTCCACTTTGACATTGGAACTGTAGGTTTTATTTACAACCCCTCCGGTCTCCAAGTTTCTGGCGGTTACCCTGACTATTGCTCCCCCCCTGCCCATTTTGATATGGGAATATTTAATAACCTTGTGCGGTTTATCGTATACTAAAAAAGTAGTTCCGTTTTTTAAATTTGATGCTTCAATCATATGCGGTAATCAGTATTTTAGCTCATTTTGTGCTAAAATACACCTGAATTAAGGCCGGGTGGCGGAATTGGTAGACGCGCACGACTCAAAATCGTGTGAGGCTAATACCTCATGAGGGTTCGAGTCCCTCCCTGGCCACAAAGAAGATTAATCCGGATGTTTGGTTTCTCTCCCGTAAAACTTAATCCTGTCTCCCCTGAAGAATAGTTTGATACTTTTAAGAGGACCGTTTCTGTGTTTGGCTATTTCCAAAGAGATATTTTCGATACTCTCCTCATCCTCTCTCCATAAAAACATAACTACGTCTGCATCCTGTTCTATACTTCCCGACTCTCTCAAATCTGCCAGCTGCGGTCTTTTTTCTCCTCTTTGCTCAACAGCTCTTGATAGCTGGGATATTGCCAAAACAGGTACTTTTAATTCCCTCGCCAGATTTTTCAAGCCTTGGGTAATTTCCGAAACTTCCTGTACCCTATTTTCCAATTGCCTGCTTCTTGCCAACTGCAAATAATCGACAATTATCAGATCTATTCCCACTTCGACCTGAAGACGTCTGGCTTTGGTTCGCATTTCCAGAATCGAAAGAGCGGGTGTGTCGTCAATATAAAGAGGAGCCTCGGCCAAAACTCCCATGGCATTTGACAGAGCTGTAAAATCATCCTCCGAAAGCTTACCTGTTTTTAACTTCCAGGCATCAATATCAGCCTGGGAAACCAAAAGCCTATCCACCAATTCCTCTTTACTCATTTCCAAAGAAAATACGGCAACAGGCCGGTTGTAGCCTACAGTAATATTCTGGGCAATATTAAGCGCTAAAGAAGTTTTTCCCACACCCGGTCTTGACGCCAAAATCAAAAGATTGGATTTTTGAAAACCGGCGGTGGTATCGTCCAAATCCTTAAAGCCGGTTGGGACTCCTCTTAATCCTTCCGCTTGTTTATGCAGTTCGTCAAGTCTATCAAAGCTTTCCGCCAGAGCACTTTTGATGGGAGTAAAGGTGTTGGATAAATGTTTTTGGGTAAGCGAAAAGACCTCTGCTTCGGCTTTATCCAAAAGTTCATCGGCAGCCATTGAATCGTCCATGGAAAGACCTACCAGCCTGCTTGCCGCGGCCATCAAAGACCTTTTTGTCGCAGCGTCTTTGACTATCTTTCCGTAATGTTCAACGTGGGCGGCAGTTGGGACTCTACTTACCAATTCAGCCAAATAACTGGCACCTCCCATTTTTTTCAAGAATTTTTTTCTTTTTAATCTATCCGCAACGGTTAATACATCTATGGGGATCCTGTCTTCGTAAAGCTCGATACAGGCTGAATAGATTTCTTTGTGTCTGTCATCATAAAAATCATCGGGTAGTAAAAATTCGGCAACGGCAATTACCGCGTCTTTGTCCAAAAGCAAAGCTCCGAGTACGGACTCTTCTGCATCGGTTGAATGAGGCGCAATTCTTATCTGTGGATTTTCTGCCATAAGTTTAAGGATATATTTAGCACCAACAAGAGTTTATGTAAATGGCAGTTTTACTTTTCTTTTATTTCCAAAAGAATAACTTTCTGCTCTTCTTCCGAAAGATCCGAGATTTTTACGGAAAGTTTGGGAATTCTTTCTACTGGAAGTGCAGCCTCTTTAAGAAAAGCGTCAACGGTTTCCAGATTTGACAAAGTAGGCGCATTTTGTCCTTCCCTTTTGTAATGCATGGGTAAGATAATTTCCGGTTCGATTGCCCTGACTATTTCCACTGCATCTTTAGCAGGTAATGACATCGGGTGGCCTGAACTGATCATTAAAATATCAATCTCGCCGATTTCCTCCAACATTTTATCCGAAAGTTTTTGACCCAGATCTCCCAAATGGGCAATTCTCATTTCTTCTATTTCAAAAACATAGATTATATTTCTCCCTCTTTCTTCCCCGTTTTTAGCGTCATGGAAACTCGGTAATCCTATTATGGAAATGTTGGCAAGTTCGTATTCACCCGGTTCGGTAATCACTTTTCTGTAACCCCTTATTCTCTCCAGGTAATTATGATCTGAATGACCATGGGATATCGTTACTACATCTGCGTCGGTTATAGGATATTTTATACCCACCTCTTTCGGATCAAAAGGATCCGTTACCAAGGTTGCATCTTTAGTTTTTATCTTGAAGGATGAGTGACCTAAATATGATATTTCCATAAAGTATTTGCATCGTAGCAAACCCTTCTTTACTTGACAAGTACCTGAAGTTTTCATATAGTGTCAGCACGCCTGTTAGCAATTACTTTAATGCGTAAAGAAATATTTTTTGCAATTCTTGCCGGTGCTTTATTTGGACTGATTATTGCTTTCGGAATCTGGAAAGCGAATTCTTCCATAAAAACTAATGGCACAACAACCGATAACACGCCTACTGAAGAGGTAACAACACCTACTTCTGTACCGCAGGTTGGTTTAACTCTTGCCAAACCCGAAGATATGGATGTGGTAACCCAAAGTCCGATTACCGTAAGCGGGGCTACCAAACCGAATGCCTGGGTCACGATTTCCGCCGAAAACAAGGATTACGTAATCAAAGCAGATTTAAACGGCGGTTTTGAAGAATCGGTTGATTTGATAGGAGGTGCGAATGAATTGGTTGTCACTTCATTCGACGAAAGCGGTAATTCAAATACTCAAAATCTTGTTGTCGTTTTATCCAGTGAATTTGCAAAATAAATTTATGAAAAAAATAGCAGTTATCATATTATCCATAATACTTTTTTCCTCATCCTTAAAATTTCTAAAGGCCCAGACAGCAACTTCGTCTTCTGAATCAATTAGGGAAAAAGTCCAGGAAAAAGTAACACAGGTTCTTAGTAATCCGAAAGCATATATCGGTACTATTACGGATATATCTTCTACAACCATCCAAGTCAGGAAATTCTTACTTGACAGCGAGGGTAAAACCGGTGAAATACTGCAGATTTCAACCAACCAGGATACCGTATTCGTCAGTGTGGGGAAAACAACAAAAATCATTAAGATGGCGGATGTCGCCATCGGTGATTTCATAATAGCGATGGGTTATAAAAACGGGAATAATGTCCTTAACTCCACGCGAATCCTGGTAACTGAGGCTTTAAAACCGTCTAACAGAATTGCAGTTTTTGGGAAAGTAACTAAAGCTAATAAAAGCAGTTTGGAAATAACATCCCTGGCAAATGAAAAGTTAACCCTGGAACCGAATACTTCTATCAGCGTTGTTGATTTTACCGATCAAAAGGAAACTAAAATTAAATTTGCGGATATTGAAGCAGATGATTTCCTTATTGCCTTCGGTATTATGAACAACAATGTTTTTGAGGCCAGAAAAATTGAAAGAATATCCCTAACCCCAAGCGCTAGTCCGATTTCCACCTCTTCGCCATCCCCCAAACCGACAGCAACCCCTAAAACGACCCCATCCCCTACTCCTTAAACCCACTCCATAAACCTATATCACGCGTTTGCCCAAAAGACCGAAATCATGGATAATAAGGTTATGGATAAAAGTAAAACACGTATTCTTAAAGGTTTTAGAGACTTTTTACCCGAGAAAATGTATATCCGAAATCGGGTTATTAGTATATTGCGTGAAGTTTTTGAATCCTTTGGATTCTCGGAACTTGCCACTCCCACTTTGGAATATCAGGAAGTATTACTGGGAAAATACGGGGAGGAAGCCGAAAAGCTGATGTATCTTTTCAAAGACCAGGGAGAAAGAGGGGTGGGACTAAAATATGATCTTACAGTTCCTCTCTCCCGCGTAATGGCCGATTATCCGAATTTACCCATTCCTTTTAAAAGATATCAAATTCAACCCATTTTTAGAGCCGAAAAACCCCAAAAAGGAAGATATCGGGAGGTTTATCAATGCGATGTGGATACTATCGGTTCTTCCTCAAACGTTGCCGATGCCGAAATTCTGGCAATAATTTCAACCTGTCTAAATAAATTAAACTTTACTGATTATAAAATCAGATTGAATTCCCGCAAGGTTCTTTTTAACTTAATTGAAAAAGCGGGTATCAAAGCCGACAAATCACAAACCATACTTAGGTCGATAGATAAATTGGATAAAAAAAACCAAAGTGAGGTTGAAAAAGAACTTGCAGACAAAGGTTTGAGTAAAGAAACAATTACAAAATTATTCGCAAATTTAAAATCTGCCGAAATGGATGACGATTTAAAAGAAATCATAAGTCTTGCCAACAAAATGGGTGCCAAAAACATCGAATTTGATCCTATTTTGGTTAGAGGTCTTGATTATTATACGGGAAGTATTTTTGAAACGGTTGTGAAAAAACCTAAAATCGGTTCCATCACCGGAGGAGGAAGATTTGATAACTTAATTGAAAAATTGGGTGGTCCCGACCTTCCGGCAGTCGGAACGACAATCGGCTTGGACAGAATTTGCGATTGCATTGAAGAACTAAATCTTTGGCCCAATATCGCATCCTCCCCTACCAAAGTTCTGGTAACAGTCTTTTCTAAAGCACTGTTTTCTAATTCCCTAGATTTGGCAAAAATATTAAGAAACAAGGGAATAAATTGCGAGCTTTACCCGAGTTTAGAAAAACTGGATAAACAGCTTAAATATGCCGATAAAAAAGGCATTCCCTGGGTAATAATTATCGGATCCGACGAAGCGGAAAAAGAAGTTGTAACCCTTAAAAACCTTGAGGCAAAATCACAAGACACAATGAAATTAGAGAAAGCAATAGATATTATCAAAGCTTCTTAAATTCCAGTCCTTGATTCCCGATTTTAGATACCCGATACTTAAAGTTATGAATCCGCACCGTTTAAGAGCCTATATTCTTCTGATTATTGTTTCCCTTATTTGGGCAGCGGCGGGTCCGATAATCAAATACACTTTAGGAGTATTACCCCCTCTAACCTTTCTAACCTACAGGTTTGCTATTTCCACCGTTTTTGGATTAATCGCATTTATTTTTATTGGTTTTAGTTTACCCAAAGATAAAAAATCTTTAGCTCTTATTGCCATTTATGGTCTATTTACTTCAACAATTGCCTTGGGACTTCTTTTCTGGGGTCTGGAAAAAACAACGGTTGTCGATATGTCCCTGATAAGCATAACTGGGCCTATTATGATAACTATTGCAGGAGTAATATTCTTAAAAGAACGAGTAACCAAAAGAGAGAAAATCGGAATGTCTATTGCCCTTATCGGAATGGTTACAACAGTAATAGAACCAATATTGGGAGGTGACGGAATTAGTAGACTTTCAGGAAATATCTTAATTATTCTTTATCTGCTGGGAAATACCATTTCCATCGTTCTTCTTAAAATATTATTAAGACAGGGTATTAAACCCATTATCTTATCTAGTATTTCCTTTATTATCGGATTTCTGACAATCCTACCCTTAACCCTGATCAAATACGGTGCAGCCAACATATTTCAAACTCTTCAAGAAATTCCTCTACCCTACCACCTGGCAGTATTTTTTTTGGCGATTCTTTCGGGAAATATAGCCTATGCTCTGAGTGATAAAGCCCAAAAAACAATCGAGATTTCCGAAGCTGCTCTGTTTTCCTACCTCTACCCCGTCTTGTCCATTCCCATTGCTGTCCTGTGGTTAAAAGAGAAGGTATCCATAACCTTTCTTTTTGGGGCAATAATTATCGCTGTAGGAATATTCGTTGCCGAGTTTAAGCGAAGAAGCGTTGCTTCAACCTGACATCATTGGTATAATACAAAACGGAAATCCAAAGATTCTCTACTTTTATGAAAGCAGACATACATCCCAAATGGTATCCGCAAGCAATAGTAACCTGCGCTTGCGGAAATACTTTTACCATCGGTGCGACAGTACCCGAAATTCATGTTGAGGTTTGCAGTGCCTGTCATCCTTTTTATACGGGTCAAATGAAATTTGTAGATACAGCCGGACGGGTTGATGCCTTCAAAGCCAAACAGAAAAAGGCTAGTACCAAGGTTGTCTCCAAATCCGAAAAGAGAAGGATTAAAAGAGAGAAGAAAATATTAAAAGAAATGGAAAGACCGGATACTTTGGAGCAGTTGAGAAAAGAATCCAAGTCAAAGAAATAATAAGCAAAGTTATACCTCAAAATTTTTATGGAAAACAGTTTTTCTTCTCAAAAGGCATATATTGAAGCAAGAGGCGCAACCGGCGGAGACGAGGCAAAAATATGGGCTAAAGATCTTCTTCGGATGTATACACGCTATGCGGTAAGGAAAGGATGGAAAACCACAGCGGTTGACGAAGGAACCATAACCATTACCGGTCCTGATGTTTTTAATATTTTTAAAAACGAATCTGGTGTCCACAGAGTTCAAAGAGTTCCGGTAACCGAAAAAAGAGGCAGAATTCACACCTCAACGGCAACGGTTGCGGTTTTGCCGGAAATCAAAGAAACGCTAATTCAGATCAATCCTGCTGATTTGGACTGGCAGTTTTACCGATCTTCTTCCCAAGGCGGACAAAATGTCCAAAAAGTTTCAACCGCAGTCAGACTCACCCATAAACCAACCGGTATGGTTGTCACTTCCCAGGAACAAAGATTTCAGGAACAAAATAGGATAATAGCTCTATCGCTTCTAAGGGCAAAATTGTTCGAAAAAGAGGAAGAGGAAAAAATGAAAACAATTGCGGGTTACCGTTCGGCAATTGGACACGGTATGAGAGCCGAAAAAATCAGAACTTATAACTTTCCCCAAAACCGGGTAACAGATCATCGTATCGGGAAATCTTTCGGTAACCTGGAAAGTATTGTTGAGGGAAATCTGGATAAAATAATCGACCTCACCAAATCAATCAACTAAAAAATGACTGAATCTAAAGATGAAGGCTTCCACGGGTTAACAGTGATTGACCAATTAAAAACTGTTGCTCGTCCTATTTGGCGAGATTTAAGAATTAATCTTTATTCTCCGCATTGGGTAGCAACAACCGAAATCGCTGGAATCAAGCTGGCGCTTTTATCCAAAAGTCTCAATATGCAAAATAATATTGAGCACCTTTTTAACGAAACAGAATATCTAGAAAAAATTCTAGAAATTATTAAGCCATCAGACAATGTACTAGAAATAGGATCGTATATCGGTCTACACGCTCTTCTCTTCGCATCAAAAGCCAAACATGTTTATTGTGTAGAACCCGACCCAAACTGCCAAAAAGAGATTATCCGCAATGCCGAAAAAAATAATCTTACGCGTTCTATTACTATTATCCCTGCAGCAGCCTGGGATAAAAATCAAATTTTAAAGCTAGAATGTAAAGAGATGTATTGGCGTACTTCTCGTCTAAGGGGAACTGTCAACGCTAATGATAATCTCCATTCTCCCAGAAATTTCAAGGCTATTATCGAGGTTGAAGGCAAGACTCTAGATAACCTAGCCGACGAAATCAAACAAAAAATCGACGTCGTTAAAATTGACACCGAAGGAGCGGAACTCCATATCCTTAAAGGCGGTACTAATTTTTGGCAACAGCCACCAAGAGTTGTGGCTATTGAAAAACATCAGGGATATCTTGCCGGTTGGGGTCAAAAACCCGAGGATATAGATCAATTTATGGAAGAAAAAGGTTATAAGAAAACGTTCGAATCTCAAAGGAACAACGAACAGTTAGCAATATTTACTTTCTAAAGGTAATAACTTTACTTTTACTGATTTGATTCGACAAGAGCAACTTGGATATTTTTTGTTTCACCATTTCTCCAAATTTCAATACTGATATTATCCCCTGGTTTCTTATTTTTGATTACATCGGATAACGGTTTTGTTTCATTTAGTTCCTGTCCGTCCATTTTGGTTATAATGTCACCCGGCTGAAGACCTGCGTTAGCGGCAGGAGAAGAGGCAATTACATTAACCACATATGCTCCTTGGGGAACGTTATTTAATATTGCTGTTTGTTTGGGAACCATCTGATACTCTACCCCCAGATAAGCTTTGCCGATAAATCTTCCTGCTCCCTTAAATTGATCTAAAGCATCTTTAACAATATTTACAGGAATTGCAAAACCAATATTTTGAGCTCCTTGGGCAACAGCTACGTTAATTCCGATTACTTGGCCTGATGAATTAAGAAGAGGCCCACCCGAATTTCCGGGATTAATTGCTGCATCTGTCTGAATAACATTGTCCAGCTGTTCTACATACCCCTGGTAGGCATCTCCGGCCGTTATTCCCCTACCCAAGCCTGAAATCACCCCTGTGGTAACGGTATTTCTGAATGACCCTAAAGCAGTTCCTATGGCTATAGCAAACTGTCCTACCTGCAAATTCGTCGAATCGCCGAATTCAACCGGCTTTAAATTGCTGGTATCAATTTTTATAACCGCAATATCATTAGCCGGATCTCTGCTGATACTTTTAACATCATATTCTTTATTATCAGAGGTAATTACTTTATAACTGGCTGTCGTATCAGATACCACATGCTTATTGGTAACAATCAGACCGTCGGAAGTTACGATAAATCCGCTGCCAATATCCTGGGGTTGACCGCCTTGAATTTGCTGACTGAATCCCTCAAAAGGATTAAACTGCAATACTCTTCTTGCCTGTGTTTGAATTTGTACTGTAACCACAGAAGGAGATACTTTTTTAACCACATCTATGACCACAGAATCTTCGGTCAGAATATTTTGATTTATAAGATTTCTTGAAGGGAAATATTTATCCAGCGGCTTGAATTGAAAAAGTCTGTCGGCTATTGCTCCTCCAGTTATAGCAACCAAAATTACAATTCCTACTGCAGTACCTACCAAAAACTTTTTGAAATTAAATTTTATTTTTACCATAAGTAAAAATATTATTTACCCGTATTTAAAACTTCCAGCGCCTTAGCAAACTGTTCGTCTTCTTGGGTATCGGGGTTATCTTCTATCTTAACATCCGGTTCAAGTCCTTGTCCGTTTACCCAAGTCTCCTTGGGAGTAAGCCATTTGGCTACAGTAATGTGCAAACCCGCTCCTTGGTCTAATTGTCTGGGTTCTTGGATTGTTCCTTTCCCGAATGTAATATCTCCTACCAACTTTATTTTTGCCTGGTCTCTTAAGGCTCCTGCCAATATTTCCGATGCCGATGCACTTCCCTTATTTACCAAGATAACCAAAGGGATATTTGCCAGTCTGGGGAATTTATCCGTCCTAAATTCAGTTTTAGTACCGTCTGACTTCGCTTCATAAACAACCAAGGTATTATTGGGAAGAAATTCTCCGGCAATATCAACTGCTCCCTGCAAGTATCCTCCGGGGTTATTTCTCAAATCAAGTATTATCCCTTTGGGTTTATTCTTTAAGATATCTCTAACCGTTGTTTCCCATTCCCCGTTCGTTTCCCCTGCAAATTTAAGCAGTCTAATATCTGCAATATCTTTATTTTGTCCTTCAAAAGTCAAAACCACACTGGGAACATTGATATCTTTTCTAATAATATCCACAACAATCGGTTTTTCAGTTCCGTCCCTTAAAAGAGTAAGAGTGACTTTGGTTCCTGCCGTACCCCTGATAGTTTCCACGGCATCGGGTAAACTCATTCCTGAGGTTGAAATATCAATCTTTTTATTTTCGTCTTTAATGCCTATGATATAATCCCCCGGTTTTACTCCCGCTTCTTCAGCCGGAGATTTGGGCAAGGGTGCTATAACCGCAAGTTGCGTACCCCTAAATCCGATTTGAATTCCTACTCCCTGAAAACTTCCCTGCAAATCTTCCTGTACTACTTTGTTTTCTTCTGGAGGCAAGAAAACCGTATAGGGATCTCCTATTGCACTCACCATCCCCCTGATTGCTCCGTAGACCATTTCTTTGGGATTGATTTTTGTTTTGTCGTAATAACTGGAAACCATCGTATCCCATACTTTCCAGAAGAGACCAAAGTCGACATTTTTGTCCAGAGGAACATTTCTTTCTATCTTGATATCGGATAATTTGGTAAGACTTACTCTGTAATTCCTATTACCCAAAAAATATCCTCCGGAAAATATCACCACAATAAAAACTAAACTGAGTAGAATTTTTCTTAAACGGATGATATTTACTTTGGGCATGATAAATTTGAATTGCTTAAATCTTCTCGGAAAACGGAAGCAGAGCCAAAATTCTGGCTCTTTTAATCGCCACACTTAATTGTCTTTGGTGCTTACTGCAGATACCCGATCTGGTAGCAGGCATTATTTTTGCTCTGTCTGTCATAAATTCGGCCAAATCTTTATAGCTTTTATAATCAGGATTCTTACCCTTATCACAAAAGGGGCATTTATTGTATATTTTTCTTATCGGGATTTTACGTCTTTGGGGCTTCTTATCCATATCTTAGAAAGGTATGTCTTCCTCGTTTTCCTCAGTTTCTTTTGGTTCTTTTTGATTTTTGGCTTTTTTGGTTTCTTTCTTGCCTTTTTCTTTACTTTCGTCTTTGTCTAATTCCTCAACTGGTGCCTGAGAGGGTTCCTGCAAAACTGCTTCGGGAACATCAAATTCTTCTGCCCCGGCTTCTCTTCTGGTATCAAGAAGTATCATGTCGGATATCACTACTTCGGTGGTTGTTTTTTGGGTACCGTCTTGGCCTGTCCAGCTTCGGGTTTGCAGTCTACCTTCCACATAGGTTTTTCTGCCTTTTTTAAGAAGTTGGGCGCAAATTTCGGCCAACTTATTCCAAGCTACGATTCGATGAAATTCTACATCTTCCTTTTTTTCGCCGGTATCGGTAGTCCATTGTCTATTCGTAGCCAATCCGAAAGTGCATACCGCACTTCCCGAAGGTGTATACCTTAATTCCGGATCTCTGGTTAAATTTCCAATTAATGTAACTTTATTTAAACTTCTTGCCATTTGACTTTTCTACCAATAAATATCTTAATATGGAATCTTCAACTTTAAGCTTGTCAGATAAACCTTTGACGTTAAGATTTTCTAATTCTAACTCATAAAAAAGGTAAACTCCACTATCTGTCTTACCAAGTTTATAAGCCAATTCCAACTTTCCCCAATCATCAGTTTTTACAATCTTTCCCTTAAAAGATTCAACCAGTTTTTCAACTATATCTTTAATTGAATTCTTTTTGGCAGCCGTAATCTTGCCGTCAACAATAATTGTCAGTTCGTAATTACTCATAACCTGGAAAGTATAGCAAAGATAACTTAATATTTCTAATACCTAATTTCCAATCTTAAACTCGATAACCTCACCGTCTTTAACAAGATAATCTTTTCCTTCACTTCTTACCCTACCTTCTTCTCTGGCCTCCTTCCAGCCCAATTTAATAAAATCCTCGTAATCAACAATATCCGCTTTAATAAAATTCTTGATAAAATCGGTGTGAATTACACCCGCAGCTTCCTGTGCATTTATACCGTCTTTGATCGTCCAGGCTCTGACCTCTATCTCACCGCCGGTCAAAAAAGTAATCAGACCAAGAGTTGCAAAAGCCTTTTTAATAAGTCTTTCCAAACCAGACTCTTCAACCCCTAATGATTTAAGATATTCAAGCTGTTCTTCAGTTGCTAACTCCGCCAACTCCGATTCTGTTTTGGCGGAAATGGTTATTACTTGTTCTTCCTTTAATCCGACTCCTTGGGCAAAATCCTTTTCAATTTTACTGGAATTTTTCAAATCGTCTTCATCCACATTTAAAGAAACCAAAATAGGTTTTGCTGTCAGAAGGGATAGTTGTTTGGCGATTTTTTGTTCTTCTTCATTTAATTCTACTTCCCTTGCCGGTTTACCCTTTGCTAAATTTTCCTTCAATTTCAAAACCACCTCCCACCATTTCCTTAATTCCTTATCTGGTGTATTTCCGGGGTCTTTTTGTTTTTCCAAGGTCTGTAAATCTGCTAATTGCAGTTCGGTTTCAACAACTTCGAAATCGGTTTTGGGATCTGTTATACCCTGTTTAATTATCTCAGGATCGCTAAACATCCTGACCACATGACAAATGGCATCGGTTTCTCTAATGTGAGATAAAAACTTATTACCTAACCCTTCTCCTTTGTGGGCACCGGCAATAAGTCCGGCAATATCAAGAAACTCAACGGTAGCGGGTACTTCCGGAGGTAAGAAGTTAAGATTTTCAGTTTTTTTAACTATCTCAGCCATCTTGGCAAGTCGCATATCCGGAACGGGAACAACACCAATATTCGGCTCAATAGTTGCAAAGGGAAAGTTGGCAACGTATGCCTGCTGCTTTTTTAATAAAGCATTAAACAATGTACTTTTACCTACATTAGGAAGACCGACAATTCCTACAGAAAGACTCATGCATGAATTATAACATCCAAGCATAAATAATATTTATTTCGGAGTTATCCTATCATGATTAGAAAATCCTGCAAATACCCTGTTTAACTTAACTTCGTTATTAAATATAATGTTCTTTTAAGCATGCAAAAATTTAAAGCTTACGTTCAAAAAATGCTAGATTTTGAAAAAGACGCATTTAATAAATTCAGAGTCGTCCACGATGATTACGCACTAAACCCGGATAAGTTCCAGGATGAATTTAATCTTGAAGGAGAAAAAATATTAACTATAGTAAGGACTTGGGAAAATAAACTCTGCATGCAATCCGAAAAAGCCGGATACGGATCGTATACTACAAATTTAGCCGAAAAATTCCAGGAAGAAGTCAGAAAGCATTTTCCCGAAATAGTAAACGTAGGTTTAAAAGTTGAAAATAAATCCCAAGAAGCATCCAGACCAAAATTCAGACGATTTCCCAATAAGCTAGTGACAAGTATTTTCCAAATTAAAAGAATTAAACTTTCCTAAGCATCCGTATTAAAATTCCGCTAACGGAATGAATCCTATAGTACTATTGATTTCTTACTTTTTTACTGGTACTATTTATGTCTTGTCCTATAAGATAAAACCTATTGTTCTTTAAAAGGAGAGTGCATTATGTGTATGGCATCTAACCCACCTTACGGAATACCCATTCCAGAGGAGGTACACCAGCTTTATTCCGAAGATCTCAAGAAAGCCTGGTATACCTTCCAAGAGTGGTGGGAGCAAGCGTATCTATGTTCGGATAGTAAAGTCGTAAGCCGCAGTAATATGCCTGAAGAAGTCAGACGAGCAATGGATCTTATTCTTGAAACACCGATTCCTGGTTATGAGGATAAGGGATTTACAGGAAAAGACTCCTGCTACATGATTGCCGTTAATTCAATCATATTTGACTGAAAGTCTTATAAAGGGAGTTTTTACAGTGAGGGCTTTTCCCTTTAGCATCAATACCTCACTGTTTTTTATTTTTCCGAAGGAATTAAAATCCAGCAAATAATATAGAATATTAATCCGGGAAATCCGCCCGGTAGAAACAATACTACCCAAATAATTCTAACCAAGGTTATATCGACGTTAAAATAGTTAGCAAAAGCTCTGGCAACACCGGCAATTACTCTCCCCTTATTTGTTCTTACTAATTTTTTTATCTTTTCTGCCATGTCATAAATTTTATAAGATATTCAGATTTATTTCATCAAAATCATAAATGATTTTATCTGCATCCGCAAGTTCTTTTATATGATTCTTATCTCTTGTTACTCCTATGACTTTTATTCCCGCTTTTTTTGCCGCAGCTACGCCCGATTTTGAATCTTCGAAAACCAAACACTCTTGAGGTGGTATTTCCATCTTTTTCAAAGCTATATTATAAATTTGAGGGTCGGGTTTATTAAGCGTAACCTCTTCGCAAGTTGTAATGAAATCAAAGGTATTTGCTAAATTGCACTTCTCCAATATTTTATCCGTAACCAACCGGGAATTCGAAGTTGCCAATGCAACTGATATCCCATTCTTCCTTACCTCTCTTATAAAATCTATAAATCCCTTTCTTACTGTAATTCTGGGTAAAAGTTTTAGATATTCATTTTGAGTTTCTAAAGCTAATTCTTGAGAGGTTTTTTCGGTTTTTAAATTATATTTTTTGATTAGAATTGGCCAGTTTTCTTCAACTCCTATGCCTGTTGTTTGGGGGTAGTCTTCTTTTACTTTTGCCCCCAACCTTTGTAAAACTTTCTTAAAGGCAATACCGTATTCGTCCTCGTCGGACAAGATAGTACCGTTTAAATCAAAGATAATTGCTTTAATTGCCATAAATTATTGAATAGGTTTAACTTCTGAACCTTGCGGAGTATCTTTTACACTGTAACCTTTCTTTTCGATTTCCATTCTCAATTTATCCGCTTCCTCGTAATTTCCAGCTTTTCTGATATTTTCTCTTTTTGCTACCAAGTTCCTAACTTCTTTGGGAATTACCAACCCGATATTTGTTTTAACCAATTTAAGACCCAATACTTCATCAAAAGAAAGTACCAAATCATATTTATCCGATGCGGGAATATTGCTTTTGACAACCTCCCAAAGAACAGATAGTGCCACCGGAATATTTATATCATCGGATAAAGCAGAAACAAATTTATCCCGATATTCGTCAATCTTTTTCATTTTTTCCGCTGATAACTCTTCTCTTTCCTTCTCTGACTCTTTTAAACCTGTCACTGCATTTTTAAGTTTATCCAATGCTGCTGTTGCGGCATCAAGAGCTTGCCAGGAAAATTGTAAACCTCTTTTATAATGCGAGGAGTAAATCAAGTATCTTAAGGCTAAAGGGTTATAACCTTTTTCGACCAACTCCTGGGCTGTCACGTAATTTCCCAAACTTTTACTCATCTTTTCACCCTCACTACCTGTAAGCCAGC
This sequence comes from Patescibacteria group bacterium, assembly GCA_036846005.1. Taxonomy (GTDB): domain Bacteria; phylum Patescibacteriota; class Microgenomatia; order UBA8517; family UBA8517; genus DATEXQ01. The sequence goes on along the minus strand of DAIUCV010000001.1, from coordinate 28,963 downwards.
CGTTATGCAGCCAGTAATTTGCAGTCTGTTTACCAAAAGCTGCAAATCCTTGTGCAATTTCGTTGGTATGATGTACCGCAATATGCTCAATTCCTCCTGTATGAATATCAAAATTATTGCCTAAATATTTCGTAGACATGGCTGTACATTCGATATGCCATCCCGGATATCCCTTACCCCAAGGACTGTCCCACTGCATAATATGTTTAATATTTCCTGTTACCCAGAGCAAAAAATCCCAGGGTCTTTTTTTCTCTTTGTCTTCTTCCACATCTTGCCTCGGTTTTTGACTATCCAAATCAAGCTGTCCAAATTTGGCATAATCGGGAAATTTACTCGTATCATAAACAACTCCCATTTGTGTCTGATAGGTAAATTTGTTTTTCTCGATCAATTTAATCAGGTTAACTTGATCAACTATGTGCTTTGTTGCCCGGGGTAAAACATCGGGAGACGTAATATTAAGAAGCGACATGCTGTCTTTGAATTGTTTAATATATCTGTCCGCTAAATCCCAAACCGAAACCCCTTCTCTTTTTGCTCCCTTTTCCATTTTGTCTTCTCCCGTATCTTCATCGCTCGTCATATGACCTACATCGGTAATATTCATGACCCATTTGACTTCATATCCTATGTAGCGTAAAAATCTTACCAGAGTATCCCACTGAACGTACGCATACATATGCCCGATATGCTGATTCCAATAAACAGTTGGACCGCAGGAGTAAATGCCGACAAAACCCTCTTTGACGGGAATGAATTTTTCTTTCTTCCTGGAAAGAGTATTGGAAAGATAGATATCCTTCATGAACCTATTTTACATTGGAATTCAAAAAATAAAAAATGTAAGTGTATTATCCGGAAGGAGGTATTCTGATTTCTGTACCTTTAGTTAACCTCTGTAAATGTCCCTTGATACCTGCACCGATTTTTCTTGAGGGTTTCGAGGAAATTAAGGGTGCCTCTTCAATTCCTTTTTGTTCCTCTAACTTTTTAGTATTTATTTCTTCCTGTTTTTCCTCTTCTTTTTTAACCTCGTTTTTATTTCTTATTTCTTTTAACTCATTTTCCAAGGCTTGCATCATATTTCTTCTTTTGTTCTCCATTTGTATTTTTTCCTCTGGGGTAGGAGGTTTTTCTGCAGAAGGTTCATTTGGCTTATTTTCTTGCTGTTGAGAATTTTCAACACCAACTATATTTTCACCGGCGGTTTTGGCAATCTCTACCGGTTCTTGCGCCATTTGCCTGGCAATTTGTTTTGCTTGCTGCTTTGCGGTTTTAACTGTATCGCTTGCAATATTTCCCATAAATTTTAGAGGTCTCTTCTCCCTTCTATTGCTTCTCTTAATGTTACATCATCTGCATACTGCAAATCCGCACCAGTTGGAATTCCCATTCCCAACCTTGTCACTTTAAGTTTGGGATTTTTAGTTTTGATTTTTCCCGAAAGATACATTGCCGTAGCATCACCTTCCATGGTTGGATTGGTGGCAATTATTACTTCTTTTATTTTATTTTGCTTCGCATCTACTCTTTTAAGTAAATCCTTGACATATATTTCATCCGGTCCTATATTTTCCAAGGGTGAAATTTTCCCATGCAGAACATGGTAAAGTCCTTTAAACCTCCCTGTTTTTTCAAAAGCAAAAACATCAAGTGGTTGTTCAACCACCAAGATAGTTGAAGTATCTCTTGATATATCCCTGCAGATGGGACACGGGTCTTCTTCCGAAACGTTGTTGCAGACAGAACAAAGTACAGTATCTTTCTTGAGATTTTTCAAGGCATCGGAAAACGAATCCAACTCTTCCTGAGGAACATGCAGCAGATAATAGGCTAATCTTTGAGATGACTTGGGTCCGATTCCCGGTAATTTTTGAAAAGATTCAATTAACTTGGTGAGGGGTTTGGGAACTTTCATAATTCATATTTTACCAAAATAAAACCTTTGATATTATACAAGAAAATTTTTGAAGAAAGATATCAAATCCTTAAGACTGTCCACCCAAAAGACCTCCCAATCCGCCTCCCATTTCCATCATTTTTTTAGCTGATTTTTTCTGAACGTTTTTAAAAGCTTTATTTATAGTTTCCGTTAATTTCTTTTGTTCTTCACCCAGGTATTCTATATTGACCACCTTTTGATCACCCGTAACCGTTACTTTATAATCTCCGTCTTCAACGGTTTCTTTGATCAGTTCCAGCTCCTTCTGCAAAGCTTTAGCCTGCTGACGCATTTTATTTAAATCACCCAACTGTTTAAATTTGTCAAACATAATAGAATTATTTTATATCAAGTTGAAATTATTTGCTAATTTCCAAAAATATCCTTAGCCGCCTTTACGATATCCCCCTCTTCGCTTTCCGTTAAAAGAACATCTATTTTTTCCTTCTTCTCTTCCTTTTTAACGGGAGCCTCAGTTAAGATGCAAACTACTTTTGTCGGAATGCTTAAAACCTTTTCGACTACTTCCTCAAGTATTTTTCTATTTCTTAAATCCTCCAACCTTTCTTTATGGAAACGATAATATACTCCCAAAGTCAAGGTTTTTCCGTCAAAATTCATGGGTTTAGCAGCTCTTAAAAGCGCTTCGACCGACATATTGATAATTTTTACCTGGGCTAATATTTTATTCCAAATATCTCCGGATATTTCTTTGACATTATTAGTCATTATTTTATCTATCTGATGCAAATTAGTGGAAACTGTCTTTGTAGTTTCTTTCTTTTCTTCTTTTACTGTAAAACTATTATCTGATTCTTCCTTTAATTCCTTTCTATCATCTTTCTGGCACCACTTAATAATTGCAATCTCGAGAGGCAGTTCCTCAATATACGCATCAGGCAAATCTTTATTGGCTTTAATCAGAAGTTCTATTAACCTCATCAAGTCTTTTTGGGTAATTTCGGTCAGTGTATCTTCCCCAATCCCCATTTTCCCCAGTAAACCGATACGAAATCTTTCGATTAGTTTTTCTATTAAGGATCTGGCACTGGTACCCTTTTTGGATAACTTTTCCACTTCAGAAAGAGCATTGTTTAACTCTCTTTTGATTATTGAGTTTAAAAGGTTGGTGATATTAGAAGGTAAAGAAATAGACAAAAAATTCTCGATATCTTCGTAGTTGCCTTTTATTTTCTCGCTAACCAACTGTTCTAATATTTTAGCTGCATCTCTAAATGAACCTTCGGAATACTTGGTAATAAGCGTTAGTGCTTCATCGTCCATTTTTATCTTTTCCCCTGTCACAATCTTTTTCAGAGACCGTTCTATCTCATTAGGTGTTGCTTTATTAAAATTAATAATTGTTGTTCTTGATCTTATCGTATCTATTATTTTTTCGGGGTTGGTGGTAGCCAAAATAAACATTACATGCTGGGGTGGTTCTTCCAAAGTCTTAAGAAGGGCATTGGCTGCTTCAACCGTCAACATGTGCGCTTCGTCAATGATGTATACTTTTTTTCTTGCTTTAGCAGGAGAAAGCTTCACCGCATCCCGTATTATTCTGACGTCGTCAATTCCCCTGTGACTTGCAGCATCCATTTCAATAACGTCGATGTTTGAACCTTTGGCAATGGCTTTACACTGTTCACATTTTTCACAAGGTGTAATTCTTTTACCGATATTTTCGCAGTTTACAATTGATGCCAATATTCTGGCTGCCGATGTTTTACCTATGCCTTTTGGACCTGTAAATAAAAATGCCTGGGGAATGTTTCCCGACGAAACAATTTTTTTCAACGACTCCCGAACACTTTCACTATCCAAATCATCTAATGTTTTTGGTCTGTATTTTAAATAAAATGTCATACAAATTTTTAGTCTTCGTGATGGTGACCTAAAAGATGCTCTGTTCCGTGCAATATTAGTTCTATTACTTTTTGATCAATTAATTTTTGTTCTTTTTTTGCTTCCTCTACTGCCTTTGGATAACAAACAACGACTTCACCCAACCGAATAGAACTTTCGGGAGGATAGATAAATTTCTGTCCCACCTCACTTTCGGTAAAAGATAAAACATTATGCAACTCGTTTTCCTTTAAGTATTTTTTACAAAGTTCCAGCATCTTGGTATTACCGACCAGGGCAATCGAAATTTCGGCATCCGATGTTATACGTTTTGCTTTTAGAAAATCCCTGACAACTTTTTTTATTTTCGGAGCCTTTACCGGATAATAAGATTCTTTATTAACATATACTTTTATCATCTTATTAATGCGCAAGATTTTTTTTGACAATTTCCAGAACTTTATTTCCGTCTGCTTTTCCTTTAACCTGACTCATTACTAACCCCATTACCTTACCCATATCTGACATGCTTGTAGCTTTTGTTTTATCTAAAGCGACTTTTACTATTTTTTCTATTTCTTCATCTGAAAGTTGTTTGGGAAGAAACTTTACAAGAATTTCCATCTCTTCCTTTTCCTTATCGGCTCTGTCTTGGGCTTTCGCTTTTTCGTATGCTTCAATTGCCTCTTTCCTTTTTTTGATTTCCCTCTCAACCACAACCCATTCCTCTTCTTCAGTTAACTTGTGCTGTTTGGCTATAAACTCATAATTTAAAGCTGACGCCAAAAGTCTATAAGTTGTTACTTTTAGTTCATCTTTTCCTTTAAGAGCTTCTGCGATTTTTTGGCTGATGGTATCAGTTATCATATTTCTCTATCCTCCGAAACTTGACCCAGAAAATGAACGTGCATATGTTTGACCGATGCCGCATCTCCAGCATTATGTACTAAACGAAACCCTTGAATACTTAATTTATCTGCAATAACAATGGATAATTTGCCTATTGCTGTCCATAAATTACCTTTGTCTGATTTTATATCTTGGATGTGTCTTTTGGTAACAATTAAAAAATGAATTGGGGCTTTCGGATTTTTATCTTTAAAGACTACTAGGTCATCTGTTTCCTCTTCGAAATCTGTTTTTATCTCTCCTTTGACTATTTTACAAAATACGCAATCATTCATTTGGCTATTAGTATATTAGCTAGATGTTGCTTAAACAAGTGGTTTAAAAAAGAGGTGTTATAGCTCTAGCCAGTTTCTCGGGGTCGTGTCTGAAAAACGTAGTTTTGCTTAAAAAATCCTTTTCGATTATTTTTATACCTTTATTTTTTTTACTAAAATAAGCCAAGTCATTTTTAACGGGAATGCAGCCGTATTTTTTATACCATCTGGAAATAACACTTTTGGAATGATTAATTTCTTTATTGACGAAAATATAATTCAAATTTTTTCTGCCCTCTTTTAGATAATTAATTATTTCTTGAGTAAAATCCGAGGCCGTAAAACCGTCCGTTTCTCCTTTTTTAGTCATTAAATTAACAACATATGCTATTTTCGCTTTTGATTTAATTAAAGAAGAAACTACTCCTTCCACGAGAAGCGTGGGAATAATACTGGTATATAAGTCACCCGGTCCAAATATTACAAAATCAGCATTTTCTATTGCCAAAGATGCTTTATTAAATACTCTTGCTTTGGGATTTAAAAAGACACGTTTAATTTTTAAATTCGGTTTTATTCTCCTTCTGTCTATATTTGTTTCTCCAAAGATTCTGGTTCCGTCATCAAGAACAGCAACTAAATTTGTTTTATCTAAAGTTACGGGGTAAACATTACCGTTAGACTGTAATATTCTTGCCGCCTCTTCTATTGCCTTATCCATGCTACCCGTTATCTGGGTTAAAGCAGCAAGCAATAAATTTCCCACCGAGTGACCCTTAAGAGTTGAGCCTTTGTTAAAACGAAAATCAAATAGTTCCTCCAGAGTCTTTTGGGCAAAAGGAAGATCGGAAAGTGCAAGAATAGCCCTTCTGACATCCCCTGGAGGAAGTATCCCCAATTCTTTTCTAAGCCGTCCGGTTGACCCTCCCGAATCACACATTGAAATAATAGCTGAGATATCAAGAGAATATTTTTTAAGACCTGATAAAACCTGGTAAGTACCAGTTCCACCACCTATCACTACAACTTTTTTATTCGTTAGCGTATTCAGATCTTTAATCTAGCAAGTACTTCGTTAAATGAAAGAAGTTCTTTCTTATCAGAGGTTCTTAATTTCCATTCAATCTTTTCTCCCGTTTCTTTGGAAACAACCAGCCTGACCGGAATCCCGATTAAATCCGCTTCCGCAAATTTTTCACCGGCCGATACATCCCTATCATCCAGTAATACCTCCACACCTTCTGCTTCCAGTTTATCGTATATCTTTTTAACTAAGGATTCTTTTTTATCCTTACTCTTCAAATCAATTAAATGTACGTCAAACGGTGCCATCGCTCTATTCCAAATAATACCCTTTTCATCATGCGACACTTCGACCCACGCTCCTAAAACTCTAGTGGGTCCTATACCGTAACTACCGAACCATACAATTTTTTTCTTTCCTAATTTATCCGTATAATAAACCCTCATTCTTTCGGATAGCCATGTTCCCAAAGGAAAGATGTTTCCCACTTCAATGGATTTTGCCTCTTTAACTTTACCCTTTTTACAATTTGGACAGATATCTCCCGCCTTCCCTTCATAAATTTCTTTGTTATAACTCCAATCACACTTATCGCAATGAAATATCATATCCTCGCCGGTATCACAGAGAACTTGAAATTCATGTGTATGTTTATCGGTAAATACCCCACCCGATGCTTCCGAAATTACAAAATTAAATCCCAAGCGTTTAAATATTTTGGTGTAAGCACCTAAAACAATCTGGTAATAATTCATCAGATCTTCTTCGCTTGCATGAGCCGAATACAAATCCTTCATCATAAACTCACGACCCCTAAGAATACCGCTTCTGGGTCTTGCTTCATCCCTGAATTTAGTTGAAAAATGATAGACGGAAACCGGTAGATCCGTATAGCTTTTGATATTTTTTCGCAGCAAATCCAAAACAATTTCTTCATGGGTAAAAGCGAGTCCGTATTCGCGACCGGACATCTTAAACTGATACATAATCTCTTTGGCTTTATCCCAACGGCCTGTTTCTTCCCAAACACTTCTGGGGTGAAGTAGGGGCATCAGCATTTCCAATCCCCCAATGGCATTCATTTCTTCCCGAATTATCTGGTTAATCTTCGTTATTACCCGCCAACCCAAAGGTAAAATAGTCCAACTGCCTGCCATAAGTTGGTCTATAAAACCTGCACGCACAAGAAGCTTGTGGTTAATACTTTCAGCAGCTTTGGGGGCTTCTTTCTTGGTTTTGGGAAAAAGTTCTGATTGCAACATACAATAATTTAGTTTATCAGTTTATCAGCTTGTCGTATCTATTTCAAAAAAGATTGGATAAATCCGGAAATACTCCCTGTAACAATCAATCTTTTAATATCGTGTGCAGTGATTGCCAAAAGAAGCAAAATTAAAATTACCATTCCTACCGCATGAATCATATTTTCGGCTTTGGGAAGAACTTTCCTCCCCAATATACCTTCCAATCCTATAAAAAGAAGTCTGCCGCCATCAAGCGCAGGAAAAGGCGCAATATTTAAAATAGCCAAATTTACGGATAAAATACCTATAAAATTAATTAGAGTTAATATACCCACCTTTGCTGCTTCACTGGTTAAAGCAAATATTCCGATTGGACCCGATACTTCAGTGGGAATTTTGCCTGCAAATATTTCAGAAAATATTTGTACAAAACCGTTAATTACCGTCTTTCCCCAAAAGAATGCTTCTTTAAATCCGTAATAAATTCCCAAAAAAGGTCTTTGCCAAACGGGTGGAAAGTATATTTCGGTTGAACTTATTATTACTCCCAATGGTCCTTCATTACTGGGAGGGTTATCTCTGGGAGTAATGCTTATTTTCAATTCGCTGCCGTCCCTTTGAATAGTCAACTGAATTTTTTTACCCTTTCTTTCCTCAACGGTATTGATAAAACCCTCTGTTGTAGTTATATCTTCACTATCCACTTTTCTGACTATGTCGCCCGATATAATTTTTGCTTCCTGAGCGGGAGAACCGGGAGAAATATCCAATACTCTAACATCTTTTGTTAGTCTAGGAATTCCCGAAAACGAATAAACTATCGCAAAAGCAACAACTGCCAAGATAAAATTCATGACAACTCCTGCAATTACTACAACCGCTCTTACTTTTTTGCTTTTTGATAAAAATGCCTTTTTGGGTTTGGTTACATCTTCTTCCCTGGCTTCACCGTGAAGTCTTACAAAACCTCCGAAAGGAAGAAGGTTTATAGAATAAATAGTCTGCCCTACCTTTTTACCCCAAATTCTGGGTGGAATTCCAAATCCGAATTCTTCCACCCAAATTCCGGCTCTTTTTGCCGCAAAATAATGTCCCGCTTCGTGGGCAATTACCAGTATTGATAAAACAAGTAAAAATATCAAAATTGAACCTAACATTGCTGAAGTTAAGTATAAAGGAGGAGTATCGAAAGAGCAAGCATCCTTAAATTTGCAGAAGTTCCTGTTTTTTAGTTTCCCCAGCTTCGTTAATCTTACCTATATATTCATCCGTTATACTTTGAGTTTTTTTCTCGGCATCAAATTTTTCATCCTCCGAAATTTGTTTAGCTTCAAAACTATCTTTAATATCCCTCATTGCTTCTCCCCTAATTTGCCTGATCATAATTCTTCCGTTTTCCAATTTTGTTGAAAGAAGTTTTATATACTTTTCCCTATCCTCGGTTGTCATTGGAGGAAAATTAATTCTGATCAATTCCCCGTCTACCATTGGATTTATACCGATATTAGCCGATTGAATCCCTTGTCTTATTTCACCGATTATGGATTTATCCCAAGGGTCAATTACCAGAGTTTGGGCATCGGGAGAAGAAATTGTGGCAAGTTCTTGAATTTTTAATTTTTGCTGACCTCCATAGACATCAACCAAAAGACTGTCAACTACTGCGCTGGTTGCTCTTCCTGTCCGAAGCGCAGATATATCCGATAACACCAGGTTTACTACCTGCTGCATTTTATTTCTTATTGAAGATTCATCCATAAAGTTATCTTAAACTTTATTTCTTACCTAATTCTACACGAAAAAATCTACCTATACGAATATTCTCTCCTGTTTTGGCGATAACTTCTTTAACCAAATCCGATATTTTTTTTGAAGGATCTTTTATAGATTCCTGGTTTTCCAATTCTTGGATGTCTTTGGGATCCATTGAAGCAATTTGTAAAGCAATATTGTGAGCTAGATCTTTAAAAAGTTCATTTCGGGATACAAAATCCGTCTCGCACAATATTTCTACAATACTTGCAACTTTACCCGAATGATGCATATAGGTTTCAACCAAGCCCTGGGTAGTTTCTCTGTCTTGCCTTTTAGCGGCTTTCTCAAAACCCTCTTTTTTCAATATCTCAATTGCCTTTTTTTCATTTCCCTTCAATTCCTCCAGGACTTTTTTAACCCTAATCACCGGTGCTCCCGTTTCTTCTCTTAACTTTTTGATTAAATCTGTAGAAATTTTCATAGATATTTATTTAGACTCAGGTACTTTTTTCTGGGGTTTGGATTTCCCTTCCAGTATAGCGTCTTTTATCAAATCCAGGACATAGTCCAAGGCTTTCTTGGCATCATCGTTCATGGGAATTGCATAATCGACCAAATCGGGATCAGCATTGCTGTCTACTATTCCAACGGTGGTAATACCTGTAAAATTAGCCTCTTTGGCGGCTCCGATTTCTTTCTTGATATCTATAATTATCATTAAATCGGGTTTAACACTCATTCCGGTCAGACCTCCAAAAAATCTTTCCAGTCTGACAATTTCTCTGTCGATTAATAACCTTTCTTTTTTGGTGAAGTTTTTGTAAACTCCTTCCTCTTTATCCTTCTTCATCTTTATGAGCTTATCAAGGGATTTCTTTACCTGATCGAAATTAGTTAGGGTTCCGCCCAGCCAGCGTTCATTTACATATAAAATGTTGGTTTCTTTGGCAATTTGGGCGACCTTTTCCCTTACCTGCTTTTTGGTTCCGACAATAAGTAAACTTTTACCTTCTTTTGCAGCTTCCTTAATAATTCCCAACGCTTCTTCCAATGCTTCCTTGGTTTTCAATAAATCAAAAATATGAACACCGTCTTCACCTTGATAAATGAAGGGTTTCATTTTGGGATTCCAGCGTCTAATCTGGTGACCAAAATGTGCACCAGTATCTAGTAGTGTCTGTAATGATACTTCTGTCATTTATTAAATCTCCTTATTACTTCCATCAGCCTGGGGTTTCCAGGAGATCTGGCTGATGTGCTTTGTCGTATTCTATCAATAAAAAATTTAAGATGCAACCTAAAAACTTCCTAAATAATATTGCATAATCATAGCTCAAGAAAGTACACTGGTAATGTTGTGAGGAAAATTGGCATCAAAAAAATAATCTTATTTGTTCTTTTCTTGGGAGCACTTACCGGTGCAGGAATTACAACCTATCTCTACTCCAAACTTTCCAAAACATTAATTAAGAATAACCTGACTGAAAAATCTACCCTTTTATCGGCTCCCAATTCAAACGAAGTTACAAATGACAAACATACTAACATTCTTCTTCTGGGTTATGGTGGTGCCGGACACGACGGCGGATTATTGACCGATTCCCTGATAGTAGTAAATATCGATCGGGAAAATTCTAAAGTAAACTTAATCTCCGTTCCCAGGGATCTCTGGGTTGCCATACTCACAGATTGGGATTCAACCACTAATAACAAAATAAACGAAGCTTATTCTATCGGTGGAAACGAAATTAAATATGCAAATAAAAAACCTGAATTTAGAGGCGATATTGGCCGAGGAAATTTGGCAAAGTATGTAGTTGGTTCGGTTGTCGGAATGCCGATTAATTACTTTATTGCTGTTGATTTTAGCGGATTTTCCAAAGCAATTGATCTTTTGGGAGGTATACCGGTTGATGTACCCAAGACATTTGACGATTATTTTTATCCCGTAAAAGGATTGGAAAATGAAACCTGCGGAAAAAGCGCTCAAGAAATTGCGGACTTACACAGTAAATTCTTAGGATTTGATTTGGAAAAGCAATTTACCTGTCGTTATGAACATTTACACTTTGATAAAGGAATACAAACTATTAATGGTGAGAAAGCTCTGAAATTCGTACGTTCCAGACATTCGAATGAAAGCGGCGGAGATTTTGCCAGATCTCAAAGGCAATTTGCTTTATTAACAGGAATTAAAAATAAAATTATAAGTCTTCAGATCATCACCAAGGCAGACCCTGTTTTTGATAAATTAGTAGAAAGTGTAAAAACCGATATGGATGCAAATGGTATAAAAGCTTTGGTAAATATTTTAGTAAATTCAAATTCATACACTACCAAGGAGGTATTTCTAACCGACCAAAATGTTTTACAACAAAGTAAAAGCAATACAGGTCAATTTATTCTTGTTCCCAAAGAAGGAGTAAACAAGTGGACACAGGTACAAAATTACATTACTTCAGAAATTAAGTAAATCCGATTAAAGATTAATCTTATCAACCTCTTTTTTTATCTTGGTTTTCCAATTATTATCTTTAATTAAATTCAAATTTATCTCTACATTTTCCAAAGCTGAAGATATAGATGCTTTTGCGAAATGAAGTGCTGATTTAGCATCTGATTTGGCGTTTTTATTTCCGATATGGGTAATTTCTCTGGCTAACCTTAGTACTTCATAAGAAGAAAGAGCGGTTTCCAATGGTATCCGGGTTGCTTTTTTTAATGCTTGTTGAATTGCAATGTCTCTTTTGTTTCCTTTGGGTAATCTGAATACTTTAATTACATCTTCAAATGCTTTTGCATCCTTATCCGCAAGACTAATAAGTTTATTTTTGCTTTCCGTTGCAATCTTTTTTATTTTTTTTATATCTTTGGCTGATTTCTCATACCCTTTCTTATCAAGTGTTAAATTGGCAACCATTTCAACCAGAGACGCTCCTATTGCTCCCACCAGAGCAGCTGCAGAACCTCCCCCGGGGGTCGGTTTTGAGGATGATAAATCTTTTAAATATTTACTAATTTTTTGTTTCTTTATCATATTATTCGAAAAGTTTCTTTTCCAATATTTGATCAGATTTAAAAGTATCTGCCTTAAAAGTATATTTTATGGCTCTTACAACTGCTTCTAACGGAATCATACCGTAAATTTCCGAACTTTTTATTTTGACATTAAATCTTTTTGCCAATTTTTCGATTTCCCAATAAGCTTCATCAAAATTTGTTTTTTCGAAATCTACCAGATTCATTGATACTTGTGCATATCCTCCTACATTAAATCCTAAAGCTTTGACTGCTTTTAATCCCCCGTCTTTTTCTCTGACTTTTTCTGCAATTTTCTTGGCAATAGCTATATCTTTGGTATCCAAATTAACATTGTAGGCAACCAAATATTTCCTTGCTCCTATTACAACTGCTCCAGCGGTAGGATGAAGAGAAGAGGGTCCATAGTCGGGTTTTCTGTCGGGATTAACCTTAATTTCTTTCTTTAATCCTTCATATTCGCCTTTTCTGACATCTGCCAGGTTTATCCTTTCCTTTCTGGTTGCACTATCCTCATATAAATAAACCGGAATTTTTAATTCTTTGGCAACTCTAACAGCCAGTTTTTTGGATAAATTTACACATTCTTTCATACTTACTCCCGAAATCGGTACAAAGGGAACCACGTCTGTTGCACCAATCCTGGGGTGTTCTCCCAAATGTTTATTCATGTCAATCATTTTTGTGGCAACTTTAATTGATTCCAGGACAGAAGCCAAAACCTTTTCAGGAGATCCTACGATAGTAAAAAGGGAGCGGTTATGGGATTTGTCAAACTCCAACTCAAATACCTTTACCCCTTTTATATTTGCGGCACTAAATATTTTATCTATTACCTTTTTATTTCTTCCTTCAGAAAAATTAGGAACGCACTCAATCAGTTTTTGCATTAGAAGTATTATACATTAAAAATACAATTTACCTGGAAGTTTGGGGCTTTTTTCTATATCGCATATAATCCGATTTGTAATATCGAATATCGGTTTTTCTCCGTCGATTCTGATCATAAATTCAGGAAATTTTTTCATGATATATTCATAACCTTGATGGGCTTTAAAAAGATGCTCTAACTTTTCAAACCGATCTACACCATTATCTCTTTTTTCAATCCTTTTCATACATACATCCGGTTTGACATCAAGAAAGAACGTATAGTCGGGTAAAATAAATTTGCTCTGAATAGATAATAGCCAATCTATATCTAATCCAGCCACATTTCCAAACGCTGACGAAAACATATATCTGTCCCCAAGAACCACATTTCCGGGAGTTTTTAAAAATTTTACGATTCCCGTTCTTTCATTTAACAAATCATCTGATCTATCCGCAATAAACATCAGTTGTAAAGTTTGATCGTCAATCTTAAGACCGCGTCTTAGTGCCCAGTTAATTGATGCTCCGGTTGGTCCGTAAGTCGGTTCTTTAATAACCTGGACACAACCCTTTTGGCACTTAAAACGCTCTGTAAAGTAATTCCTTAAACATTCAACTTGTGTAGAATTACCCGAGCCGTCCAAACCCTCAACGACTATAAATAGACCCTGATAGGGATTCACTTCGAACTCTGCCGTATATGTTTGAGTTATTCTTTCGGTCATATTATAGATACTAAATGCTATACAGTACTTCCTAGTACTTCATGATGGAGTTCACAGCGAGCTTCATAAAGTTCGGAGGCACCCACTACCACTTCCGGATCATTATAATTTGCTGGTTTTCCGTTTACCAACCTCTGAGTTCTATTTGCATTATCCTTTCCGCAAACTACGCAAACTGCAGTTAATTTAAGTACTTTATTTGCACGAGCCAATAAATCTCCCATAGGACCAAAGGTTTCTCCACGAAAATTCGTATCCAGACCCGCAACAATAACTCTTATTCCAAGGTCTGTTAAATTGTGACAAATTTGAACTAACTCTCTAGAAAAAAATTGTGCCTCGTCTATCGCGACAACCTTTGTATAGTATTTTATATAATCATAAATATCTCCCGGTCGATTTTTTTCCAAAGGAATAGCAGGAAATTTTGTACCACAGTGGGAGTCTATATTATTTTCGCTATAACGAATATCAATTGACGGTTTAAATACCCTAATATACTCATCTTTTGTCCTTTGATTAATAACGTTATTTTTTAAACGAATATCTAGTGCGATTTCCTCACGCTCTAGTCTTCGTATCATCTCATCGGTTTTTCCGCTAAACATGCAGCCCGCTATTACTTCTATAGAACCCGATTCCGGTTTCTCTTTAATTTCTGGCCTTCTTTCTGCATCTGACATTTTTCTGATGCACTATAACAAGTCTTTTAAAAAAATACTAGACCTTTTTTCGTAAATAGTATATTCTTTTCCAAACTGTGCACATTAACAAAGAAAGGATGGATTATTTTGAAACAATATCTGGATTTACTTCAAGATATTTTGGATAACGGTATTAAGAAAAGCGATCGAACAGGAACAGGAACCCTTTCTGTTTTTGGCAGACAAATCAGGTTTGATTTAAAATTGAGTTTCCCTCTTGTGACAACCAAAAAGATACATTATAAATCTATAATCTATGAACTCTTGTGGTTTTTGAAAGGAGAAACAAACGCAAAGTGGTTGCAGGAAAAAGGAGTACATATTTGGGATGAATGGGCTGACGAAAACGGAAACTTAGGACCTGTCTACGGAAAACAGTGGAGGACGTGGGAGGCAAAAGACGGAAGGGTAATAGATCAGATCCAGCAAGTTATAGATCTTATTAAAAAAAACCCAAATGACAGAAGAATGATTGTAACTGCTTGGAATCCCGGCGAAATTGATAAAATGGCATTACCACCCTGTCATCTTCTATTTCAGTTTTACGTCTCACTGGGAAAACTATCTTGTCTGATGTTTCAGAGAAGTGTCGATACGTTTTTGGGTTTACCCTTTAATATCGCAGGTTATGCCCTTTTAACAATGATGATTTCTCAGGTAACGGGTTATGATTATGGAGAATTAGTTTTGACCCTTGGAGACACACATCTTTACCTAAATCATCTTGAACAGGCAAAACTGCAACTTAAACGCCAACCTCTGAACTTACCCGTAATGCTTTTAAACCCAGAAGTAAAAAATATTGATGATTTCGAATACCAAGATTTTCGGCTTGAGAACTACGTCTCGCATCCAGCAATAGAGGCTCCTATTTCAGTATAATTTTAAGTGTACAGTTCACCCCGGTAACGGTTAAATTAATTAAACTACCGGGGTTTATTTTTTCCCCGTACTTCCAAACCCCCCCGACCCTCTTTCGGACGAATCCAATTTTTTAACTGCTTTTATTTCCGCTTTTGGTGCCTTTTGAAGAATCCCTTGTGCAATTTTATCTCCTATTTCGACTGTGTAATCATTGTCTCCCAGATTTACCAAAACAACCAACCATTCACCTCTATAACCTGAATCTACAACTCCCGCCATTACATGGATACCGAACTTGGCTGCCAATCCGCTTTTATCGCGAAAGGAAACAAAAAATCCATCCGGAATCTCGGATGCAATTCCTAAAGGAATTGTTTGAATTTTTCCTTTTTTGATAATTACCTTAACTGTGGAGTATAAATCAAATCCGGCGTCATCTTCGTGGGCATAAGCAGGAATTATTCCTTCCTTCTTAATTATTTTAAATTTTAATGTTGGTTTTGTTATTTCCATTCTCTTGATTTTCTTCTTTTTTCTCTTCCTCTCCCGGTTTTCTCCAAGAAGCCCATTTGCATTCAGGGTATCTGGAACATCCGAAAAACTTCCTTCCTTTTTGACTTCTTTTAACAATTACATCACCTTTTTTACAATCTGGGCATTTCTTTCCTATTTTTTCAACGTATTTTTCGGTATATTTGCAATCCGGGAATCTTGAACAGGAAATAAACTTTCCGAATCTTCCTATCCTTATTACCAATTCTCCTTCTTTGCATTCGGGACATTTCTTACCCAATTTTTCCACGGCAATTTTAACTCTTTTGGAATTTTTACCGACGCTAATTAGTTTTTTATCAAAGGGTTTCCAAAAATCCCCAATTACTCCCGTCCATTTAACTTCTCCTTTGGCAATATTATCCAGATCGTCTTCCATTTTGGCGGTAAAGGAATATTCAAATACATCGGGAAAATTATCCATTAAAAAATCATTTACAGCAATTCCGATTGACGTTGGAGAAAATCTTCCTTCTTCCTTCACTACGTAATTTCTTATTTGAATGGTCGATATAATCGGTGCATAAGTCGAAGGTCTGCCGATTCCCAATTTCTCCAGAGTTTTAATTAGGGATGCTTCGGAATATCTGGCCGGGGCTTGAGTAAATTTCTGATCTCCCCAAACTTTTTTACCCTTAGTCTCTTCGCTTTTGGAAGAAATAAGATCCAAACCTTCTCCTTTCACCACTTCGGGTAGACGAAGTGACTCTTCTTCCCTTTTATATAATATTTTCCAACCATCGAATAACATTATTTGACCCGAAGCACGCAATAAATAATTTATCGGTTTAGTTTTTAATTTTGCCGAAACATCTATTGTGGTCTCGTCGTATAGACTGGGATTCATTTGGCAAGCAACAAATTTTTTCCATATAAGGTTGTATAAAGATTGTGCATCTTTTGCGAATTTTCTATTAGAGACTTCAAATTTGGAATCCAATTTTGTAGGACGTATTGCCTCATGTGCTTCTTGGGCTACTTTTGATTGGGTTTTATAAAAGATAGGTTTTTCGGGCAGATATTTTATTCCGTATTCGGTTTTTATATAATTTCTTACCTTTTCTATGGCTGACGTTGCAATATTGGTTGAATCTGTTCTATGATAGGTAATTAATCCCTCTTCGTATAATGCCTGGGCTATGCTCATAGTTTTTTTCGCTGACCAAAACATAATTCTCGCTGCAGCCTGGGTCATGGTAGAAGTGGTAAAAGGCGGATAGGGATTTCTTCTCACTTCCTTTTTCTGAACGTCAAATACATCGTATGTACTTTTTTCCAAATTCCCTACAATCTCTCTTGCATCTTTTTCGTTTGCAATATCGGCTTTCTTTTCTCCAATTCTTATAAGCTGAACAACAAAACTTTTATTCTCAGATTTTGATTTATTTCTTTTTATTACCTCCGCAAAAATTTCCCAATACTCCTGGGATTTAAATTTTTCTATTTCCTTTTCTTTTTCAACAATAAGCCTTACCGTAACCGACTGTACTCTTCCGGCAGATAATCCTCTTCTTACTTTTCTCCATAAAAGCGGGGATAATTTATATCCCACTAGCCTATCCAGTACTCTTCTTGCAATTTGAGCATCTACCATATTTTCGTCTATGCTCTTAGGATTTTTAATCGCTTCCTCTACTGCCTCCTTGGTAATTTCATGAAACACAATTCTCCCTAATTTTGAGTTTTTTGCTGAGTGTTTTAAATTTGTGTTAATTACCTCCTCAACATGCTTAGCGATTGCCTCACCTTCCCTGTCCGGATCTGTTGCCAAGTAAATCTTTCCTGCTTTTTTTGCGGCTTTTAATATCACGGAAACTACATCAGACTTTTTTTGGATATCGTCATATTGGGGTTTAAAATTCTTTTCAACGTCAATACCCAGAGTACTTTTGGGTAAATCTTTAATGTGTCCCATTGTGGCTTCAATGGAATAATCGCTGCCCAAAAATTTTGAAAGGGTACGCGCTTTGGTTGGTGATTCTACAATTATTAAATTCATATCAATACATCATAATAGTTGGTCTAACTAAAATAAGCGATAGTAAAATATGTGATATTTTAGCAAACGAGTCAAGATACACTTTTGTCTTTCTTTAAATTAAAAATCCAATTCCTCCAAAATATCTTTGGTGCAAGTTACCGCTTTGGCACCGTTTTGAATGAGGAAAAGCGGAGCACCGGAAGTCGGCGAGGATATCGGTCCCGGAACTGCAAATACCTGTCGTCCTTGATTTGCGGCATGAGAAGCAGTCAAGAGAGTACCGCTTCTTTTCTCACCCTCAATAACTAATACAGCCTTTGAAAGACCGGAAATAATTCTATTCCTGTTAACAAAATTGCCTCGATATGAGGGGTATCCCAAAGGATATTCCGATAATAAAACACCTCCCGAATCGACAATATTCTTGGCCAATGAACTATTTTCGGGAGGATATATATTATCCAATCCTCCGGCAAGAACTGCTATAGTTCTTCCGCCAACTTCTAAAACTGTATTATGTGCCTTGGTATCCACACCCCTTGCCAAACCCGAAATAATAGTTATGCCTAAACCCGCGAGTTCCCCGGCAAACTTCGTAGTTACTTCCTTCCCATAAGCAGTCATTTTTCTTGCACCGACTATGGCTATTGCATTTTCGTCACTTTTCTTTAACTTTCCTTTGAGATATAAAACGCAGGGAGCATCATCCAAGTTTTTTAAATTCTTAGGGTATCTTTTATCCAAATAGGTAACAAAATGAACGGAATTTGATTTAAGACGTTTGAAATAATTAATGGGGTCAATCTTGTTTCTGTAGCGGTTAAACTTCTCAACTGTATCCGGTCTTAATCCCAACTTCAGTAATTCTTGGCCGCTTGCTTTCCAAACATTCTTCGAACTCTTAAAGTAAGATGTCAGCAGATTAATTCTTACAGGTCCAAATAGTATAAATGAATACAATAAAGCCAGATATTCGCGCTCTGTCATTAAAAGTTAAATATTTATATCTTAAATTTATTTTTGTTTTCCGAACCAATAGTCAAAAATATCCTTAGCCATAGGACCTGCAACACTGGAGCCTTCTCCTCCTTTTTCTACAAGAACCGTAACTATGAAATCGGGCTTTTGTTTTTCATCGGTAATATCTATTTCGAAAGTTGCGGGGGCGAAAAAAGTAAACCAGGCATGAGTTATGTTTTCTTCACTAGTTTCCGCTGTTCCTGTTTTACAGGCTACTTGAGGGTTGGAGTCAAAAAAAGGAAATCCTGTTCCTCCAGAGCTGCAGGCGGCAATCATTCCCTCTTTTACCAGATCAAGAGTTTCTTTACTTATTCCCAAGTCTTTGCACTTTGGTTTTTCCCCAATACGGGGGCTACATAGTTTTCCGTCATTGGCAATGGTTGCCACCACAGTATTTATAAGTAAAGGCGTCAGAGCCAAGTCTCCCTGGCCTATTGATACATGGTAAGTATTTCCCAAAAACCAATTTTCGTTTTTAGTTTTTAGTTTCCATTCCGGACTGGGAACTAATCCTCCAATTTCTCCCACCAAATCAATATTAGTTTTGGCATTAAGACCGAACTTTTCAGCCCATTTGTCAATTTTTTCAATCCCCAACATCTCGCCTAATTTATAGAAAAACGTATCTGTGGAACGTCCTATTGCCCTGACTATTCCAATCGCCCCTTCTTTTCCTTTACTTTGAGTGTAAAACCAATTTGAATAGGAAAAATCGTTGATGGTTATAACTCCTGGGTCATCATAGACATAATTTTTATCTATTACTTTTTCCTCCAAACCTGCAATTGCGACAATCGTTTTAAAAACAGAACCCGGATGATATAAACCTCCTATAGCCCGATTAAAAAGCGGCAAGCCTTGATCATTTAATAAACTTTCAACTTCTTTTCTATAGTTGTCGTTTAGGAAAATGTTGGGATCATAAGAAGGAGAGGAATATAGGGCAAGAATTTCTCCCTGTCTGTCGCTGACCACTATTGCCCCGGGTTTTCCTCCCATCACAGTTGAGACTTTTTCCTGAAGTGAATAATCTACTGTAGTTTTGACATCTTTTCCCGCTACAGGTTCTCTTTTCCCCAAAGATCTAATCTTTTTCCCGGTGGTATCAACTTCAATCAACTCTTCACCGTCTTTCCCTGATAATAGGCAATCGTATTTTTCTTCCAATCCGCTTCTACCTACATAAGAATCGTTTCCCTTAACACCTTTTTCCGGACAGTTCGGATCTATCTTTCCCATTTCATCTTTCGAAACCAATCCCAAATAACCGCTGATATGCGCAAAACTCTCTTTCAATTTATAATCTCTAATCCACTCTGTAATTATTTCATCACTGGTTGCTTTACTTACATCATCCGATATTTCATAACCCTCTTGGGGATTAAAGATGATCCTTCTTTTAACCTCTTTATTTCCGACCAATACTTCACCGCCTCTGGCTAAAATTTGACCTCTGGGAGCAGAAATTACCACTCTCCTGATTCTGTTGCCCTCGGATAAATTTCGAAAGTAATTTCCTTTTATAACCTGAAGTTCAAAAAGACGGCCAAAAAGTATGATAAAACCCAAAATTAAAATTCCCCTCAAAAACCACGCAAGCCAACTTTGGGTTTTAACCGAAGACAAATTCTCCATACCCCATATCATACAATTTTGTTGCTTTTTAGGATACTTTAAATTATATTACGTCTGCGGATCAAGCTCATTAAAAGGAAGGAAAATATGGCAACGTTCCTGGTTCTACTTGTTTTGAGTATTATTACCATAATTGCTGCGTGGCTAATAAAATTGTTAAGATATAAGTTCATTCAAGTAACGTTTATCGAATTTCTTATTGCTGTAGCCTTTGGATTTTATGTATTTTCATCAAAGCAGGAAGCCTACTGGTGGATTTTACCAATCGTATGGTTTCTGGCTTCTATTGCTCCCTGGGTATTTCTATATATCCTCGTAGGTATTGATTCATTAGTCGAAAAGGAAATTTATTAATCAAATGAGCATTCTCCGTAAAGCGGGGTTTTAAAGACCAACAAACTTTATAAACCCCGCAATTTTTTTAAATTACAATCCTCTAGTAACTCTAATTTTATTAAGTAACGAATTATCTTCCAATACCTTTCCGCACCCTCTCACTACACAAGTAAATGCATCATCTGCTACCCAAACAGGCATTTTTGATTCCTCTGCCAAGACTTTATCAATTCCATGAAGTAATGATCCTCCGCCTGCCATGACAATTCCGTGTTCCATAATATCCGACACCAATTCCGGTGGAGTTTCTTCCAATACATCAATTACGGTTGTTACGATTTCCCGTATAGTCGGCGTTAAAGCTTCCTGAATCTCACGGCTGGATAGTTTGATGGATTTGGGAAGTCCTTTTTCTAAATCCCTTCCCCTGACCACAAAAAAATTTTCCTTGTCGTTCACGCATGTTCCAATATTTATTTTTACTTCCTCTGCCGTAGCTTCTCCCAACAGCAAAGAATATTTAAGTCTGACGTAATTTATTACTGCCTCGGTCATCTCGTCACCGGCTACTCTAATCGATCGCCCTACAACTATTCCTCCCAAAGATATTGCTGCTATTTCGGTTGTACCACCGCCCACATCTACAATAAATGTACCGCTTGGGCTTTCAATGGGTAATCCTGCACCTATTGCTGCCGCCATGGGTTCTTCAATTAGATGTGCCTCTCTTGCTCCTGATGATATCGCCGCATCGGAAACGGCTCTTCTTTCTACTTCCGTAACACCAGATGGAATTCCGATTACCACCCTAGGTCTGGGAATTTTGGGTATAACAGTACCCGATTCGTGTACGCTTTTAATATAAGTTGAAAGCATAATCTGGGTTGCATCAAAATCCGCTATAACTCCGTCTTTAAGTGGTCTTATTGTTTCTATTGATTGCGGAGTTCTCCCCAACATTTTTTTGGCAGCCATACCCAAAGCCAAAATTTCTTTGGTTTTCTTATTCCTGGCTACAACCGAAGGTTCTCTGATTACAATCCCTTTTCCTTTAACCCAGACCAGGGTATTTGCCGTACCCAAATCTATGCCTATATCATGGGAGAAAAATCCCATCACTCTGCCAAATATCCTGTTGGGGGTAAAAAAATTAAATTTCGGTACTCTTACTCTAATACCCGGTTTTCTAAACAAAGTCATATATCGCCTAAAGTATATCCCGAGAAGCTATTATTGCAAACCCTAAAAAAAGACCTTTTTTTATTAGTCTTTGTGGTGTAAATTCATTAATTAGTGATAAAAATAATAGATAAGCTGATTCGGACGTGTTTTTATGTTTTATTTTTTATTCTTCCAATTGTTATTTTTCCCTTAACTTCCGAAATATTCGAATTTAACAAGATCACAATAGTTTACCTAGCCACAGTTATTATTACCGGTCTTTGGCTTACCAAACTAATAATACTTAAAAAACCTACACTGCGTCGTACAATATTAGACATTCCCATTCTTATTTTTCTTGCTTCCCAAGTTATAGCAACTATTACCTCAATTGACAGATACACCTCGATTTTCGGCTACTATTCCAGATTTAACGGCGGTTTATTGTCACAGATTTCCTATACCCTGCTTTACTTTGCATTTGTTAATAACATGTCCAGAAAATCCGGCAAAAAAATTCTTTTACTTTTAATCTCCAGTTTATCTCTTGTTTCTATTTACGGAATTCTGGAACATTTTGGGGTAGATAAAAATCTCTGGGTTCAAGATGTACAAAATAGAGTTTTTTCCACCCTGGGACAACCTAACTGGCTGGCGGCTTTGATTATCGCTGTTATTCCCATTACCTGGATTTTTATTCTCCAGACAAAAATCACCAATTTTAAATCAGTATTTAAAATTAAAAATATAAAGTGGTTACTTTTATCTTCTTTATTCTTTCTTACTTTACTTTATACCAAATCCCGCTCCGGTTTAATTGGTTTTGCTTTTGCAAACATCTTTTTCTGGATATTAATTTTTAAAACAACAACTAATTTTAAAGCTAATATTTTAAAACCGTTTATTATTCTTAATTTATCGTTTGTTATTCTGACTTTATGGGTCGGCTCCCCCTGGACACCAAGTGTGTCACAAATTATTAACCGAAAATCAAGTACAGCCGTAGTTGATTCGGCAAATGCCGGTCCGGCTCTCGAAGTCGGAGGAACGGGTTCTGGAGAAATACGAAAAATCGTTTGGAAAGGGGCTTTTGCCGTTTTCAAAGCTTACCCTATTTTTGGCAGCGGTGTCGAAACTTTCGCATATTCGTATTATCGATTTAGACCTCCTGAACATAATCTCATTTCCGAATGGGACTTTTTATACAACAAGGCACATAATGAATATCTTAATTATCTGGCAACAACCGGAATAATAGGTAGTTTATCCTACCTGGTTTTAATAGCATTTATTTTTATCTTAATTACCAATTTAAAATTGCCAATATTGAAAAATAAATCAAATTCAACACTTAATGTTTATCAGGTGGCATTAATCTCCGGATTTTTAGGTATTGTTGTTACCAATTTTTTTGGTTTTTCGGTAGTTATGGTTTCTTTTCTTTTTTTTCTTTACCCCGCAATTGCTGTTTCTTTAAAATACGAAGAAACCAAAGACAGTGAATTTGCGGAAAATTATAAATTGCTTTCTACTGTTAAAAAAATCCTAAGCGTAATTCCGTCTCTTTTTGTTATCTCGATGATCTATTTTCTCTACAAATACTGGTATTCTGATATCCTCTATACCCAGGGTAAGCAATTCAATAAATCCCAAAACTATCCTCAGGGTCGGGTGGAACTTTTCAAAGCAACAAAAAATATTCCCGGGCAGTCAATTTACTGGGATGAACTTTCCCAATCTGCAGCAGGCTTAGCAATTGATTTTTATCAAACCAAAGATATGAAAAACGCCAAAACATTTTCCGAAGTGGCAATCGACGAATCAAATCATGCAGTTACTCTTTCACCCGCAAACCTTAATATCCGTAAAAACAATGCCGCTCTTTTTATCAAACTGGCTAATCTTGACCCCGACCTTTTAAAAACTGCCGAAGAACTTATTAAAAATACCATCCAACTCTCACCTACCGATGCCAAGCTTTATTACAATTTAGGTCTTGTTCAAGCCCGTATCGGGAAAACTGATGAGGCAATTGCTTCTCTTGCAAAAACAGTAGAATTAAAAAGTAACTATCGGGATGCGAGATTTGCCTTGGCACTTCTTTATACTCAAAAAGGTGAAAAAATAAAGGCTAAAAATGAACTTCTTTATATTTTGGAAAAAATAAATCCCCAGGACGAAATGGTAAAACAACAACTACAAGAAATTTAACTTTTGGCAAGTTAGCCTTATTTGCGGTATAATTTGGCCGTATGATTCAAAAAATTCTGGATGTAAAAAATCCTAAATTGCGGATTAAATCAAAAACCATCAGTGTTATTGATAAAAGGATACGGGAAATTGCTAAAGATTTGACTGATACCATAAGCGTGCAAAAAGATCCTGAAGGTGTAGGTCTGGCAGCTCCTCAAATAGGAAAAAATATCAGAATGTTTGCCATGGTTTACGGTAAGGGAATAAAAATAGTAATAAATCCCAAGATCGTATCAGCGGAAAACACCGAGATACTTAAAAAAAACAATGAACCCATTATGGAAGGCTGCCTTTCAATTCTTAACTACTACGGACCGCTGAAAAGACCCCAGAAAGTAGTATTGGAATATCAAAATTTGGACAGCGAAATAAAAAAGACAACCTTTAAGGGATTATCCGCTCAAATTGTTCAGCATGAGGTTGATCATTTGAACGGAATTCTTTTTACGGATATTTTATTTAAACAGAAAGCTTCACTTTATAAACAAAAAGGTGAAGAATGGGAAGAGGTTGAACTGATATAAATTATGAAATTTGTCTTTTTGGGAACACCAGAATATGTATTACCTATCCTTGATGCCCTAAACAAAAAGTTTAAAGTCAAAGGCGAATCCCCTATTGCAGCAGTTGTTACCCAGGAACCAAAACCTACTGGAAGAAATCAATTTCTAACCTACTCTCCAGTTGACGATTGGGCACATAAAAGAAGTATCCCCATCTATTTTGACCCCGAGGACATTATTAAAAATTCACTTGCTGCAGATATGGGAATTTTAGCTTCGTACGGCAAGATAATCCCTGAATCAGTAATAAAATATTTCAAATATGGCATTCTTAATGTTCACCCTTCCTGTTTACCTAAATATCGGGGTGCATCCCCGATTCAGGCTTCCTTAATTTCCCAGGATATAGAAACTGGGGTAAGTATTATCAAACTTGACGAAGAATTAGATCACGGTCCAATCGTCTGCCAATTCTATGAGGAGATATTTCCCCAAGATACTTTTGAATCTTTGAGAGACAGACTCTTTACAAGATCGTGTGAGGTATTGACTACTCTGATTCCACCCTATACCCAGGGTAAAATAACTTTAAAAAAACAAAATGATACCAAAGCTACATTTACCCGACAAATCAAAAAGGAAGATGCATTTATTCCTCCAAATTATCTTGATTTAGCATTAAAGGGAAAGGCTGTTAAAGACGACTGGACAATTCCCTTTATCAAGGATTTTGCTATCACACCCAAAGTTGATGTTTTGGATAGCTTTATCCGTGCAATGTCTCTCTGGCCAGTTGCCTGGACTACCATAAACACAGACACTTCAAACCAGATAAAAAGAATAAAAATTATGAAATCCCACCTGGAAAATAACAAATTAATCTTGGATGAGGTTCAAATGGAAGGCAAAAGTCCGGTTACCTGGAGACAGTTTAAAGAAGGATATCCCCAATCTTTTTTCAAATCTTAGACGTCCTATATTCAAGACCCATATCTCCACTTGTTACTATTCTTGAAGAAACTTCGGGAGAAAAACAATTTATTAATTTTCGCATTCTTGAAACGATTACCCACCAGTTAATGTTATCTTCATTGGTTAAATTTTTAATCCGCTTTAAATTCTCTAACCAATATTCTTTGGCAATGGTCTTATTCGGGTTGGTTATTAGTGTTTCCCAGATAAATGCTATGGTCGGACTAAATATCGGTCTTTTTGCTGTTTCCTTAAATAATCCCGGTTGTTTCTTCTTGAGTTCTCTAGAAGAAAAATCATAACTAAATTCCTTATCAAATTGAATTGGCGTTGGGTGGATTAATTTATCCCATGCTTTTACATTAAAGCTGAAACCTCCCTTTACATTTCTTAACTTGTGGTTAAAATCCGGAATTTTATCTAATTCTTTTACTAAACGCCCTTTTGCCGACCATATAGCTTCATTATTTATGAAATATTCTGAATACAATCTGGAGGAAATATTATTATAAGAAACGAAATTACCCGTTTCTTCCAGAAAAGATTCAAACATTATTGTTTGCACCCAAGTAAGAGGAACATTAATTGATCCGTCATTTGTTCTCAAGTTTCTTAAATTTGGATCATAGATAACACCCCCTGAAAATCTGACACTTTTTCTAACCGGTTGAGGATATTTTCCCACTTCTTTAATATCCATTCTGGAAAATATTCTCGGAATTTGATTCACCAACCAAGTCGAATCTGTAAGTATTTCTGAAGTCATTTTATTGAGGATGTATCTTTAGTTTATATTACGGCAGCAGATTTATATTTTCCTATGAAGTGATATTTTTTAATTCTTTTAATACACTTGGTACAAATTCGCATCTGTTTTTTCTCTCCGTCAACCATCAAGGTCATTTTTTGCAGATTGGGTTTAAATAGCCTTTTGGTTGCCTGTGCTCTTTTTATCCAACGTTTTCCCGCGACACCTCTTCTGTGCCTTTGACTAACCCCCGCTACCGTTTTTTTGCCGCAAATCTGACAAATATATGACATAATTAAAAAAATTAAAAACCCAAACGTTAATAACTTTTTACGTTTTGAGTTTTTGGTTAACGACTATTATACTAATAAACATACATTTTATCAAAATTTATTTGATAGGATAAATTTATGTTAAACCTAATTTTTCTTATTTTGGCATTTGTTATAGCCATAACAATTCATGAATCGGCTCACGCTTGGGCTGCGGATAAGTTGGGTGATCCTACCGCAAGGCTTGACGGCAGGCTTTCGCTTAATCCTATTAAGCACTACGACCCCATAGGAACCTCCCTGTTGTTCTTTCTGGTAATATTGCGGGCAATAACCCAAAATCCGGGAATAATACCCTTTGGTTGGGCTAAGCCGGTGGTAATTGACCCCTATAACCTGAAGAATCCCAAAAAAGACGGAGCCTTGATTTCCCTGGCAGGACCCGGGGCAAATCTGATACTTGCCATCATATCAAGTATTTTTTTGAGAATATTTAGTAATCCTTTCTCCCCTTTCTATGTATTGGCAGGATTTTTTTATTCCATAATTTTATTAAATATTGCACTGGGTGTTTTCAATTTAATTCCTATCCACCCTCTAGACGGCGGGAAAATTTTATTAGGTTTACTGCCTGATAAAGAGGCTCGTGATGCTGATCTTTTTTTAAGAAGATACGGAATAATTATTCTTTTTTTTCTGATCTTTCCAACGATAGGAGGAGTATCCCCAATTTCCCTTATAATTTCTCCTATCCTGCAATTTTTTATATCAATTCTGGCTCCCGGAAATCCGATTATTTAACCTGTAAATTCCCTTTCACGCTATTGACTTTTTTGATACAATATAAGTGACCCTGCTTAGGGGGAAGTTCCGGGGAAGCTTTTTCCTCACCGAAAGCTAATTTCGGGAGAGCAAATTCCCTTCCTGCGTCGCAGGATGTGGTGAGCTCACCCACCTGGATATTCGTCCGGGGAAAAATTCATCCGGAAACCCACAAGCGGGGTCTTTCGTTAAAAAGGTTTTTTACTTCAGAAGGTCAAAAAATGAAGAATTTAAAGTAATTTTTTTTGTGCTGGGAGTAGGATTCGAACCTACGAAGCCCGTTCGGGCGACAGTTTTACAGACTGTTGCGATTGTCCACTCCGCCATCCCAGCAAATATTATTATTTAACCTTGAGCCCCCCAACAGAATCGAACTGTTATCAGCGGTTTACAAAACCGTCGCTCTGCCATTGAGCTAGGGAGGCTAAAATCTTTAATATTATACTTTTTTTATAAATTTAAGTCTAATAGCTTGAGTTTATTCCACAAAGTTAGGTTGAGCCCAAGAAGACATATAGATATTCTTAATTTTTTCATCGATTAATTCTCTTCCCCTAAAAGAAAGCTCAACCACAATTCCTTTTTTAGTTTCCTCACTCCACATCTGGTCAAACACAAAATTACCCAAAGAGTAAAAGACGGGTTTACCTTCAATATACTCTCTTGCCTGTACCCAATGCGGATGGTGCCCGACAACAACATCTGCACCATTTTCTATAAATCTTTTAGCCCATTCTTGCTGGTTAGGAGTAGGGTTTGTTGTATATTCCACTCCCCAGTGAACGCCTAAAATTAATACATCCACCCTACTTTTTGATTCGCTGATGGTATTAAAATCCTTTTGGGTTGGTGTTTTAAAGGTGAAATTCAAACCCAAAAAACCGAATTTAGTGTTATTAATATCTTTTACTACTAAATTGGATTCATCCGTCCACTCTATGCCTCTTTCGGACAAATATTTTTTGGTATCATTTACACCCTTCTGACCAAAATTATTGATATGATTATTGGCTAGTGTAGCAATATCAATCCCTGCTAAGGTTAAACCCGTAAGCATTTCGGGAGAGGCACAAAATATTAAGCCTGTCTCTATTTTGGGACAATTATCGACTATAGGACTTTCCAAATTTATAAAAACAATATCCCTCTCTTTTAATTGTTCCGTAATTTTCCTAAAGGGATAGGCTGGATCATTTAAACTTAAGGCTTTGGTCATAACGGTTCGCCCCAGCATTACATCTCCCGTTAAAATAATTCTAGTAAGCTTAACGTCCGGTGTGGGTGTTAATAACCATTGATTTATATTCGGAGTTATAATTTTTGTTATTAGATTTTTCTTTACAGACTGATATTTATTTAAAAGAAGAAAATTAATTCCCAGAAGGACAATTAGTAAAAAAAATAAATACAATCTCTTATGCTTCATTTTCCCTAAGTATATCAAGTTCTGATATAATTCATTTTAGTTTTAAGCCGAGGTAGCTCAGTCGGTAGAGCGTGCCCTTGGTAAGGGCAAGGTCATGGGTT